>SUVU01000016.1 GCA_015061865.1 Lentisphaerota bacterium
AAGTTCCTGCGAACTTGAAGACGCCTTCAAAAACACGCCCGTGGATCGCAGCCAAGCCGGAGGGGGAAAAAGAAAAGGTTTGTTCATTGAGCAGTTTGGTGATGTTGGCTGAAACCTTGTCCGCCTCCTCGGTATTGGCATCATCGGAGCGATTGGACAGGGTATTGTAATAAGAATCCAGCAAGGAGCGGACTTCATCAATGGTGATATCGCCGTCAATATGGCGTTTGGCAGTTTCCAGAAGATAGGCAGATGGGGACAGACCATCGACCTCCTGAAGTCCGATAGCCGTCTTCCAAGCCTGAGCCTTATCCCGCTTCCCGGGCTCGCCCTGCAGCAGATACTGATCAAATTCCGAGTATTTCATAAAGGTTTCTGTCTCTATAAACTTTTAATTGTTATTCATTTTCATATAGGATAAAATTGATATTATTAAAGAAATAAAAGCAATAATGGCAGTCCATATCGCAATTTTATAGGTGTTTCTGGAATATGTAATTTCACGGCATGTTTGTAGATATTCCCAATCCCGTTTGTAGTCTTCTAAATACTGTTTTGATTTCTCTGGGTAGTTTATTAAAAATCTGCCATCACGTTTTTGGCCGTTCCAATATTCAAACCAAACATCTTCTTTGTGTCCGAATATTTCAGAACGTTTTTTATTTTGAAAAAACAGTATTTTCTTATTCAACCATTGCAAATCATCGGAGGTGACATATTTCTTTATATTTCTGTAGTAAGCTCCAATGTGTTTGTCTCGTTCGTAGTATTCAATTTTATGAAATAGTGACAAATAAAATTCCGACCTGTATATTGCTAATAATTGTGTTATATCAAATGGATTACATGATTTAAGTGTCGAATAAGCAATTATTTTGGGGGTGTAGTCTACAATTGACTCCCATGTGATTTGCTCACAATTTTCTGTCACATAAGTGTATTCCAAAAAATTATTAAAAATATCTTCTTTTGTGAACTCACTCTTTATGGGATATTGCACATTAAAAACAATCGGCAATTTGTATTCGTTTAATTTATATGAATATGACATAAGGGCAATAATATTAAAAAATATGTCCTCAAATGATTTCTTGATTTGCCAAGCAATACTTTCAGTGTTGTAACCATTTAATACTTTATTTTTGAAGCAACTGTTGACCTGATCTTTTTCGTAAAAGAAAGAATCATAGGAATTGCTTGGAATATTTTTGTACAAACTTATATTTTCGTTTATAAACATGAACATATCCAGAATCCTGAATTTCATATTAACAAAAAATCTGTATTCAACAATGCAGTGAGAGTCTGAATATGGCTTAGATATTATTTGCAATCTCCAGCCCCAACGCTTATTAGGATATGTTACATTTGCAATAAGAGTAGAGGCCATCTCATCATTGCGGAACCATACATATTTTGATTTCTTGAGGACAGGTTGTTTGAGTTGTATGTCAAAAGAAAGATCATTAAACTTTTTTTCAGATGTATGCAAGTGATTAATTATTTGTATGATTTCATCATTATCAACAACATCAACAATTACGACTTCAGACAGTTTTGGATGTGTTTTTTTCTCTGAAAATATTCTTGCAGCTGCTTTCACTTGTTCTTCATATAAAAATATCTTTTTTACACGTTTATAACAGTCACGCTGTCTACGGTAGAAAAAATATTTTATACTTAAACTGCTGTTTAACCTTTCCAACAGTTTTTGTAATTTATTTTCTAAGAAATCAATAAATCCCAAAATTCATCTCCGTCATTTACTGTTGCAGTACTGCTTTGTCGCAGCGATTTTTCTATCGCTATACTTCACAACGTCTTTGATAATCAGTTTTTGAATGGCTGAAATAAAGATTGCCATAAATTCAAAATCAATTTTACCTTTTTTCACAGGGAGCTGAATAATATCATTTTGAATTTTCTTAAAGCTAATGCTATCTCCCCATGAGTATTTATACCCCAAACCACATTTAATGCATGATATGCAAAATAGTTGCGTTATTAAGGTTGCATTCTTTGAGTCTTTGAGATACAATGCTAAATTATGACTATCATTGGAGTAAAAATCATTTTTTTGATATGTGACAACAAATGTCTTCCCCCCGATAAAAATGCAGTTTCCTTTATCTAAATACTTTTCGTTGTATGAAATATAGGAACTTATTGCATTGTTGTCTGCGCTGGCACATAAATACGGTGTACCATTTTCTTTAGCTTCAACATCGCGAGATAAGATACATTGAGTGTTTTTTACTTTGAAAATGTCAATCAGATTAAACTCTTGCCAATTTGAAACAGAGTTATTTTCAAAATCATCCAGAGCTTTCTGTTCAGCGGCGGTTAACTCATAATCTTTCAATCCGGTAGCGGTGAGATAAGCTTCCAGCTCAGCGATACGCTGAGCTTCCAGCTCAGCTACACGCTGAGCTTCCAGCTCAGCTACAAACCTCTCCATGAAATCAAAATCAATTTCTCCGTTTTTAGTCGGAAGTTTGATTTTTGTTTTGTTCATTTCAGCTCTATTAAACTTGTGACCATAATCATAATTTTTGTTAGAGGTTGCAATTTTGCAAGATGATATAATAAACAATGCAATACGTTCATTAAAACGAGAAAACTTTGGGAGAAAATGCTGTATGTGCTGATAGCCGATGAATTCATTTTTTTGATAAAACATCGTATCTGCTCCGATTGTTGTATCAGAACAAGTAATTGAATTACCTTTATTCAATGCCTTGCGCACAGAGAACCCCATTACTCCGTTATCTGTCGATTGATTTGATACAACCGGAATATTACCACTGTTACATAATAACTGATCATTTAACAGTCTATAATACTTCGTCGGATTGACTTTAAACAAATCTCCAATTTTATATTCGCCCCACTCAACTTGGCTTAACATTTTGTTAAGTGGGGCATCTATTTTCCCAGGCAGTCAGACTCCCCTGATTGTTTCAATAAATTTGATACTTCCCAAGCGAGATAGTCACTGACTGTCTTTTTGAAATCTGCAAGTGTGGGTTTTGTATCGACCGGAGCTGATTGATTCCAGTCTTTTCCACTATTGGGATCAATATGACCTTCGTAATATTCTTTCTCGGTAAAGATACTCAGTTTGTGTTTCCCGAAGTGGACAAGATCAACGATCTCTTGATAACGCTCTTTGGCTCTATCTGTATCCCGGAGATTAACGCTGGCTTTTTTACGATTCGTTCTGGTATAGCCGTCGTTGGAGAAATCAATAAATTTAACAATTTTGTCTTTGTGGTGGGCTTCGCCAACTTTGAAAACGTAAACATTGGTTTGAACGCTTGATTTGCCAATAAACAAATCTATCGGCATTTTGATACTTGCCAATAATGTATTTTTTTTCAATATTCTTTTATTGTAGTCTGTTGCTTTACCTGACCCAGCCGAACTTTGAATAATGATTGCAGCAAGTCCATGATCCATCATTGCAAGAGCTTTTTCAACGAAAATCATTCCGTTGCCCGGAGCTGAATATGGCGGATTAAGTACAAAAGCAGTCGCAGGAAATTTCTTATCGGTTTCGCCAAATCCATAGTGTCCATCAAAATCACTCAAAGAGTCCTTATTCAGAATATTAGAACTACCATCTCCCATTAAAATCATATTCAGAATTGCCAACATATATATACCGGGCAATAGTTCTATTCCGAGCAACTGTTCTGATTTAATTTTCACTTCCGTTTTAAGCAAATCTTCCGGAGATGTACTTTTGTCTTTTGCATCAATCAGCATTTCATTCATCGCTGCGACAAGCAACCCAGCAGAACCGGTCGCAAAGTCCCAGACATAGGAGTCTTTATTGACTTTTGCAAGTTTGACAAGCAAGGTCGCAACGTAAGACGGAGTAAGCACTACGTCATTTAATTTGTCTTGAGTAAAACCGAGCCAACCGTACATCTCGTTAAAAAGTTTGCCGGTGAAGTCCGTGGTCAAGCCGATTTTGTAATAAATTCCCAAGTCATCAACAATCTTAGTAAAAACCCGCTTCAACTGACTTTCATGGTTTTCAACTTTATTGATATTGGCTGTTGTCAATGTATTTTCAAGAGTGCGGACAATGAAATTCATTTTATCTTTGGGTAAAGACTTATATTCCAGAAAATTTTTGATTTTCCGAATCATAATTTCACCGTCAGTATCTCCACTTTCGGTAGATGATTTCAAATCAGATTTTTCAAGCGGTCTAACCTTATCTGGAATACCCAATGTCGCAATGATTGAAGCTGCGACAAGATAAATTCGATCGTTTTCAGTTAAACCTTTTTCATTCTGGTAAATATCGTTATTCAGCTTTACAAGACTGATATTAATTTCGCGTTCCCGCTGTTCCTTGAGTTTTTCAAGTTCTTCCGGAGTTAATTGCAGATTCTTTACTTTTTCAATAAACGCATCAAAGTGATCTGCTTTCAGAAACGATAAATCTGTGTATTCACCGACTTTTTGACCGATACCAAAGTTGCTTTTAGAAACGTAGTATACGCCTATCTCGTGGTGAAGTTTTCCAGTTTCATCCTTAAAACCAGTTACGCCGATTGCAATGACATCGCTATAGTCAGTATGGTGCAGAATAGCATTGGCGTAATGAACAGCTCCGTTGACAGCATAAGAATTGATATTTGTTAAATTAGGCTCATTTTTAGCAGTTCGGTTATCAACTTGACCATTGGCATCAAGTTTGACCAGCTTGTCTTTATATCCTTTGTATTCGATAAGAATCGGATAGAAATCCAAATTTTTATCTCTCAACAGCAATTTCGCATCGGGACGATTACCACCCTTGCCACCATTTTTCGAATAGTAATCTGCAAGAGCTTTGTCTATGTCAGAGTTTAACGACTCTTGCTCAAGTTTATAGTCCAACTTGTATTTTTTTAACCAACCATTCGCCAAATCAGCAATGTTTGGTTCAACCGATTTGCTGTTATTCATTCTTATGCCTCAATACAAATGCCAAGCAACATGCTGCTAATTTTACACCTTATCACTGGTAATATATCACGCCGAAGATGTTTTTTCAATCTGAAATTCAGTTTTTTTGTCAACCTGTGGTTGACATTGATGGTGGCTTGATCAAACCTGTCAGTTGGGATTCTCAAATTCTGATTACAGCCTGCTCTGTTATTTGTCTCTCCGGAGAGACAAATAATTTGTTACATGAGGAATGCTGACAGATTTGTTATTTTTCAGTTTTATTCTGCCTGACAATAACCCATATATTTTGAACATAATATAAATCTGACAGGCGTTTTTACGCTGAAAATTTGTATTATGGAGGTTCGAGAATGGATAAAATTGATCGGATCATGGAAATTACAGATCGCTATTTGGAACGTTTTGGAAAAGTTTTGATCGGGATTTATTATTTGCCGCCGTTAGCTGAAAATTGGAAGTTTACCGTATTTATAAATTCTTTGCTGGTAACACTGCGGCGAATGGATCTAATGCCCGGATATTGTTGGTTCATGAATGCCAATGAGGGACATTATCTCATCCTCTGGCTCAATGGCTATTTCAGAAATGATCTGACGGATGTCAATCCGGTAATCAATCGGTTGTGGCAGATCCAAAGTTCATTGCCGCTGACCGTCATTGCAGTATACCGCTTTCTGCGGATAATCAGGAATACGGCAAGAGTCGGTTAAGGCAGTTTCTCTATTCTCCCGGATTGAACCAGACGGTTACAGCCAACTGGCATCAACGCACTTTCGGAATGTCACGATTGCGGTGATTACTTTTTCTTCAGGAAACGGGAGAGGTTCTGGGCGGTGGTGACACAGCCGTATTTTTGCAATTCGGCTGCGATTTCCCTCAAGGTCATTCCTTTAACTTGCCACGCTTTGATTTGTTCTGCGTAAGGAGCAAGTTTGCTGCGGCCGGGACCATTCTGATAACTTTTGCGGATTCGTTTTGGTACTGACAAATGTTCTGCAAAAATCTGCTCCGGGCTGGCGTGCCATAATTTGGTTTCTTCCCGTTCTAAAAGCCGGTAGGCTCTTGAAGTGTAAAAAGTCAACAACGCTTGTTTTACTGCCATGTTGCGGCTCGACCGCAACATGGTGGTTATTTTTGCTGCTTTGGGGGGAATCAAATTATAAAGATTTTTCTGCGTTACTTGCATAACACTTCCTCTGTTGCCGCGTATTCCAGAAACAACAGCGACTTGGCGGTATGGAACAATATCTGATCTGCCAGTACATAGGTTTTAAGTTTTTTGATAACCGTTTCCCGATCAGCCAGACCATCTTCCAACATATTCAAGCAGACGTACACCCGGTCATCGGCAACCAGTCCGCGAACCAGATCAAATTCGTGTTCAAAGTCAACATCTTTCCGGTTCGTCAAAACAAAATCCAACCACTCTTCATCGGCAGTTTCAAAAGTTTTTATACGCAGTTCCGGATGTTCAAAAAGATTATCCGGAACCTCAAATGCAGTTACGATACCGGCAGAAAGTTCTTCCTGTTTTGCCCGGATTTGAGCCCAGCGGCGAGCTTGTTCCAAACTGCTGGTGGTATAAAATCCACGCCCGAAATCTCCCACTCTTGATGAGGTAAGGATCTTCGGATTTTTCACTTCAAGATGGCTGCCGTGATAGAGTTTCATTTGTTATCTCTTTTTTTCAAAAACCGTTCAATTTCGGAAAGTAGCTGTTCTTTACCGAGAGTATGCAGCAAGTCGTAGTTTTCCAGCAGAAAATCAAGAGTGCCGGTTTCTTCAAAATATTCAGCAACTTTCGCCCCGGAAACCCCGAGTTTGGTTTTGTACGCTTCAATGGAGAAAGAAAGAAATTCCGCTTTCATCTCATCAATATTCATTTTGCACCTCTCTTCCCAAAACTTAATATAACTTGTTTTCTTGATTTGTCAAGCAAAAAAATCAACTCTTGTCAACTCTTTTTGCGGTAAATTTATTTTGTGTCGTTTGCATTTGAAAAATGATAATTATGCGATATATTAATTGCAGGTTGTTTTGAGAATTGAAAAGCCGTTATGGTAATATATGGTAACGGATGGTAACGAAAACCATAAAAAATGGTTATTCTCCGGAAAATGGAACCGGGTAAAAAAGTTTGCCTGATTTTTTACAAAAGCATTACCATTTTTTACCATATGGGGGATTTGGATTACCGTTTTTTGCCGTTTGAGAGAGCTTATGCGGATTATGGGATTTTGAGCCGTGTGAGACATTTTTCAGCAGAAAAATTGCAAGTTACAACAATTTTGCAGCGAGGTTTCACCCTGCCGGAGTTACCATCTCCCACCACCATTTGTAAAATTTCCGGAATCCACTCTTCCGGACAAATAAAAAACGCGGTTTCAAAACTTGGTTTTGACCGCGTTTTTTGATTTATCCGGCGCTGCGCTTGCCGTCGGCTTTGCGTAATAACTCCCAGTATTCCCAGTACGCTTTGCATCCACAAAAAAACGCCCGGAGGGGTGCTCCGGGCGTTTGCGTTTGGTGATTATTTTTTGGTGATGGCGATGATGTATTTACCATCGTTATCATCATCACTGCGGGTCAGAGTGTAATCTCCGATCGCCATTACGTCGTCTTTCCATTCGCTTCCTTCAATGCCGTTGACGGCGAATTTGGCGTTGGTGAAGTCGCTGATACCCGCAACTGCCGTCCAGTTGGCTTCACCGTCGGCGATGAAGTCAAACGTGGTCACACCGGGTTCTGCGCCGCCTTCGACACGGTTGCCGAGGTAAAATTCGTCGTTCGCCGTAAGCATGCAACCCTCGTTGATGACGAATTTGTCCACATAGTCGATCAGGTCGGCGGTGACGTTGGTTTCCAATTCGACCACCGTCGCATCGGCATAATCCATACCCGCACTGCTGACCCCGGAAAGACGGTTCAGTACCTTGTCCGCACCGGCAAAGGTCAGGTTCACGGTATTGACATAACTGTAACCGTATCTGCCGCCCATGAAAATCGTGTTGACCACGGCATCATTTTCGATGGTGATGGTGGTGGCACCGACAGTGGTGGTGCCGTCAGCGTTGGCACCGCCGCCGTAGAGGTAATCGACCGAACCGCCGGAAATAATGACATTGGCAATGCCGACGGAACTGACCGCGCCTTTTTCTGCCCAGCCGCCCGCATAAATACGGCCGTGGTTTCCGGCAGTGACAGTGATATTTACTTTGGTAACGCTGGCGTTACCGAACTGGCGGGCGTGTGCGCCACCATACATATTGGTCGAAACTGCACCGCCATCAATATTGACGTTGACCTGATCAACCGTCATCTGCGCTTCAGCGGCAGCTTCCGCATCTCCTGCGTTACCATAGAGATAACCGCCGGCGTAAACTTTTGCCGCAACTTCGGCAGTGCCGCCGATGAGCAACTCAACATTGTCAACTGCGGCAGTATTTCCGGCGGCAACATACGCACCGCCGACGAGGTTTTGCTCAACTTTGCCGCCGGAAATTTTGGTGGCGATTTCGCTTTCATTGCCTTTGGTCGCAAAGAACGTATCGACTGCGCCGTTATCCATCACCGTTACACCTTCTCCGGTGAAACTGGTTCCGGTGATCGTCTCTCCAGCGACCTCTTTCAGCATCAAATTACCATCGACCACTTCCAGCGTCAGGAACGGATCGGCTTTATCAGTGATCGTAAAGTCACCAATTTTGCTGACTCCGGTGGCGATCGTGATTGCGTTTCCTGCATACTGCGAGCCGTCAACCGTGATCGCCACATCACTCAAATCGACTGCTTGAGTGAAATCAACTTTGGCACCACCGGCGATAATCAGTTCGGTAATTGCGCCGATCCCGTCGGCAACCGTAATGGATTCCGCCACCACCGCCCGGTTGAGCGCAACCTGCTTGTCTGCGACCGAAATCGTTTTATCAACTGCGGCAAATGAAGTATAGCCCGGTCCGGCATACCCGCCAAAATCATACACCTCACCTGCGGCGGAAATGATCGCCGCAAACGCGGTGAAATCTTTACCGGTAACGTAAAGGTCTTTGCCGGCGGTGAAAATCGCATATTTATCACTGTCATCGACCGTGATTGAGCCGTTCTGGTAAAATCCACCGGCAAATTCGGTATTGACCGCCTTATTGACCGCTGTACTGCCGTCGATAAAACTGCCGCCTGCGATTTGGAACACAGCACCGCCGATATTGATAATGGACTTGCTGTTTTTCAGAGTTATCAGTCCGGTAACAGTGACAGCCGCACCGCTGGAACCGGAAAAATACATCGCCTGAACCGACTCATTGAAAATGACATTTGCCAATTCAAGTTTGCCCCGGACAAAAATAGATGCGGCATACCCGGCACTGCCGAATGTATTCCCGGAAAATTCGCTGTCCCGGATGACTACACTCGCTCCGGCACCTACAAAAACCGCCCCTTTGGCAGAAGCCGCCGAGTTGCCGGAAAACACCGTGTCAGAGATATTCACCGTTCCGGAAGCAACATGAACCGCACTGCCGCTGTCCGCACCGACCGCAGAATTAGTGGAGATATTACCGGTGAATTCGCAGTCCGTGATCGTCAAAGTTTTACCGTCCCCGTCAAAAATGATCGCCCCGCCATTCAATGCCGAGTTGCCGGAAAAAGTCGAACCGTCGATCACCGCACTGCCTTTGATCTCCATCGCCCCGCCAAGGTTGCCGGAAAAAGTCGAACCGTCGATCACCGCACTGCCTTTGATCTCCATCGCCCCGCCAAGGTTGCCGGTAAATTCGCTGTCCGTGATCGTCAAAGTTTTACCGTCCCCGTCAAAAATGATCGCCCCGCCATTCGATGCCGAGTTGCCGGAAAAAGTCGAACCGTCGATCACCGCACTGCCTTTGATCTCCATCGCCCCGGCAAGGTTGCCGGTAAATCTGCTGTTGGAAATATTGCCGGCGGCATCAGTATTGATATGCAACGCCGCTTTGGTACGGTTGGCATCAAACCAGCTGTCTGCAACCGTTACCACGGAACTGCCGCTGGCAAAAACCGCCCCGCCGTGGGTATTGGCAGAGTTGTTGCGGAACACCGCTTTTTCAAGACTCAATTTGCCGCCGTAAGTATAGATCGCACCGCCGTATTTAGTGGCACTGTTGCCGGTGAATACCACATTTTTCAGCGTACCGCCGCTGCTTTCAAGCATCACTGCACCGCCGCCGTTGGTGGCGCTGTTGCCGGTAAAAACCACCCCGTCGATGGTCGGAGAACTGCTGGCGTAAACCGCACCGCCATTGTAAGCGGTATTCCCGGTGAATGACACATTTTTCAATGTCCCGCCGGTAATTTGCATGGCGCCGCCCTGCCCTTTTTCGGTCAATAATAAATTACGGTCAAAACGGACATTTTTGCCGAACTGGATCTTTTCATCACACTTCAATGCGACACTGCCGTAAGTATGAGTGTAATTCTCCACCACGAAACTGCTTTCCGCCGCCATTGCAGCAATCAGGTCATGATAACCGACCCCGACATAATCCCTGCCGCCGAGCGAAAATTCCGCACCGTCGCCATTGGATTTGACCGTATCAGAAACCAGCACTGCCGCAGTATTCACCTCGGCATCAGCAGCGGCGATATAAATATCATGATGATGGGTAAACAATTTATAATTTTCAGTCGCAGTCGGCGCAACAACGCTGTCGACGATCCAATTCTGTGCCGCCACATCCAGCGCCCGGGCAACTTTACCGGTGCCGGTGAGAGCATCACCGTCAATTATGAAACTGCAGTTGTTCTGCATCCAGATCCGGGAAGTGGAATTCGCCAGAGTAACCAGACCGGAAACCGTCAAAGTCGCTCCGCTGACGACAAAAACAGAAGTACATTTATCATTGAATGTCACATTTTTCAACGTCACATTGCCGCGGGCAAATATCGCCGACGCCATCCAGCCTTTGTCGGTCGGGCAGGAGTTATCGTTAAATTGCGTATTTTCAATCACCGCCGCCGCAGTGTCGTGAATATAAACTGCACCCCGGGCTACCGCTGAAGTATTGCCGGTAAAGGTACTGCCGCTGATCAGAGCACTGCCGGCAGTGATATTAAGTACACTGCCGCCATCTTTGCCCTCATTGGCACTGGAAGCGCCCAGGGAGGCGTTTTGGTAAAAAAGTGAATCAGTAACCGTCAGCTGCTCCGAACTGCCTGCCGAGATCACCCCGCCGGAAGTTCCGGAGGTATTGCCGGTAAAAGTACTGCCGCTGATGGTGAGTTTTACGGTATTCTGGGTGTAAAAGACCCCGCCTGATGCACAATAATTGTGGTCAAAATAAGATTTTGTGACCGTCATATCCACGGCATTGTAAAGTGACATCACCCCGCCGTGAACGCTGGCAGCGTTGCCGGTGAATCTGGAATCGCTGATCTGCACTTGACTGCCGCCGAAATGCAGTGCGCCGCCGTACTTGGCGGAATTGCCGGTAAACTTACTTTTTGAAATCGTCACCGGCTGACCGGAATTGTAGATCGCTCCGCCGTAAGAGCCGGATGAACCATTCTGAAAAGTCGATCCCGAAATCGTCAGAGACGCTCCGTCATTGCGCAATGCGCCGCCGGCAGAAGTACAGACATTGCCGCTGAACCAGGCATCTTTGACCCCGTAATTTCCATCTGCAGCAAGCGCCGTATGGATGGTGGATTTCAGATCGCAGATCACGGCATTACCGGAAAGATTGGCGGGAACACTTGCCGCCTGATAAGTTCCGGCAAACACATCGTCATTGATCGAAACGGTTCTATCCCCCAGGATAGATGAATAAATCAAGGCACCAGAAAATTCACTCATTTGAATCCCTCCATATATTTGGTAAATAAACTGTTTTACTGTTTCAACGGATAGCTGCTGCCCAGCCATGAATTACTTATCGCCAGAGCGTAATAATCATTGCGGGCATATTTGCCCAGCATATACCCGATCTCCGCGCCATTATGAGTGCCGACGTGACTGTCAGCAAACAGGATATTGGCTTTGCCGTTGTGGCGTATCGCAAATCCGGTCTGCTTCCCGTGCCAGTTCATATCACCGCGCTGGGCTTTCTGGGCGATGTAACCGGAATCAGCCAACAGTATCCGCAAAGACGGATGAGAGGTGCTGCCCAGTTTGTAACCGAGAAAAAGTCCGGTACCGACCTGCTGACGGGCAACATCAGTGATATGCTGTTCGCCATGTGACGTATTCACGCCTGCGCCGTAGACCTGCTCCCAATCGGTGTATGCCGTATTCACCGGCAGTGAAGGACAGCGGAAAGAATCCAGTTTCTTATCCGCAGGCATATAGCCCAGCCCGAAATATTTTTGCTGTTCAGGATCGGAAATTGCGGTTTTGGCTCCGAGAATTTTGTGACTGCCCTCATCCTCCCAGCCGCCCAGCATGGTGTACCACAAACGCTCCGCACCGCGCAAATACACATTGCCGTCCCGGTCAGCGCTCATCTGCGCCATCGCTTTGCCGTTTTGACCGAGTAAATTGGTGCAATTGGCAGAGTGAGCCCGCATTTTGGCACTGTTCAGCGTCGGCAGCAGTATCGCCGCAAGGATCGCAATAATGGCAATCACGACCAAAAGTTCAATCAGCGTAAACGCTGATTGAGTGAAGATGTGAAGGTGTGAAGAGCATTTTTGACCGCTGTCAAAAATGCGTGAAGTGCGCCCTGCCGGGCGTAAGGATGTGCCGCTTTTATTACTTTTTGTGAAGTAATTCAGCGGCGATCCGTTCAAAACCGGTTTTTGGTTGCGAAGTATATTCATGGAATTCACTTTCTGAAAAGCGAGTATTTTGACACCGTCCAATTGCTGTCCATCACACACACTTTGACATCACGCCGCACGGAACAGACACTGATGGCGCCGGCGATGCCGTCACCGTCCAGAGCGCCGACGTGACCATCGAGAAAGAGGATATTTGCTTTGCCCTCATGTCTGGTCATAAACCCGGTGGCATTGCCGTGCCAGTTGATGTCGCCGCGCTGGATTTTTTTCGCCGCATAACCGGAATCAGCCAGCACGATGCGTTTGTCCGGATTGCGGGTGTTCTGCACGTTGTAACCATAAAAATTACCGCCGTCCACGGTAAGTTTCAGCACATCAGTAAGTCCCTGCGAACCGAAACTCGTATTCACCCCCGCACCGTAAACCTGCGTATAACGGGCATCACCGCTGCCGAAAGGCTGATCCGGACACCGGAATGAATTAAGAAATTTATCCGCAGGCATATAACCCTGACCGAAGTATTTGCGCTGTGCCACGCTTTTTACCGCATCTTCCCGGCCCAGCACCCGGTACCGGGCGGCATCAGCATAACCGCCGAGCATGGTGTACCACAACCGGCCTTTAGCTCCGTAAAGCAGCACTTTGCCCTCGTTATCATTTGCCATAGCGGCGTAACCGGCACCACAGGATTTCAAACGGTCGGTGCATGATGCCATTTTGCCTTTATCAGATGCCCGCAGCGATGCCGGGATGACAACTGCCGCCAGTGCGGCAAATACGATAACAACGATTACCAGTTCCACGAACGTAAAATGTTTTTTCTGCATACTTTATGCCTCCTTTTTTTGGCGTTAACGTATTTTACGGTTTTTTTCGACTTCATCCAGAATTTCCAGATAACTCATCACCGCCCGGCGCACCGCAGCGGCATCTTTGCCGGTAAGATAAAGTGTATCTCCCTGCAATTTCACCAGCCCGTCGCCCGCCGGCAAAGCGGCGATTTCCGCCTGCAATTCCGGCAGTTGTGCCGCAGTTGCGATCACGATTTTTTTACCGGCAGTTCCGGCGGCACCGGCAGTCAGCGGCATCCGCCAGATGTCATTGAATGAGGCATCCATAAATCCCGGTTCGCGGCAGAAAGGTTTGCCGGTATGTTTTCTGGCAGCAGCGACGTAGGGATAGTAACGGTCGATAAAATCGTACAGCACTTTCAATCCGGCTTCGGGGACGACCGCCGTCACCCGGGATCCGGCGGCATCATCCGGAGTGAAAAACGCTGCGACCGCCGCCTTATCCCCGACGATGCGGGTCTGATTTTCCCGTTTGGCATCTTTCATTGCGATCGCCAGAATACCTTTGGCTTCAAGGGTGTATTCAAAATCTATCACCGTACCGTTATCGGTGAATTTGACCTCGTTGCCATGCAGCACCACCGGCACGAGTTTACCTTCGCCAAGATGTTTTTTCACAATGGAAAATTTTGCTTTGACCGCATGACGTTCGGGGTTGGTGATGGTGATGACGCTCTCATCGCCTTTGCCGAATCTGCCGATCCAGAACGGCACTTTTTCAGGTATCGTGCGCACCGCCGTGACCGGACGCCAGCCGGCTTTTTTGATCCGCAATATCAACGGCAGATAAGGCTGGAAAAAGCTGCGGTCCTGGTACTCCAGATTCCAGTTCATCGGTGAATATCCGTACCGCAGACAGTTGAACAGCATAAAATATGCCAGCCCGTCCACGACCTCCCGGGTCTTTTCCGGAGTATTGACTTCGTTCCAGCGGATACCTTTATTGTGGAACCGGATGCCGAAACCGAGAAAATATGACAGCGGTTTCTGTCCGGCAAGCACCCGGAGCGTTTTGGATGCACCCAGCGCAAAATCCGGCGTACACTCGATCATTCCGCCGTCGACCGCAAATGCCGTGTGCGCCGCCATCCGGTTGAAAGCAAAATTCACAAACACGCCCATCGTTTTATTATCCCGTTTCAGAGTGTGGATATAATTGGCAAACGGAACCGGCACGACCGTATCAGGCGTGAACACCTGAAATTTTTTATCGAAATCCCGCCCGACGGCATATTCGAGTTGTGACGGGGCATAACTGTTCAAATTATAGTTGACCATGTCAAAGGAAAATCCGGAAACTTTATAGTTGGCAACGATTTCTGCAATTTCGTGTTCCAGATGATCTTTCAGTTTGGAGCCATAAGGAAATACCGCCTGGGTCTTGTTTACTTCCCACGGGGTCTGGTGCATACCGTCGCTTTTGGAGATCCTGCCCAATTCATCCCGGGTGATGGCATCATTGAATTTCTCCGCGACTTTGCGGTTGATGCTTTTCACCAGCAGATAGTGATACATCGCCGCCTGCCGGTCGCCGGATTCAAACTGTTTGACTCTGGCGGCATGGTATTCATCCCACGTCACCGCCCGGTGTTTGCGCAGCGCATCGTAATTGGTGCAGATATGAGTTCCCTGGATCCAGTCTTCTTTGTTGGTATACCAGTTGCCCGCTTCCACAAACGGAGCGTATGTCCACTCCAGCTGCAGTGAAAAATGGCGCCCGCTGTTGATTTCCAGATCCCGGGATTTGTGGGCAGAGAGAAAATATCCCATCACTCCGTAGATCCGTTCATCCACGCCGGGGTGGGGGCGGAAATATTCAGGATAAGCATCGTAATAATTTTCCAACGCCTGATTATAACCGAATTCAGGTTCAAATTCAGCGGCGATCAGATCCATATCCTGCACCCGTTTATTGTCGGCGACGACATGGGTACGGTAGATGAATTTCTGCTCCGCCGGATCAAATGAGGAGTAAAGATACGATGCCACCGTGGTCGGTGCGATACCGGCGGCAAATCCGGTCTGCCGGTTCCATACCGCCGCCAGCGGAAACGTGTCCAGCATGGTTTTATGCTCAAGTTTTTCTTTTGCCACCGGAGTGGAAACTTGACCGTTATAGAAATTTTCCGCAGGCAGACCTTTTTTCTCCACTTCCACGGTCAGAAAGAAACGCTCGTCTCCGTTGACCGCAAACCGCATCGCCGCCAGAGCATATTTCCCGGAAGTTCCCGGCGTGACCGTTATTTGCAGCGAAGTGCATTTGAATACGCCGTTTTCATATTTCCCGTCCAGAACTCTGCCGGTTTTGGCATTGACCACCCGGATCACCGAATTACCGGCGAACGGGAATTCTGCCGGCACCGCCCATACGCTTGCCATCACCGCCAATACCACGGCTGTCGTCAGAAATTTTTTCATCACAAACTCCTCCGGTATTTTTGACCATCGTTGTCAAAGATTTCAATATAGTAACCGGCAATCGTGGAAGGCAGCAGCAATTTCACTTTCTGTACCGCCGCCGCCGGATCCAATTTATGCCGTTCCATAACCACCCCGTTGCTGTGGCACAGCACCAGTTCCCGGCATTTTTCACCGCGCACCGTCACGGTCAAGTCCCGTTCCGCCAGACGCAGCACCGGCTCAGTCACCCGGATCCAGCCTTCGCCGCCGCCGAGCGAACCGATCCTGAACGCATAAGTTTTGACCCCTTTGCCTTTGGGAACCGTAAATTCCGAATCGCAGAGTGTCCACTCCTTATCACCGAATTTCAACAACAGCGACGGGTCGATGAAATATTGCAACTCATCAAAAAGCTCTTTGCCCTGCTCCGGGCGCAGCAGACAGGCAAATAAATTGGTGTTGCTCCGGGGATGGTTCTGACTGTCCAGACCGTCCTGATAATCCGTCGTGCGTATCCACATCAGAGTTGTGGTCGTCAATTTCACTTTGGCACTGACATAATAACGTTTGCCCTCCTCCACCGGTATCCCGGATTGGAGCATATAGCCGAACAACCGCCCGGAAGTGAATAAATAAGCCTCACCGTTTTTGAAATTGTACTCAAATCCTGCCTTTTGCGAGCAGTTTTCAAATGTCCAATGCTCCGGCAGCCATCGCGGGCGCTGCGGATTGCTGAATCCGGGATTTTTGATCAGATTCGGCTGCCGCAGCTCCAGAATATCCACCTCGACCGCCCGAAGCAGCAAACCTGCGCCCAGAGCCCACATGAGAAGAAAATATTTCAGGTATCTCATTATTTTTCTCCTTTGGTTTTAATGACATACTCATACTCGCCGCCGGGTACTTCGATTTGCTCCATACCCTCAATATCAATAATTCCGACCGTATTCGGAGGAATCGTTATCCGGTAGACCGTTTTGCCGTCCTCACGATACCATGATGAAGAAATTTTGCCGCGCCGGGAATCATACTCCGTTTCAGCAAAAGTGAGAGTCCCGCCGGGCCGGGGGGCGATCAATACTTTTTCCATACCGGGATACTCCCATACCGGAGCAATGCCGCCGACGCAGTTGAAAAGAAATTCGCCCACTGCACCATAAGCATAATGGTTGAATGAATTCATACTGCTGTCGGCTAAACCGTCAAATTCCGCCCAGCTGTTCCATCTCTCCCACATCGTCGTTGCCCCGTGCAGCACTTGATACAGCCAGGATGGGTAAGTGGTCTGTTCCAACAGTTTATAGGCGATATCCGGATAACCGTTTGCCGCCAGCGCATGCAGCAGCCGGGGGGTACCGAGAAATCCGGTGGACAGGTGCATTGCCCGGTTGTTGACGACATCATTGCGCAGCATTTGGGCCGCAGTTTCGGCATCTTTGCCCCGGAGCAGTCCGAATTCCAGACTCACGACCGCCGCCGTCTGGGTCACTACCGCCAGCTGCCCTTTGGCGTTGATGAATTTATCACGGTATGCCGCACAGATATTTTCATAGAGTTCCGCAAAAAACCGGGCATCATCGTTTTTGCCCAGCACCCGGGCAATTTTGCTCATCAGTTTGGCATCCCAGGCGAAATACGCCGTGCAGAGCAATTCCGGCGGCGTATCCGCCCCCAGATTCAGCCAATCCCGGTAAATATCCACGCAACGGATAAAGTTGTCCGCCGTTTCGAGCTGACGCATCATATAGCGGTGCATGGCTTCATAGTGCGCGGTCAGAAATTCCGTATCACCATAGTAAAGATATAATCCCGCCGGACAAATGATCCCGGCATCCGCCCAGCCGGCACCGGCACGGAATTGTTTCCGGGATGAATGGTACGGCGCATAGGGCGGATAGTCACCATGCTCATTACAGCCCAGATCCACATCCACCAGCCAGCGGCGCATGAATGCCGCCACATCAAAATTAAATGCCGCCGCCGGCAGAAATACCTGGGCATCGCCCAGCCATGCCCGTCTTTCGTCGCGTTGGGGACAATCGGTCGGGACATCCAGATAATTACACCGCTGACCGTTGATGATATTGGCATAGAGTTGATTGAGCAATTCATTGGAGCAGCGGAAACTGCCGCTTGACCGCATCGGGGTATGCATCTGCAATGCCGTCACCATATCGGCGGTAAATCCGTTCACCCCCTCAACGGCAATGTAGCGGAATCCGAAAAAGGTGAATTCCACCGCCATCGTGCGCTCAGTCCCGTCACCGGCAAAGGTGCTGCTCGCCTGCGCACTGCGTAAATTGGCAGTATAAACATCGCCGTTATCATCCAATACTTCGGCGTGGGTAACGGTAACGGTCTGCCCCGGAGCAAGTTTCAAACGCAGCTCCTCTTTACCGGTAAGATTGACTCCGAAATCCACGATGTAGCGGTCATCGCTCCATTTGCGGACACTGACCGGAGCGATCCGGCGGATCGTCCGGACTTCCGGCATCGGGTTCGGAAAAAGTTCGATTTTGCGCTCTGCGACAGCACAGGGTTGAAAATTTTTCCGGCAGCGTGAATAATCTACCGTTTCGCCATCGTAAATATCCGAGGCGACAAATTCACAATCGCCGGTCACTGCATACGTCTCATCCGAACCGGTGATCAATTCCCGTTTCCCGGCAATCGTCCCCCGCAACTCCAGCCGCAGTGCCGGAGTATCACCATACGTCTCTTCCGGTTCAAGCCACATCGTGGCGATCCGGGAACAAAACCAGCCCCCGGCAAGTACGATTTCAATGCGGTTTTTTCCCAAATGCAGCAACCCGGTCACGTCAAACGATTGATAGGGGACCCGGTGAAAATAATCTGTCCAGCCGGGAGTCATAAAACTCTCCCCCACCCGGACACCGTTGATCTCCGCCCGGTACAGCCCCAGCGCCGTAATATGCAGATAACCGTCCTGCGGCAGCTCTGACAACTCAAAATCTTTGCGGAATACCACGACCCGGTCGTGCCGCTTTTCCCATCCGGCAGGTTCAGTTATCCACTTGCCGTCACTGAATTGCGGAGCCGTGCGGAACTCCGCCCGGGCAGTAAATTCACCGTCATTGAGTGTTACCTGCCAGCGGTATGCCGTATCGCTGATCAGGGCGCCACCGGGATAAACCCAGCTGTTGGTGCAGCCGCTGTTTACGCCGCTGTCAACGCAGAGCCGGTTTCCGGCGGCGTCAAATATCCTGACCCGGAAATTGTGCTGTTCCGTCAGCGCCCGCCACGAAAACCGCAGCGGCGCATTGGCGGGGACGACCACGTTGCCGTCCTGATAATCAATTTGCAGCAGATCGATCATTTTTCCTGAAACCTGCTGTCGATCTGGTCGGCAAGAGCATCGAACATTTTGCCGCACATCTCTTTTATCTCATCCAGAGAAAGCACCGCCGCAGTCAGCGGGTCAGCTGCCAGCGCATAGAAAATATCTTCCCGTTTGCCGGAAACTGCCCCCCGTGCCGCAAGTATCTGCGCTCCGGTCATATTTCTATCCAGCGCCGCCAGATGTTCCGGGAAATCCGCCACCTGACACGGATGCACGCCGCTGCCGTCGATCAAACAGGGAACTTCGACCGCCGCATGGCCGGGCAGATTGGGGATCAAACCGTGATTCATCACATTCAAATTCGCCTGAAACAATTTGTTGGCAAGAATCGCTTCAATGATCTGCATGCCGTACTCGTGGCTCCGTTTCAGATCAAATTTTTTGGTGCCGTCAAGATACATGGCGATATTTTTTTCGTTGCGGATCTGCAGCAGCCGGCAGCACTCCAGAGAGGCGCCCGGTTCCCCGGATTGCACCGCCGACCATTTGATATCATCATCCGGCAGTTCCCAGGTCACTTTGCAAAATTTTTCCAGCAGATCCTCCCGTTTCCGGAAAAACGGCAGATATTCGCTGTTGTGTCCGCTGCCTTCAGTGGGATAATAACCGAAGTGGCGCAGAATTTCGAACTGCACTTTCTGCTGATGATAAATTGCCGGATCGTCGATCAATTTGCGCAGTTCCGGATAAAGGTCTCTGCCCCGGTGGGCAAGTTTCAACGCAAAAGCCAGATGGTTCACTCCGGCGGCGAAATATTCCAATTCATCCGCCGGGACATTCAGATATTGCGCCAGCGTACTGCGCAAACTCTGCACGCTGTGACACAAACCGTACACTTTCACCGTGCGCGCACAGGCGGACAGAGCGATGGTATTCATGGACATCGGATTGACGTAATTCAGCAAGGTCGCACCGGGACAGACTTTTTCCATCGTATTGAGGACTTTGAAAAGGTCTTTCAGCGTCCGCAGTCCCCGGAATATACCGCCGGGGCCCATGGAGTCGCCCACGACCAGTTTCACCCCGTAAGCGGCGGGGATCTCATATTCGATACGCTGATGTTCAAGTGTCCCGGAACGGAAAATGGTTAGTACAAAATCTGCACCGGTCAATGCCTCCTCCAGATCGGTGGTGGCCTCCATCCGGCGCTCCGGGCAATTCAATTCTGCGGCGAGCATGTGAAAAATCTTTTCCGCATTTGCCAAACGGCCGCTGTCAATATCCATAAGCGTAAGAGTTGAATCCGCCAAAGATTCCGACATCAGAAAGTCTTTCATAAAATTCTGGCTGAATATCACTCCGCCGGCACCAATCAATACGACTTTAGCCATAACATACCTCTGCTATCCTGTCATGCTTCTTTACTCTGCTATAAAGTATAGTATGATTTTGCGGGGGCGGCAAGTCTGATATCGTCAAAAATTAGCACAATATCGTCAAATACGTTTTTTCTCTTCCATAGTTGCGGAAATCCGGTTGTTCCCGGCGGCTTGAAAAAGATAAAAACCGCCAGTATATTAACCTGCATACAGCGGTGTATAACTGCAATTATTTTGAACCTTAACCGTTTGCAGTATGTTTTTCCGGGAACTGGTATGATTGAAAAAAATGTATTGACTTCAGCAAATGTTTTTGAAAAAAACAAACTTCCGATCCGGGTACGCTACACGGAATCCAGTTCGGAACTGGGGTTTCATTCGCACGAATTCACCGAAATAGCGATCATGTTCAGCGGCGAAGCGACATATCTGACGGAATTCAGTTCGGTGCGGCTGCATGCCGGCGACGTGGTCGTGATCCCTGCCGGAGCGCCGCATTGTTATACTGATGAAAACAACAAGCAGCTGATGAATATTATTTTCATTTTTGACCAGCTGCCGATACCGTACCGGGAGATTTACCATAATTCCGGCTTTTCGGCGTTGTTTGTGATCCATCCGGATTATTACCGTAAAAACCGTTTTTATCCGAAATTCACGCTGCCGGAAAATATTCTGGCGGAGTTGAAAACCATTTTGAACCGGGCATGGGAAATTCAGCGTTCCCGGCAGATATGTTACAATCTTTCGGTATTCGGCGCTTTCTGTCAGGCGATCCCGCTGCTGCTTGCCGGCTACGATGCCAACGGCAAAGTTGCGGTGGAGGATGATCAGAGCCGGATCGCAGATTGTCTGGATTATATCGGCAGACACTTCAAAGAAAAACTCTCATTGAGTCAACTGGCACGGCGGACGAATATGTCAGAATCAACATTTCTCCGTCACTTCCGGCTGGCGACCGGCATGACTCCGGTGGGGTATATCCAGAGTCTCCGGCTCCGTTATGCTGCCGGGGAACTGCTGCGCAGCGACCGCAATCTGGCAGACATTGCCCGGGAAGCAGGCTTTGCCGACGGCAATTATTTTGCCCGGCTGTTTCACCGTGAATTCGGTCAAACTCCGCGCGAATACCGGCGTGACATCACCATCGACAAGCACAATCTGGTCTGATTTCAGCAAAAAACACCTGATTGGATTATGCCGGTTTGAAATTTGCATATTCCGGGCGGCAATGTATATTAAATCATGTCAATTTTTGGAAAGCGCAACAGAAAAATTTTTAACGTGAACACCACTGCTCCCGCCAATATCAAACGCAAATTGACCGGCAAAAACAAGTGGCTCATTGCCGGATCGCTTCTGGCAATACTCTGCTTTGCCGCCGCACTTTTTCTGAAAAGCTGCGGGGAACAGCCACCGCCTTACGATTGGCAGAAATTCAAGCAGGAAGTTGAGGATCTGCGCACCACTTATGACCGGCAAAACCGTCAGCTTTATGAAAATTTCTGCCGGGACATTGCCACTGCCGGTGATGCCGATTTTCAAAAAGCGCTCAACAATGTCAATGGTACCGTATCGCATTTCAGCAGTTTCAACAACTGCGCCAAATTGATTTACTCTATGGCACGGGATAAGATCAAAAAGAGTGATACCGCCAACGAGTTGATCGTCGGGGTACTCTCCGCCGACATTATTGCCCCATGTTCCGACGGAACCGCCCGGACGCTGGATATTTTGGAAATTTACCGCCATAAACTTCAGGAAAACGATAATCGTTTCCGTGCCGGTGTCGCTGCGGCATTGAAAAAATTACCGCCGGACACTCTGGAACAACCGGCGGCAGAAAAATTCATGCAAGACCTTACTGCCGTCAACACTCAAGTTAAAAACATCGCTCTGGAAACTGCATTTACTACTCTTGGTACCGCCTTGGAAGCCGTCATGATCCGGCAGACCCTCGCCGCCATCACCCGCATTGCCGGCAGGGTGGTCGCCAAAGTTTCCACCAGTGCCGCTGCCCCGTTTCTGGATGGGGCGCTGCCGATCGGTGATGTGATCGCTGTTGCCGGATTTACCTGGAGCGCTTATGATATTTACCATCTCACCAACGTTTTACCGCAGCGCATGGAAAAATCTCTCACCGCCTCCATTATCGACTACCGCGACTCCATGCGCCGGGAAATTCTGGCGCACGGCAAAACTCTTTTTTACTCCGCCGATAAATCTGCTGATGAAGTTTTGAAATCACTCTGACTGAAAGGAATTTATTATGAAAAAACTTGTGCTGCTTCTTCTGATCGCAATGGGAACAATACAGCTGTTTGCTTCACCGAAACTGATTCTGGAAACGGTGGACGCCGCCTCCAGAATCAGCGGCAAAACTCTTTCAAAAACTGCCAAAGCCGCCGTACAGAAAACGCTGACCCGGGCATTTCTCAAACACGGTGACGAGGCGTTGCGCACTGCCCGTCAAGGCGGTCTGGAAGCCATCAGGCAGGGAGCAAAATATGGCGATGACTTCTGGCATCTGACCAAAAATTCTTCGCCGCAGGCGATCCGCAGTCTGGCGTTGCACGCCGATGAATTGATGCCGATCGCCAAGCGTTTGGGCCCGGACTTCATGCGTTTGGAGGGCAAAGTCCCCGGTTTGGGGGCGAAAGTCGTAGCCGAATTCGGGGACGATGCCGCACTCCGGCTTGCCCGCACTGCCCCGCCTGAGGATATTGCCAAACTGCTGGGCTACGCCGGTAAAGCCGATACGCCTGCGACCAAAAAACTGCTTCTGGAAAAATACCATACCGGCGGCAGCAGATTTCTCAACAATCTGAATTGGAAGCACATCATGGCGACGGGGCTTTCGGCGGCGGCGATCACAACGGCATACCAGCTCACCGACGGCGTACAGGAAGGGCTTAAGGAAGTGGCAAAAAACCGCCCGGAAACGTTTGCGGCAATCATCAACAGCTGGACTGCCCCTGTCCGCTGGGCGGTATTCATTGCCCTGCTGGTATTGTTGACTTATCCGGCATACCGGGGGTCACATTGGCTGGCAGAAAAAATAAAAAAACACACCCAAACGGAAACAAACTCAAAAGAGCATTGAAACCGTCATTTACCCATTATTTTGCCGCAAAATCCAACACCGTACCGACGAAAAACCTGATTCCGTACTCCAATATACTGTCGTCAAAATCATAATTTTCCGTATGCAATGGCGGAGCGTTTTCACCGGTACCCAGATGGCAGAATACCCCATCATATTTTTGCAGGTAATAAGCAAAATCCTCACTGCTCATGGAACTTGCCGCCATTTCCACAAAACCGTCATTCCCAAGATACCTGACGGCGACGGATTTTGCCGTTTCATACCCGGCTTGACGGTTGATGGTCGGCGGATACGGAACTTTCAAATCCAAATCCCACTGCACATTATCGGCGGCGCAAATATCACCGCACAACTTTTTGAAATCCGCGACCAGCCGTTCGCCGTCAGCAGGCTCCAGAAAGCGCAGTGTCCCCTGCAATTCGCAAGTTTCGGGGATCACATTGGTATTGCTCCCGCCATTGATCGCACAAAACGTCAGCACGCACCCCGGCGGAATTATTTTTTTGCTTGCCGCAACCAGTTTAGCGGCAGTTTCCAGCGGGTTCCGGGCTTTTTGCGGCATACTGCCATGACCGCCGATGCCGGTGAGCTGCATCGTAAAAAATCCCGCCGCCGCCATAACTGCGCCGCACCGGGCGGAAATTTTCCCATACGGCACGCCGGGCCAATTATGGATACCGGCGACAAATGCCGCTGGCGGATTTTCCAATGCTCCGGCGGCGACCAGCTGCCGTGCCGTTGCCACGACCTCCTCACCGGGCTGAAAGAAAAACCGTACCGAACAGGGTAATTTCTCCTGCAATTCCCGCAGACAGAGCATCGCACCGTACAGCATGGCGGCGTGTCCGTCATGACCGCAGGCGTGCATCATCCCGGCGTGGGTGGAGCGATAGGGCAAATCATTTTTTTCTGTGATCGGCAGAGCATCAATATCCGCCCGCAACGTGACGTTGGGCAGAGTTTCATCGCCCAGCATCGCCGTCACATCACTCCCCAGAATGGATGGTTTCAACTCCAATTCCGGCAATCCGGAGATTTTTTTCCGGATATATGCCGCCGTTTTGACCTCATTGCCCGCTATTTCCGGGATTTTATGCAGTTCATGCCGGAAAGCAGTAACTTCCGGCAGATATTTTTTTATAAGCTCCGTAATTTCTTTCATTTTTACGCCGTTTGCATTGATTCCGCCCGGCTGGAGCACTCCAACCGGGCGTTCGATCTGTTTTTATGAGTTGACCTGTGCCAGTTTGATGGTTTTGTCTTTGGCATCGTAGGTCAACTCGTAGCCGTCGATCGCAATGGCGGCTTTGCCGTCCCAAGTGGTCAAGCCTTCGCCGTTGACGGCGAATTTGGCGTTGGTGAAGTCGCTGATACCGGCGACCGCCGTCCACTCTTTGTCCAGACCGTCGGTGCTGAAATCAAATATCGTGAAGCCGTCGGTTTCACCATTTTCAAGGCGGTTGCCGAGATAAAAAGCGTCGTTCGCCGTAAGCGTACAATTTTCGTTGATGACGAATTTGTCCACATAGTCGATCACGTCAGCGGTCAGGTTGGAAAGGACGTTGACCACGGTATTTCCGGCGTTGTCCACCCCGGCACTGCTGACGCCGGAAAGACGTTTCATACCGGTCGTACTGTTGTAATTCAGCGTAACGGTGTCGGAAACACTGCTGTATCCGTAACGGCCACTCATAAAGACCGTGTTGACCACGGCATCATTTTCGATGGTGATGGTGGTGGTACCGACTGTGGTGGTGCCGTCAGCGTTGGCACCGCCGCCGTAGAGGTAATCGACCGAACCGCCGGAGATGATGACGTTGGCAGTACCGACGGAACTGACCGCACCTTTTTCCGCCCAGCCGCCCGCATAAATCCGGCCGTGACTGCCGGCAGTGACAGTAATATTTACTTTGGTAACGCTGGCGTTACCGAACTGGCGGGCATGTGCGCCACCATACATATTGGTCGAAACTGCACCGCCGTCGATGGTGATATTGACTTCATCGACCGTCAGTTGCGCTTCGGCGGCGGCTTCCGCATCTCCTGCGTTACCATAGAGGTAGCCGCCGGCGTAAACTTTTGCCGCAACTTCGGCAGTTCCGCCGATGAGCAATTCCACGCTGTTGACAGTTGCGTTATTTCCGGCAGCAACATACGCGCCGCCGACGAGGTTGCTCTCGACTTTGCCGCCCAGGATCGTGGTCGTGATGTTCTTGGCACCGGATTTATCAGCGAAGTAATTATTGACTTCTCCGCCGGTCATCAGATTGCTGCCGTCACCCTCAAATTTATCACCGTTATCGACTACGGAGTTTCTGACCACATAGTAATCTTCGCCGATTTTGACAAACGAAGCATCGCTGCCGGTGCAGGTGATACTGCTCAAATCGGTGCGGTTCATCGTGGCACCGTTGTCGAAATCCAGCACTTTTGCCATATCAACGCCGTCGGTAAGAAATTTACCGCTGTCGATGGTAACGGTGGTGTCGTCGGTAAGGAACACCGTATCGGAACTCTGTTTGAAACTGACCAATCCGGCGATCGTGACGTTACAGCCATAAAACCATGCCGCACCGCCGACTCTGCCCTCACCGGCACGGTTGCCGTCAAAGGTCACATTTGCCAGCGTGATATTGGCACCGTTGCCGCGTAATGCACCGGCATTGCCGTTGCTGGAGTTGCCGGTAAACGTACAATCGGTCAGAGTCACCACACTGCCGGCTACGGTGGCGCTCAAAGCCCCGCCGTGGTTGCTGTTGGTACCGTTGACGAAGGTGGAATTGACAAATTCCGCATTGCCGACGGTGAGAAATCCGCCGCTGGAAGTCAACCCGTCTGCGACAAAATCCACGCTGTTGACATTGGTGTTGCCTTCAAACGCATAATTTTTCACCGCCACCGTTTGCAGTCCGGAAGCGATCGCCGTGGCGACATCTGCGAAATCCGGTCCCTGATAGACTTTACCGCCGATGGTCACAGAATTGACATTTTCCCCCGCCACGACTGCCGAAATTTCCGCACCGTCCCGGATGACGTAAACATCACCATTGTAGGATTTCATGGCGACCCCGGTTTCGGTGAATGCCACTTCCTGCTGACTGCCATTGCTCAAATACGAGCCGTTGGAGAAATCCATCACTTTGGCAAAGGTTTTGTCTTTGAGCAATTCCGTGGTGTCGATGGTCAGATTGGAATCCCAGTTGATGACAAACATATCAGTTGCCTGCTTGAATGTCAGCAAACCGGAAACAGTAATATTACAGTAAGTGAAATACATCGCCCCGCCTTTGCCGTCGGCACTATTGCCGTCAAAGGTCGCATTTGCCAGTTCCACATCGGCATATTTGGCGAAAAACGCACCGCCGTTCCCGGTTGCATGGTTGCCGGAGAAAGTGGAATTTTTGACCGTGACCGAGGCATAACTTGATTGACCGCCATTGACAAAGATCGCACCGCCGGAAGCAGCCGAACTGCCATTGGTAAACGTGGAGTTGACAAAGGACGAAATATTATGGCATTGGACACTGCCGTTGGAAACGTTCAAGCCGTCAGCCACAATTTCTCCGGCGCCTACCGTGCCGGCAACGGCAGAATCTTTGACCGACAGTTTGCCGGTGGTTTTTACATTTCCGGTAACTTCAATATCACCGGCATCCAGCACGTTTGCCGAAATATCGCCGTTAATGACGGAATTTTGCACTTCCGCAGTTCCGGATGCCGTCACATTGCCGGTCACATCAAGATTATCGGCAACGATATTGCCAACCGTGATATCGCCGGTGCAGGTGACATCTTTCGCTGCGATCTGCTCAATGCCCGATGCGGCGGCGGCGGCGAAATCGGCAAAAGCCGGTCCGGCATAGGTCACTTCACCGATGGTCACCTGATTAGCAGCAGCCGGAGTGACTACTGCGGCAAATTCCGCATCGGAGCGAATGAGATACCAGTCTTCCTGATACTGCATCAGTTCGACGTTATCTTCCGTAAAAGATACTCCGGCGGAACTGCGGTTGGTAAAACCGGAACCATTGGAGAAATCAAAGACTTTGGCAAAGTATTTGTCTTTGAGCAATGCCGCCGTGTCAAACACCAGTGAGCTGTTGTAATTGATGTAGAAATTATCGCTGCTCTGTTTGAAAGTAAGCAGTCCGGCAACGGTGATCGACGCCCCGGTCAGATAGATCGCACCGCCAGATTTGCCGTCACTGACATAGTTACCGTCAAATGTGACATCGGCAAGAGTAACATTGGCACTCTTTTGAATATACAATGCTCCGCCGTGACCGGTATTGCTGCTGTTGCCGGAAAACGTCGTATTGCTTACCGAAATATTTACTCCGCTGACATTGATTGATCCGCCGTGGTTATCCTGGGAACCGTTGGCGAGCGTGGAATTGGCAATGACCGAACCGCTGCCGACACTCAAACGTCCGGAAAGATTCAAACCGTCAGCATTGAGCAAATTTGCGGAAATATTGCCGGTGACAGCCGAATCTTTCACTGCGACAGTCCCGGCGGCGGAAATATTGCCGGTGTGAGAGAAATCCCGGATCGCCACGTTGCTGTACGCCGCCAGCGCCGAAGCGACGTCGGCATAATCATAGCCGTAATACTCCGTACCATTGACTGTGACCGTGCAGACATTGCCTTGACCGGTGATGATAGCGGTATCAATGACGGTACCTTTTTTCAAAACATACCAGTCGTTGTTAAAAGAAACTTTGTCATAGTTTTCGCTGTCGATCATGGTCACGGTCAGAGGCGTCACCTGGGCCGCGCTGTACAAATCGACCGCTTTGGTGATTTCAGCACCGTCTGCCAGCAATGCTTCGCCATCCAGCGCAAAAGTTCCTTTATTGAAGTTGAATGCGAAATCGCTTGCGGTGGCGAACTGCACCAGTCCCTGCACCACCACGCTGGCACCTTTTTCCACGACCAGTGCGCCGTAACGGTAATATTCGGATGCCGGATCATCAACACGTCCGACGTTGCCGCTGAACACCACGTCATTGAGGTAAAGCACCCCGCCGTTGACGTGGATCGCCGCCTGACGGGCTTCATTGTCAGAAAACGTCGAACCGCTGATACTGACTACACCTGCATTGATACACAATGCGCCGCCATGCAGCCATTTGCCGGTGGCATTGTTGCCGTCAAAAACAGAATCGGTGATCGTCAGCGTGCTGTCAGCACCTTCCACTCGGATCACCCCGCCGTGAGTCACGCTATTCTGGTTTCCGCTGAAAGTACTGCCGGAAATCGTATTGCCGACAGACTGAATGAGCAACGGCGCATCGGTATAAACGACTCCGGAAAATTCGGAATCCACGATCTCATAAACGATGCTGTTTTCAGCTCCGCCATTCAATACCGTATTAATCGTTTCGCCGGTAATGACTAATTTCCCGGTTCCCGCTGCCAAAGCGTCAGCAACAGTTGTTTCGGTTCCATTCAAAGTAATTGACATAGAGACCATCCTTTCTTCTTTACATGTTATAAATCATTCACATAAATTCATTCAAGGCATAAGATTTTATTTC
>SUVU01000137.1 GCA_015061865.1 Lentisphaerota bacterium
TGCTATTTCCTCCCGCTCCATGCCCGCCACTGCTACGCCAGCGATCCGGATGCGCCGTGGGTGAAATACTGGTTCAATTTTTCCGGCACGCTGGTTCCCGAACTGCTCCGCAGTTACCATCTGCACAATGTGGTGCTGTTCAAAGGTATGTTTATGGCGGAGCAGTTTGCCGGGGCGTTGCGCCGCCTGGAGCAGGTGGATATGAATAACCGGCAGAGTGTGTTTGCCGGAGTCATCACCGGCTTGATCGCAGAAATTTCCGCCCGTTACCATGCTGCTGACGGCAGTTCGGCATTGATTTCGCATGAGGGGGAGATGTTGCGGGATATGCTGGAAAAACACATTGCCGCCCCGTCGCCGTCATTGGCTCAACTGGCGAAAAAAATCGGGCGCAGCGAAGCGCAGATGCTGCGGATATTTCACCGGGATTTCGGCACTTCCCCGATCGCATTTTTATTGGAGCGCAAACTGGAACAGGCGATGGTACTGCTGCTGAATACGGAACTTTCGGTCAAAGAGATCGCCGCCGGACTCGGTTTCAGCGATGAATTTTACTTTTCCCGGATGTTCCGCAAAAAATGCGGCAAATCCCCCCGGGAATACCGGCAGACGGTCAGATGATCCATGAAATTGCGTGGATTATTCATGTAATTTCAGTTGTCAATTGCAGTCAGAGGGTGTATATTTTCCTGCAGTCAGGGAGGATTTTACGATGAATGACCGTATTTCAGCGATGTATGAAAAGACCCGCAACGGCTTTTACCGCCGTTTCCGCACCGGTGAGATCCCGCAGGATGAGATCGACCGGATCTACCGGGAATTGCCCCCGCATCAGGCGGCAGTTGCCGCATTGAAAACCGCATTGTCACCGGCAAAACCGGTCATCATCCCCGGCGAAAGATTCCAATTCACCCGCAACGTCACCGGCAACGCCATCGCCCCGATGCAAGTCGGCAGGCGGATCGAAAACATCACCCCGGATTGGGAAATACTGCTCCGGGACGGTTTGAACAAACGTCTGGCAATTTGCCGCCAACAGCTTGAGGATAAAACACTTGAGCCGGAAAAGCGGGAGTTTCTGGAAAGTGCCGCCGCCATGCTGACATTGACCAATGATTTCGCCGCGGCGTACTCCCGTGCCGCCGCTGATGCCGGGGAAACGGAGTTGGCGCAACTGCTGAAAAAAGTCCCCGCCGAAGCCCCGGAAACGCTGTACGAGGCATTGCAGGCGATCTATTTTGTCTTTTCCATGCTCCACTTTACCGGCTGTACGCTGTTGGGTTTCGGCAGGATGGATCAGTATTTGTACCCCTTTTACCGGCGTGATCTGGAGCAGGGCGTGCTGACGGAAACTGAAGCGGCGGAACTGCTGGAGGAATTTTTTGTCATGCTGAATCGGGAAAACGATATTTACGGCATGATGCAGCGGGGCGATGACGGTGAATCATTGATGCTCGGCGGCTGTAAACCTGACGGTTCCCCGGCGGTCAATGAGTTGACTTTACTGCTGCTGCAGGTATCGGAAACGGTGGCGATGATAAACCCGAAAATCAATTTGCGGGTGGACTCTGATACCCCCGATGAAATTTTGCTTGCCGGGCTGAAACTTGCCAAACGCGGGCTGGGTTTCCCCCAATATTGCAACGACGAAGTGGTGATCCCGGCGCTGATAAAATTCGGTTATCCGCCGGAAGCCGCCCGGGATTATACCGTTGCCGCCTGCTGGGAATTTGTGGTCAGAGACGGGCGGGACATCCCCAACTGTGCCTCGGTGAATCTGGCGCTGGCGGCAGACCGGGCGATCCGCAAAGCACTGCGGGAAAACCTGGATTTCCCGGCGTTGCTGGAGGAGGTGAAACACTTTATCAAAGAACAAGTTCCGCAACCTTTTCCGGTATTGCTGCCCAATCCGCTGTTTTCGGCAATCAGCGGTCGATGTCTGGAGCGCGGCAGGGATCTGCACTGCGGCGGCGGCAGTCACTACCATTACGGCATCCACGGCTGTGCCTCCAGTACGGCGGCAGACTCGCTGGCGGCGGTGAAAACGCTTGTTTACGATAGCAGAAAGATCGCTCCGGCAGAGCTGCTGGCGGCATTGGAAAACAACTTCGCTGACTGTGAAAAATTGCTGGCTCTGCTCAAAACTGCTCCCAAAACCGGCAATGCCGATCCGGTGAGCAGTGAAATGCTCAAATTCGTTTTCAACGCCTTTGCCGATGCGGTGGAGCAGCTGCCGCCGGATGCCCGGGGCGGCAGGATCCGGCCCGGAACCGGGGCGGCGCAGAATTATGTGATGATGACGCAGTGTCCCGACCATCCGTGGTACTTGCGTGCCACCGCCGACGGCAGAAAAGAGGGGGAATTTTTCAGTTCCAGTCTCTCTCCGGCGCCGGGGGTGCGTGCCAGAGGGGTGTTGAGTATTTTCCGCACCTACGGTCAACTGCCCTACGACCGGGTGTGCAACGGCGGGCCGCTGACACTGGAATTGTCTCCGGCGTATTTCCGCAACCCGGATGCTTTGACCAAAGGTGTGCAGTTGATCCGGGCGTTTGTGGCATCGGGCTGTCAGCAAATGCAGATGAATCTGCTTGACCGTGAAGTGCTTATCGATGCGCAGAAACACCCGGAACGGCACCGGGATCTGGTCGTGCGGGTCTGGGGCTGGAGCGGGTATTTCACCGAATTGGACAAGCCGTTTCAGGATCAGATCATCGGCAGGGAGGCTTACGGTCAATGAGCAGCGGGATCGTCTTTGACATTTCCGAGGGCAGTGTGCATGACGGCCCGGGGTTGCGGACGACGGTGTTTTTGAAAGGCTGTCCGCTGCGCTGCAGCTGGTGTCACTCCCCGGAGGGACAGTCCGGCGAACCGGAAATCCTCACTCTGCCGGACGGCTCCACCAGAACGGCAGGGGTGCGTTATCAGGCGGCGGAACTGGCGGCGTATCTGCGGGAGTGTGCGGCATTGACCCCGCAGGGGGGGATCACCTTTTCCGGCGGCGAAGTGCTGATGCAGACGGAATTTGTGCTGGAAGTCATCTCGTTGCTGCCGGGTATCCACATCGTGATCGAAACCGCCGGGGCGGGCAGCAGTTCCGATTTGCTGGCGCTTGCAGAGGCGGCGGATCTGGTCTATTTCGGTTTGAAAATAATCGACCCTGCTGTTGCCAAAAAGTACACCGGCAGTTCAGCGGCGCCGATATTGGATAATCTCCGCATCCTTGACCGGCAGAGCCGCACTCCGTATATGTTGCGGATACCGCTGATTGCCGGGGCGGTGGCGACGGAGGATAACTTCAAAGCGCTGATGGAGTTGAGTTTCCAACTGCCCCGGCTGCAGAAAATCGAATTTCTCAAAGCCAACACCCTCGCTCCGGCGAAATATCGCTCCTGCAACCGGGAATTTCCCGCTGAATTTGCCGACTGCCGTACCGGAAATATTCCGGATTTTTTCGCTCCGGCAGTCCCGTTTGAGTTGCTCGATTGACGGGGATAAAATCGCAAGGATAACTGCGTAATGATGGGATAATCCATGTTTTTGCGGTTATTTGCCATTGGCATTTGCGGATTTTGTGTGTATAATATATTAAAGACAAAAGTAAATGAACCTTAAAACCAATGAGAGAAATATGACAGCATCGAACATCCCGCGCCCGGAATACCCCCGGCCGCAATTTGAACGTCAGCAATGGCTGAATCTGAATGGTCAGTGGAGTTATGAATTTGATTTCGGCGAAAGCGGCTGGGATGCCGAACACGTTTCCCCGGCGGGCGTGCTGGCGGAAAATTGGGGTGGAGCGTCCCGCAAATTGTGGGAACACGGTTTGTTTGACAACGAGATCACCGTGCCTTTCTGTCCGGAAAGCAAACTTTCCGGCGTGGGACATACTGATTTCATCCCCGCACTCTGGTATGCCCGCAAAATCACCATTCCCGAAGCATGGCAGGGCAAACGGATCATCATTCACTTCGGCGGCGTGGACAATGTGACCAGACTCTATGTGGACGGCAAGTTTGCCGGCAAACATAAAGGCGGTCAGGGCTCGTTTGAGTTTGACCTCACCGGTTTCGTCACCCCCGGCAGTGAACATATCCTCACCGTCCATGTGATCGACCATTTGCGTGACGGACTTTCCGGAATCGGCAAACAGGCGTATTTTTACCGTTCCACCGGCTGCCGCTACACCCGGGTCACCGGGATCTGGTCGACGGTCTGGCTGGAAGCGGTCGGCATGGAGGGGTTGAAACGGTGCCGGATCATTCCGGATTTTGACAACGGGGCATTTGCGTTTGTTCCGGAATATTACGCCATGCCGCAGGGCGGCAGACTGGAAATTGAAATTTCAGCAGACGGCAAAAGCGTTGCCCGCAGTTCCACCGCTTGTGCGGAGGGTATTCCGGTGGTGCTGACTCCGGCGGTCAAACGGGCGTGGACTCCGGATGATCCGTTCCTGTACGACATCACGCTGAGTGTTTTCAACAGTGACGGCGTCGAGATCGACCGGGTGACCAGTTATGCCGGTTTGCGGAAAATCGCGATCATCAAAGACCGCATTTATTTCAACAACGAACCGTTGTTTCTCCGGCTGGTGCTGGATCAGGGGTATTATCCGGACGGCATCTGGACGGCACCGGATGATGCGGCACTGATAAAAGACATTGAACTTGGCAAAGCGGCAGGTTTCAACGGCGCCCGGCTGCACCAGAAAGTTTTTGATGAACGCTATCTTTACCATGCCGACCGCCTCGGCTATCTGGTGTGGGGCGAGTACGGCAACTGGGGCTTGAATTTTGAATTGGCGCAGGCTCGGGAAAACTTTTTGGAGGAGTGGCGGGAAATCGTCATGCGTGATGTCAACCATCCGGCGATCATCGTCTGGTGTCCTCTGAATGAGACCACTCCGGCAAGTCCGCTGGGG
>SUVU01000138.1 GCA_015061865.1 Lentisphaerota bacterium
CCGGTGAGCGCAACGGGTTGTTATCATTTACCAGCAAACCGATACGATAGAAGCGATTCGGTTTGAAATCCGGTGAAATATAATATCCACGTCTTGCGGAACTTACCAGCAAGCCGCGTTTGACCAATTGCCCCAACGCATAGAGTACGATCTGCCGTCCTACACCGAGACGCTCTGCCAACAGCCGGACACTTTCCATTTTGTCGCCGGGACGGTAGTTGCCGGAGTTTATTTCGTTGCGCAGATAACTGACCAGCAAACTGCTGGAAAAATTGTTTTTGGGCGTTGTTTGCGGCATGTTTTACTCCAGAATAAGCAGTTTGAAATCATAAGGCGGCAGTACGATTTTTTCGGCAGATTCCACCTGTTTGGTTTCGGCATTGATGATTTTGTAACCGTCTGGCAGCTGCAATTTTTTCTGATCCACGGTAAGTTTCAAAAGCTGCTCCCGGTCAGATTGACTGCCCAGTACCAGCAATACTCTGCCGGGGAAACGCCACGAGCTTGCCAAAACTTTACTACTGTTGACTTGCAGCGCCGCAGCATCTGCTTCCCAGAACGGTACGAAACGGCACTCCGGTTTCCAGTAGCCGAAATCCCCGGCAAGCGAGATGATCGAGAAGTAAAATTTTGCATCCCCGGCAGGTGTTACCGGAGCTTTGAATTTCGCATTGAAAGGTAGTGACAATGCGATCAATGTCCGGGTCAGATAGCGGTATTTGATTTTCCATGCTTTGCCGGTACTTTCCCGGCGTTTGATGCCGCCGAGTACGCAATTTTCCGTGCCGAGCTGTAATCCGGTGCCGGTGGCGAGAATGTCATCGACAGAGAATCGTTCCGGCAGGGGAGTTTCACCGTAATTTTTTTCCCATCCCAGTGTGCTGGTGGCCAGACTGAAACATGGAATGAGCAGGGCATTGGTCATATGAATCTGCAGCAGCCGTGGATAAAGATTGTATTTATGCTGCAGCACCGAAATCCGTTTGACCAGTTCCCGCATCCCGAGAATCCCCATTGCCGGATGCACGACTCCGTCAGCATCGACTTTTGCCACGGTTTCGGTATTGGTGTCGGGCATGAGATACATGTCATCCAGATAAATGCCGTGAGCGCCGTTGCGCAACTCCTGATCCAGACAGTAGACCATGTAATCAATTGAGGAAGGAATCATGGAGATCCGGCGCGCCCCAAAATAATTCTGGGGGGAGGGATTATGCCATTCGGCACGGAAATATTCCGGAATATCCTCAAAGATCCACGTCAATTTCGGGTCGGTATATTTGTACGGCAGCGCCGGACGGCGGGCGGGATCCTGCAGCTGGAATTTGCGGAAGTTTTTCCGTACTCTGGAGTAGTGCATCGGATATTCTCCGGCATTGGGAACCTGTTTCATCTGGGCAATGACCTGTTTTTCGTATTTGTCCAGCCAATGGTCAAGTTCCTTTGCCATGTCATCGCTGCCTCCGGCACGGACAGCCCGGCAGGCAGCACGGAAAATTTCAAAATCTCCGGCAAACGGCTCATGCCGCCACGGGGTGAAGCCCATCAACTGCCCGCCGATGAAAGTAAAGTTTTTCATGGAGCGCGCTCCGATACCGGAACTGTCATGGGTGTATCGGCGCATTGCCGGGTCGATTTTTTTTACCGGTGTCGGCATCATGCCGAAAGCAAAATTTCTGGGGTTATTCAACGTAACCGGTTTGTTGATGATGTCCAGTTCGATATACAAAACATCTTTTTTGCGGATCAGCCGCACCGCCGGATTTTTACGGTCAAGTGCAAAACCATAGGAGCTTTCCAGAAAGCATGCAATGCCGCGCGAAACTCCGCCCGCCCAGAGATACGGTACGACCTGCGGATGCAGGGTTTCCTGACCGAGAGCAGTGCGGCGGGGCAGTTTGGAGCCGTTCCAGACCATGCCATCTCCTGCCGGGATCCTGCCGGAGGGATTTTCGCGGATGAAATTGGAAACGGCGTGGAAAAACGGTACTTCGCTGTTTCGCAGCGGAATTTGCAATGTCAAACGCTCCAGTTTGGTATCGGCCGGGGCGGAAAGGTTGAAATTGAGGTATTGGAACCCGTCGTATTCCACATTTGAGACACCGGAAAGTTTGATTTTTGAAGCGGTTTCTGCGGTGAATTTATGATTGAGCGCATAGCCGCCGGCATCAACTGCCGGAGGCTGGATTTTGCCGGTGAAATACTCTTTTTTACCATTCACTACTGCTTCAAAACGCATCGGGGCAGCCAGCATGGAGACGTTTTCAGCGGCAAAGTTTTCCCACACTCCGGTTGCATTGAGTTTGATCTCGCTGTGCGCCAGATGCAGAGCCGCACCGTCGGCGGCAAGCGGTTTGAATGGCGGCAGGACGATTTTATCTTTTCCCAAATCCGAGTGAAGCCACGGAAAATCTCTTTTTTCCAGCTGAAACGCCCGGTCATAACGGGTGCCGTTGATTTCCAGTGCAAATTTGTGTTTTCCGGGGATAGCCGGAACCGGGAAGGCAAAGCGGAAATGTTTTTTCTCCGGCACTCCGGCAACATGTTTGCCATTGGGCAGGATCAAACAGGCATCGGAAATTTTTGTTTTTTGCGGGCGGAAAATCAACACCGCTTTATCGTATCCCGGATAGTAACGGCATTCTCCGGTACCGAGATTTTTTATCGTGAAATCCAATGTCCGGGGGTGGCGCTCCGTAGTGCCGCAGGTGCCGGCAAAACTCCGGGAACTGTGGATTTTTCCGGTGGCAGGATCAAACAATACCGCCGTGTAAATATAGCGGCTTTTGCCATTGACTGTACATTCGCCGTTGAGTGCGGCACTTTTGCCGGGGGCAACGGTGACTTCTTTGAAAAAATCCCGGTGAACGGTTCTGATTTGTTTGCCGTTTTGTTTGGCATAGGTGTTGTGGCGCAGCAGCACCGCCAGCCGGAGGGGAGCGATGGTATTGTTATCAGCCTCGAGTGCGAAATTCCATTCGCCGCGCCCGATGTCGCCCGGATCGAGCTGGCGCAGCACGCCAAATTTTTTCTGCCAGCTGACGGTGAGCATCCGCTTGCTGTCGAAATATTTCGCCGCCGGGTTGAGCAGTGAAGCTCCGGCATTGCTCCAGTTGCGGCCGATATTGATTTTCAGGAACTTTTTCGGATTGCCGATCTCTGCCAGCGGCAAAGCGATTTCCATGTCCCAGTAACCTTTATCCACATGCGAACGGCTTTTGAGATTGCGGAAATTCCAGTTGACATCGCTTTGGCCGGAGGTATCGGCAAGCCGGTCGTAAACCGTATCTCTGGAATTGATGATCCAGTGATAAAGTTTTTCCGGAGCGCTGTCCGGCACCAGCATAAAATCCAGCGAATCATCCTGAAAAACTTTGCCGTCACGACTGCGGGCATTGGCGACCAGACTGCCGCCGGGGTCGTTGTTGGGAGTGGTGGTGCGTACAGCGAGGTAGAGGAAGTTTTCGTCCCGCATCAATCGCAGTGAGCCGGTGCCGCTGGTCACATAGTTGCCGGAAAGCAGCGAAAAACCGGAAATCTGTGCCGCTTTATCCCATTCGCCAGGAGCAAATATACCGTCGAGTACGGGAGCTGTTTTTACGGTCGGGATATTGGCTTTGGCATTGCCGGGCCACTGTTTGAAAATCACTTCGTCGGTATTTTTTACCGGAGCTGCCGTCAATGCCGTACTGCACGCCAAAAGTAAACTGCATTGCAGAATATTGCGCCATGAAAACATTTGTTTCCCCCTTGGTTTGAGATTGTTTACATCCGGTCAGTTTTTGCCACTATGGGAATAAAATATCGTCGCATCTGACATTTTTCAAGCAAAATCTGACATTTTTTTGAAAATTTTTGATCTCTGCGCTGAAAAAATTTTACAGTGGAACATTTGGCAATCGGCATATTATGTGATATATTCTGTCAAAGTGAGAATTTTGAAACGGAGAGAGCAAATGAGTTCACAGTTGAAAGACAAAGTAGTGATTTTGACTGGTGCCGGCGGCGGCATCGGCAGAGCGATCGCAGTAAAACTGGCGCAGGCGGGGATGTCGCTTGTCCTGTTGGGCGGCAATGATCGGGATAAGTTGACTGCTACGGTCAAGCTGGCGGAAAAATTTGCGCCGTGCCTGGCTTTGCCCGGAGATTTGACCGATTTGGAATTTCTCTCCGCCGGGATCAATGCTGCCGTCAACCGTTTCGACGGTATTGACGTACTGATCAACAATGCCGGAGTGGCTCAAAATACGCCCTTTGAAAAAGTTTCAGCGGCAGAATTTGACCGGATCATGACCATTAACACCAAAGTTCCGTATTTTCTCACCCAGAAAGCACTGCCGTTTCTGAAAAAATCATCCTCGGCAACGGTGATCAATATAGCTTCGGTAGTCGCTCATGCCGGTTATCCGCTGCAAAGTGTCTACACCGCCTCCAAACATGCGCTGCTGGGATTTACCAAAAGCATTGCCAGAGAGCATTATAAAGACAATATCCGGGTTCATGCCATCTGCCCCGGCGGAGTTTATACGGATATGGTGAAAATTTCCCGTCCGGATCTTTCGGCAGAGGGGATGATCATGCCGGAGGAAATTGCCGGTATCGTACACTTTTTTCTCGCCAATCGCGGCAATGCCGTAATTGATGAAATCTGTGTTCACCGCTGCAACAAAGAGCCGTTTGTTTAGAAGTAAAACATAAAATTCTCTTTCACTTTGATTATTGTTCCATTTGTTGTGATAAAATCTAACCGTCGGTGGCGCATCGCGGGCACTTTCGCGCCTTGCTTCTGCGCCGGTACGGTCGAGTACGGTAGTACACTCCCGCACCGTACTCGGCGCAAAACACG
>SUVU01000139.1 GCA_015061865.1 Lentisphaerota bacterium
TTTATTCATCACTGCCGAGGCCGAAAACGGGATCGTTTTGGAGCTGATGTGTTTCATCAGTTTGCCTTTGATACCGTTGCGCACGAGTTTTTCTGTGCCGATTTTCCGCATGACGCCGAAACCGTCCCAGAAAATTTCCGGGGCGGCATCGAGCGCAACTTTGGCGGCGAAACCGGGTTCGAGGAAAAGTTCTTTGCCCGTCAGGTTGGTCAGAGTAGATTCACCGAGAATAAGTTTTTCCCGGGCGGAAAATCTGGTGGTGTAACGCCACTGGGCAGTTTCCCAGACCACGGTGACGGTGTTATCGGTTTCGGTGATTTTCAATTCCGGAACCGCAAATTTTTTGGCTTTGCCGTCGTACATGAACGGAGTCAGTATCGCCTGTTTCCATGCCGCATTATCAGTCGGGGTGAGCGTCATGGCATTGGTTGCCGGGGCAAGTTTTACCGTCGGGGTGGTAACTGCCGCTGATGCGGTCAATGCTCCGCAGAGTGACCACAATAAAAATAATTTTTTATGTTTCATTTCCAATTTCTCCAACGTTTTCTATCCTGTTTCCAACCCGGTATTTTATCGTAAACGCCGGGATTGCTGCCGGTGAAAAATTCCACATGACCGTCCGCCATCAAATAATTGGCGCCGCCGTCGTGAACGGGGTTCCAGTCCCGTTGCCAACAGCCTCTGGTCGGGCGCAGCTGCAATATTTCCGCATCACCGAAGTAAACCACATAAGCCGGATCAGCGACCCGGTTGATATTGTAGGGATTGGTTTTGGATGCGGGGCGGTTGTTGCTGCTGGCAATAAAGTAATTAAGTCCGTAACTGACATTGCTGCCGACGAGCATGACCGGCAGCAGATCATTGGCGGCGGCAAGTGCTTTTTTGCCGCTTGGATCAGCCGGACAGTAGAAGTTGCGCAGATCTTTGCTGTACGGTGCGATTTTCGCCGGCCAGTAGTTCCAACTGGAGACCGCACTTTTTTTGGAATAGACCGGCACGATCATACCGTTATTGGCATCAGTATAACTCTGTGCCATTTTTCCGATCTGACGCAAATTATCCGCACACGCCGCCCGGTGCGCCGTTGACATATCTATTGCCCCGATCAGGAGAAACAGCAATATCAACGCCGCCGGGACGGTCAGGAGCAGTTCACGATATGAGCGCATAACTTATTTACTTTCGGCAAATGCCTGCAGCAGCAGTTTGGCAAACAGGGCATGACCCTGCAGTGACAAATGCACGCCGTCGGCATAATTTTTGGAGTCAAACGCCGCTTTCATCGGGGTACAGATGTCGATGTAGCGGATATTTTTGCCGGTGGCGGCAAGATTTTTGACCTCGTTATTGTAATTATCCAGATGTTTGGCGATACCGAAACGGATGCCGAGCTGACCTTTGGAGGTGCGGGCAAGGCTTTTTTTGACCTGCGCATCGTAATCACTCCAGGAGGATGAGAGGATCCAGACCGGAATATCGCTGTTTTTGGCACGGATGGTGGCGATCGCTTTTTCGTAATCCGGGCGGACATCTTTCACGGCGACCAGCGGCTGTTCGTAATTGGTATTGCTGACGGCACGGTTGTCGTTGTTGCCCAGCGAAATGATGACCATATCGTAATTGCGGTCAAAAATGCCTTTGAAACGGCCGTCTTTGCGGGTGCCGGCGAAACGGTCATTGATTCTGGTGATGTAATCCCCGGCGACGGAGTAGTTGTAAATTTTGAATTTGCCGGGGTTGTATTTGTTGAGGAAGTAACCCAGCTGATCGACGGAATTGTAGGTGCGGTCGAAGTCATTGAGGCTGTCGCCGAGGTAGAGGATGGCGAGCGGTTTGTCAGCTTTGACTTTTTTGGCGATCGCATCCAATTCATCATATTTGGCAGGATCCATTGCCAGCACGCAGCTGGTGACGGCGGCACCGTTGGCGGCGGCGACAACTTTATAAAGACCGGTGACATCGCCTTTGACCGGGACGGTTACGATGCCCTGTTCATTGCTGATTTCCGGCTGAATAACGGCTTTTTCGACGGCATCAGCGGGGAACTGGATAGTCTGCACAGTGGCATCGGCGGTGGTGAATTTGAATTGTTTTGCCGGGGCTTTGTCACCTCTGCGGATCACGGTCATGCCGGAAACGTCGGTCATGGTCACATTTGCCGGTTCATCCTGATCGATCCGGATGTTGCGGATGGCGGCGGTGGAATTTTTACCGTCGAGCTGCACATAGGGGGTGATCGCAGTGGCGACGGTGGTATCGAGTTTGAGCAGGAAACTGCACCGGGTGAATTTGCCGGTCAATTGAAACGGTTTTTCCGGCTTGGTGTAGTCGTATTTCACTTTGCCTGCGGGAGTTTTATAATAAACGAGAAAACCGGGATAGAAGTCGCCGGAACCTTTGACCAGTACGGTGATCCGGTAGTGGCGTCCGGGCAGTTCGTGACGGGCTCTCAATCTGCCGCCCATGGCGCGGGCCCAGAATTTGCCGCTGTTTTTGTATTCAGTGGCAGTGAGCATGAGGTTGCCGTTTTCAGCGGAAAGTTTGCCCGCCCAATAAGACGGTGTCCGCCAGCCGCTGGTGTTTTTTTTGAACCCGGTTGCCTGAACCGTTGCCGCCTGCGCCAGAATTGCCAATGCGGCGATTGCCATAAGAATCAGTTTTTTCATGCGTTAAACTCCTTATTTTAACGGGTTGAAATATCTGTCTGCGGCATCCAGATACCGCCCCCAGTCGTGCGGGGTCTGATCGTGTTTGCCGATGCGTAAATGGTAGTGGATGATCCCCGGCACGTGGGTATCCGGAGCGATCATTTCTTTTGCTCCAAACGGCGCAAAGCCATACATTTCATAAACTTCTGAAGCCGCCACACAGCTGAGGAATTCGCCTTTGGGGTCGGCACCGAAATCTTCAGCGGCACTGCCGATGCAGAGTTGGCGCGGGGCGATCAGAGCCAGCAAAAAATGGGCGTCAAAGGGGAGCAGTTCTTCTTTGTTGATATATTTATGCAAATTCTGATTGAACCAGACCGGGATGCCCCGTTCGAGGTGGGCCTCAAAATGGCGGGAGAGGTTTTCGCCGAATTTGCGTTTGTGCAGTGCCGCGCCGCCGCAGCCGGAATCATTGGCGATGACCATGGCAAATTCCTGGTCGCAGGCACCTGCCCAGAGGGCGGTTTTGCCGAGCCGGGAGTGGCCGTGGGCGATGATTTTATCCGGAGCGATCTCCGGGAGCTGCTGCAATGCTTTTTTCATCTGGATCATGCCCCACGCCCAGCCGGAAATGACCGAATGGCGGCGGTAGATCTCGCCGTATTGCTGCGGCGGGTAAAAGAGCGAAAAAATACTCTCCTGCTCACAATTCACCGCATTGGGGAAAACATCATGGTAGCAGACTGTCGCTGAAGCGTATCCCCGTTTGACGGCCTCCTCAAAACCCCAGCGGTAAGCCTGTTTGCCCCTGCCGGGTTCGCCGAATCTGCCGCCGGTGGGGGTGACTGCCGGATCGTTGACGGTGTGGTGGTTGCCCAGGAAATTCAAGCCCGCAAATGCCGGAACTTTATGGGTTTTTGAAGCGTTTGCGGGCAAATAGACCAGCATGATAAAAGCGAATTTCCGCCCCTGATGGGTAAATTCCAGTTTAAGTTCCCGGCGGATGGCGTTACCGCCGAGGGCGTGGCGGGATTCATTGAGGATAGTGACGGCGGTGTGTTCTGCCGGCGGCGGCAATTCGCCGTAACATTCCCGGGCGAGCAGCTGCAAAATCTCCTGCCGCCGGAAGTGCTGCCAATGGTCGATGGTTGCGGTCGTCAGCAAAGGCGGCAGTACCGGAACAACGGCATCTTTTTCGGCGATGCTGTAATTTTTTGCCTCGTAATCCATATTCACAGTTCCTGCCGGTGCAGTCAATACGGCAAGAATCGTTAAAATCGCCGCCCACACCGTTTTTTTCATAGTTTTTTGCCCTTGCCGCATATTTTCTGTTTGCTTTTAATATATAACCATGTTAGATTAAAAAAAATGGCATAAAACACTTTTTTTTTAACCAAAACAAATATTTTCGCATAATCATGATACAAAAACATAAAACGATTTGATTGCACCCGGTGGATGCAGCGGGCGCGATGCGCCACCGACTTTTATCACAACAAATGGGACTATAATAAAAAATAAAATGGCTTTTGATTCCTCTCAACAACGCTTCAATATCGTCGCTTCGCCGCTGATTCCGCAGGATTGTCTGATGTTTCTGCGGGATGAGCAGGTCACATCCGAGCCGGAATCCTCACGGAATTTGCACCAATATCACATGTTATGGTTCTGCATTTCCGGGCGGGGGTGTCTGCTGATCGACAATGTGCCTTATGTGCTGGCGGCGGGTGAAGCGGTGCTGCTCACGCCGGGGCAGCCGCACCGCCGGAAAAGTTTGAATGGCGAAAAAGTCCGGTGGCTGGTCATCCGGTTTTCGCTTGGCAATGAGCCGGAATGGTTGACGTTGATGCGCAATCAGCTGTTCTGTTTTGAGGGTGAAATCAGCGAATTGCTGGCGGATTTTCAAGCGGCGTGTGTGCGTCACAGTGAAGATCGGGAATCCGGAGTTGCCGCCGGGGAGTGTATTTTGCGTCTGGCGCTGCTGCTGAATTCACTGCGGGGGATCACCGGCAGCGGGGTGACTTCGCCGGGTGCGGGAAGTATTCCGGCGGTACAGCGTTTCTGCCAACGGCTGGTCAGATCGG
>SUVU01000140.1 GCA_015061865.1 Lentisphaerota bacterium
CTTCCGATCTTTTCGCTCCTGGCTCTGCCGCTGTTGGCTTCTGCTGCCGATATTTACATGATCGGCGACTCCACTATGGCGCACTATCAGGAAAAATTTCATCCGCTTGCCGGCTGGGGGATGCCGATGCAGAAACTTTGCCGTCCGGGGGTGACCGTCCACAATCTCGCCCGCAGCGGCCGCTCAACCATCTCTTATTATATCCGTACCAACCTCTGGCAAACCAAAATCATGCCCAACCTCAAACCGGGCGATTTTGTCATCATCCAGTTCGGTCACAATGATGCCCGGCAACATAAAGGGATCGGATACGCCCCCCACGACACCGTCTATCAGGAGTACCTGAAAAAATATGTCGATGAAACCCGTGCCAAAGGAGCGATCCCGGTGATCTGCTCCCAGACTATCCGGTGTGATTTCGATAAAACAAGCGGCAAACCATTCAACCGCACTCCCAATGACCGCTACGTCGCCTCCGCCAAAAAAGCCGCCGCTGATAACAAATGCGATTTTATCGATCTCAATGCGTTTGCGCTGGAACATTTTAAGCAGATCGGCAAAATGGAAGCGGAAAAACTTTATATGTGCTTCCCCAAAGGGATGTATGCCAACTATCCGGACGGCAAAGGCGACCGCTGTCATTTGAGTTTCCGGGGGGCGGAATTCTACGCCCGATCATTTGTGACACTGGCAAAAAAACAGCATTTGCCGATCGCCAAGTTGTTCAAATAACCTAAAAAGAAAGGTGAAAAAATGAAAAAACTCGTTCTCTCATTGCTGGCGCTGCCGCTGTTGGCTGCCGCCGCTGATATTTATATGGCGGGCGACTCCACCATGTGTCTGCGCAAAACGAAAGAGTATCCGATGTACGGCTGGGGGATGCCGCTGGAAAAAATGGTCATTGACGGCGTTAAAATCCACAACCGCGCCGAGGGCGGCAGATCTTCCAAATCTTTCATGACCGAAAAACGGTGGGAAAAGATCCTTGCCGATGCCAAAAAAGGGGATTTCGTCATTATTCAATTCGGCATCAATGACAACGCATCCGGCGACAAAAATTTCTACCGCCGCACCGAAGCCGACGGCACTTACAAACTTTATCTGCAAATCTACATCGCCGAAGCCCGTGCCAGAGGCGTGATCCCGGTGCTTTGCTCCCAGACGTTATTCTGCGATTTTGATGCGAACGGCAAAGTCAGAGCCAATGCCGCCGTGGCAAAACGGGTCGCCGCCTGCCGTGAAGTGGCACAACTCACCGGTTGTGATTTTATCGACCTCAATACCTATGCCGCAGAAAAATTCAACGCCCTCGGCAAAGAAAATTCGCTGCAGCTCTATATGTATCTGGTTCCGGGTGAATTTCCCAACTACCCCAAAGGCAGAAAAGACACCTGCCACCTGCGCCAAAGCGGGGCGGAATTTTATGCTGAAGCATTTGTCCATCTGGCAAAGAAACAGAATTTGGCGATCGCCAAGTTGTTCAAATAACCCAAAAAGAAAGGTGAAAAAATGAAAAAACTCGTTCTCTCATTGCTGGCGCTGCCGCTGTTGGCTGCTGCCGCCAATATCCACATGGCAGGCGACTCCACCATGGCAAATTATCCTGCCCGACGGGCGCCGCTGACCGGCTGGGGCATGAAAATGCAGGAGAAATGCGTTGAAGGCGTCAAAGTTTACAACTGCGCCATCAGCGGTACCAGTTCCAAAACTTTCCGCACTCCGGAAGATCAGACCAAAGTCAAATTTTTCTTCTGGGATCGTTTGATGAAACGGGTCAAAAAGGGTGACTTCGTCATCATCCAGTTCGGTATCAATGATGCCGCCAGAGGCTACCGTCACGCCGCTGCCGACTCGGATTTCCAGACCAATCTGAAAGGCTTTATCGCCGACGTCCGTGCCAAAGGCGCCACCCCGATCCTCTGCACCCAGGTTTTCACCTGCCGCGTCCACAAAAAAGGTCATCTTTACATCCCGACCAAAAATAAAAAGTATATTGAAGCAGTCAAAAAAGTTGCCGCTGAAACCAACTGCCCGGTGATCGACCTCAACGGCGAATCATTCAAAAAATTCAAAGAAATGGGTGTCCCCGCCGCGGAAAAACTCTATATGATGGATGCCGCCGGCAGAAAAGACAAAAAAGGCAATCCGGTCATCGACCGCACCCACCTCAACGCAACGGGAGCAGATTTCTACGCCGCACTGTTCGTGGAACTTGCCAAAGCGCAGAAATTGCCCATTTCCAAACTTTTCAAATAAGCCGACGGAGAAATCATGAGTGAAGTGACCTGGGATCTGGAGGCGTTGTACGCCGATACTGCCGCATGGGAAGCCGACTTCGCACAATTGCGGAGCAAAGCCGAAGCATTTGCCGCTTTCAAAGGTAAATTATCTGAATCTCCGGCAGTTCTTAAAGCTGCCATTGAAGCCTCGGATGATTTTGACCGGCTTGCCGAAAAAGTCTACTGTTACGCCCATTTGCGCTCTGATGAGGATACCTCCATCGGTGCCAACCGGGCACGGGTAGACCGGGTCAGTTCACTTCTCTCACAGCTTTCACCGCTGGAAGCGTGGTTCAGCCCGGAGCTGATGGCGATCCCCGATGATCGGATGCAGGAATTGCTCAACGCTCCGGAACTGGCGTTCTACCGCCGCAGTCTGCTGGAACTGCTCCGGGAAAAACCGCACATCCTCAGCGAAGCCGAAGAACGTCTGATTGGCTTGCTCGGCGATGTCCTCGGTACTCCCGATGAGACTTTTTCCACCCTTAATGACACCGATCTGGAATTCGGCAAAGTCAAAGACGAAAACGGGAAACTCCAATCTCTGAACCACGGTTCCTGGCACCGCTTTATGGAAAATCCCGACCGGGAAGTCCGCAAAAAGGCGTTTCACAAACTTTACCGTCAATACCGGCTGCACCGCAACACGTTTGCCGCCACATTGGACGGTACGGTCAAACGCCATGTGACCATGGCCAATATCCGCCGCTACGACAGCGCCTTGCAGGCGTCGTTGAGCAATGACAATGTGCCGGTGGCGATTTATGAAAACCTGCTCGCGGCAGTACGCAAAAATCTGCCGGCACTGCACGATTATTTTGATTTGCGCGCTCAAGTGCTGAAACTTGACGATTTGGATATGTACGACCTTTATGCGCCGCTGCTGCCGGATTGCCGCAAAGAATATGACTTCAACTCCGGAGCGCAACTGGTGCGTGAAGCGCTGGCGCCATTGGGAACGGAATACGGCAAACTGCTTCAGCAGGCATGGAGTCAGCGCTGGATCGACGCCGTCTGCCGCAAAGGTAAACGCTCCGGAGCCTACTCCGGCGGCTGTTACGACTCGTATCCGTATGTATTGATAAGTTATGACAACACTCTCAATGATGTCTTTACGCTGGCGCACGAACTGGGACACTCCATGCACAGTCTGTTTTCCAACACTCACCAGCACTATCACTATGCCGATTATGCGATTTTCGTCGCAGAAGTGGCAAGCACCTGCAATGAATTGCTGTTGTCAGATCATCTGCTGAAACAGAATCCCGACGACCATGCGTTCCGGGCATATTTGTACGCCCATCAGGCAGATGAGATCCGGGCGACGATCTACCGGCAGACCATGTTTGCCGAATTTGAGAAGCTCATCCACGATGCCGGCAGTGAAAATATCCCGCTGACCGCAGATTATCTCAGTGAAAAATATTACGAACTCAACACCGCTTATCACGGCAAAAATATCTCCGCCGACCGGGATATTGAATTGGAATGGGCGCGGATACCGCACTTTTATTACAATTTTTACGTCTATAAGTATGCTACCGGCATGTCTGCGGCATTGAAACTTTCCCGGGGCTTGCTCGCCGGGGACAAAGATAAACAAAATGCCTACCTCGGCTTCCTGAAAGCCGGGGATTCCAAAGATGTTCTGGACATCATGCGCGATGCCGGAGTAGACCTTGCCACTCCCGAACCGGTCGATTCAGCACTGGAATTTTTTGCCGGAACAGTCGCCAATCTGCGCCGGGAACTGACCCTGACCGGAGTCATTTAAACGCTCTGCTTCCAAACCCGCATCACTATTCACCTGTCACGGCTTGACGGCGGTGGTTGAGGTGTGCAGTCTGCGGGCGGGGGGGGGTGGATATTTAGCGTGGTTACGCTTTTTTGTGGGGGCTCACGCCGCCCCCACGCCCCGGCGGTGCCGAACGGCACTTTTGGCTCTGGCTTGTCCGCGCTTTATGGCGTGGCTGGTGGCTTGACTCGTGTGGCGCAATTCTGCGGCCTCTTCCGCCTTTTTTGGCGAAAGAGGCACTGGTATTGCGCCACGGTTGCCGCATCCGGGGGAAGTTTCCCCCGGAGCCCCCTCGGTGCCGGTTGGCACCTTTGTTGTCTCGCCCTTCGCTTCGCTGGGGCTCAATCAGGGCTTGCAGTCTGCAAACGTTTTGAATGGATGCGGTTCGGAGTGAGCCTTGCAGTCTGCAAGCGGTTGATTGCAGACCGGTTGCGAGCCCCTCCGTGGGCGAGCGCGCAGTCCGCATGCGAATGAACTGTGCGACGCAAAGCGGAGCAACAGCGGCAAGCGCAAGCGCCGCCGATGAGCGGAGGACGAGCAGGAGA
>SUVU01000017.1 GCA_015061865.1 Lentisphaerota bacterium
ACACGAGTCGACCGAGCCACCCGCCATAAAGCGCGGACACACCAAGAGCAAAATCCCGCCTTGGCGGGCGCCGGGGCGTGGGGGCGGCGTGAGCCCCCACAAAAAAAAGCGTAACCCCGCAAAATATCAAAAACAACCGCCGGCAGAGAGCATAATCTGAAATACGTTTGCACAAAAAACGGGGCTGTTGCTTTTGCCACAGCCCCGGGGATGGTCGGGAAAGGATCACTTGACCATTTCAAGTACGATATTACGCACTTCACCGAAAGAACCGTCAGCCAGATCGTTGGTCTGGATAAAAAGTTCAAGTTTTGCGGTATTGGGGGAAATATCAATGATTTCGGTCATGGTTTTCCAATCCTGCGATGCCGAAACGATCGGGCCGTCGTAGTCGATCGAACTGCCTTTGGCGTTGATCCGGCGCACCAGCACGGAAAATTTGCCGCTGGAAATATCACTGCGGATGTCGGCGGTCAATTTGATTTTTTTGGTTCCGGCAGGCAGGGCGGGCAGCGGCATGGATTCCCAGCGGCGGCGGGCGCCTTTGCCGTCAATACGGACGATGCCATTTTGCATAACGGCGGTTTTACGGTTAAAATATCTGGTCATCATTTCCGGAGTGACAGCGACCTGCCACTGACCGGCAGCCACCGTTTTTTTGACGGCGGCAGCTTTAGCAGTTTTGGCAGCTTTTTTGCCCGGAGCGACGGCTTCGAGTACGATGTCACGCACTTCGCCGAACGAGTTGGGATCCATTTTCTGATCGGTCTGGATATAGAGCTGCAGTTTCGCCGTATTGGAAGAAATATCCACGATTTCGGTCATGTTTTTCCAATCCTGCGATGCCGAAACGATCGGGCCGTCGTAGTCAATGGTGTTGCCTTCGCTGTTGATCCGGCGCACCAGTACAGCGAAACGGCCGCTGGTGATGTCGGTACGGATTTTGGCGGTAAGTTTGATTTTCCGGACTCCGGCAGGCAGGGCGGGCAGCGGAATTGCTTCCCAGCGGCGGGTGGAGTTGTTGCCGATGATGCGGATGGTGCCGTCTTTGATGGAAGCCACGCCGCGTTTGAGGTGTTTATCCATCATTTCCGGAGTGATGACCACTTTCCAGCTGCCGTCAGCGGAAACGGCGGCGGCAGGCTCATTGGCGGCGGGGATATTTTTGCGGGGGATGTCCAGGTTACGGCGGATGGGGCGTTTGATTTTATACGCATCGACCACATCATCATTGAGGATGCCGTCGAGTTTGATGTTGACGACTTTCGGGCCTTTTTTGGTCATGGTGACGTAGGTCAGGTGGTCAAATTCGCCGTAATCCAGCCCCCGCTGTTTGGAAATGCCGCCGGCAGTGGCGAGGACGTAGTAGTTGCGGTTGTAGCGCTGAAATTTGACGTAGCAGTGCCAGTCGCCGGCAAAGACGGTGTAATTGCGTTTGACCAGTTCGGCTTCAATGCTTTTGAATTCCGTTCCGGCGCAAGTGTCGGGCTGATGGAGAAAGACCATCGTCCAGCGGACATCCGGGTTATTTTTCAGGACATCTTTAGCCCAGGCGATCTGTTCTGCGGTCAAACCGACCGGTTGGGGGCGGCTGTCTTTGCCCTCCATGGTATTGAGGCAGAGGAACAGCACGTTTTTATAGACGAAACTGTAATAAGTGTGCGTACCGCAGTTTTCTTCCCAGACTTCACGGCTGGTTTCGTTGGAACGGGGGAAACCCTCCCGGGTGCGGCAGATATCGTGGTTGCCGACGATGTGGAAAAACGGTGCGGCAGATGCGGCGGTGAATTTATTCAATTCCCGCCACTGTTCACGCAGGTGTTCATGATCCTGATGACGGCGATCCATCTGCCCCTGAATGAGGTCGCCCACGGTCATGATGAATTCGGGGTGGAACAAGTTGGCTTTGCGGATGGCTTCCGGGAAAACTCCGGGGCGCTCCGAACCGGTGCGGTCGGGGATGATGATGAAAGAAAATTCATCCGGGTCATTCTGGAAATTCTCATGTGTCCACGGTTTTTTCTCCGAAGTCACATCGTGTTTGAATCCCGCATCTGCGGCAGTCACCGCAACTGCCGCAAACAACAGCGAAAAAATCAGTCCGAATCTCATTTTTTTCTCCTTGGTTATGATTAAGATATGGGTCAACGCATAAACATCCACACGGTTTTGCCGCAGGTCAGATCCAAGGTGATCTGCGGGGCTTTGCCGATGACTTTGCCGGTTTCCGGATCGAGCAGTTCGGTCACGCCCGGCGGGGTGATAAAGGTGAATTTATCATCGTACATCGGGTGAATGGAGACAAAATTGCCATTCATGGCGATATTGTGTCCGGCTTTACCGGCACGGTATGCACCGGCTTTGGCGGCGATCGAATTGAGCATCCGCGGGGTAATGCCCATCGGCACGGTCAGGATCAGCGAGTTCCAGTTTTTGAATTGCCGGTATGCTCCGGTGGGATTGCCGCAGTTATCCTCGGACACGACCTCTGCCGGTTTGACATCGGTCAGCCGGAAAATCTGTGAGGGCGCACCCCAGACATTTTTCAATCCGAAAGGCATCTGCAGTGAGATCGCCAGATCGCCGAAACTGGTAACTTCCCGCACGCCGTTGTTGATCGGGTGTGCCGGAACGGTGTAAGAGCGCTGCCGGGCAAATTTCTCATCCGTGCTGACGGCAAATCCGGTCAACTGCTGAATATTGGCGGGATCTTTGCTTTTTTCGCTCAAATAACCGCTGGAGTGGACCCAGATCAGCGTTTTGCCATCTTTTTTCAGGAGTTTATCGATTTGTTCACGCTCCGGCGTGGAGATGATCGCATTATGCAGGAAAATATAGATTTTGTACTGCTGCAATTCCGGAAACTTGAGAATATCCCGCAAATACGCCCGGTCATACGGGACACCGGTAAGTTCCAGATGCGAGAAGAGAGCCGCACTTCTTTTGCCGTTGGGGTTGGCGGTGGCGGCGTAAGCGTAAGCGGAGATCGCATAATTGCTGCTGACATCGGCGACCAGACAGACATCGGGGCGGAATTTGCGGTAGGGCAATTTCTGCATATTCTGATAAAGTTTGCCCGTCAATTTGATCTCCGCCATGATTTCCGGATCGTCGAAAAATCTGCCGCCCTGATAGGGCAGTGAGAAGTACCACCAGCCCAGACGGGAGGCGAACGACGTTGCCAGCACTTTGCGGTGGGCGCTTTTCCAGTCGGCGATGTTGAAATTGGTATTCATCCACCGTTCGGTGAGTTCAGAGTTGATTTTTGCCCGCCACGAGCGCAGATCCTGCTCGTTGATCCACATTTTGCCGTACAGACGGTAGGCAAGTTCCGGGATCATCGGGTAAGGACAGCCGTTTTCCCGCAGCGCATACGCGCCGGGGGTGGCGATCACGTCCAGCGACGGGGTGAGCACCAGACCGTCACTGGGGAACGCATCGGGGATCCCGTAAGCGATGGTAATGACCGGTTTACCGGCACCGGCTTTGACGGCACTGGCGAAAAATTCCCGCATCTGCCAACCGGTATACTCCTGAAAACGGCGGTAATCCACCGCCACGCCGGGAGCCTGAAACGGCACTTCGCCGGGGGCGGTCGCTTCCAGACGGGGGATTTGGACGGCTTCAAATGATGGATAAGCGGTTTTCCATGCTTTATTCATGGTTTCGAGCGTACCGTATTGGCGGCGCAGGAAGTCGTGAAATGCTTTCATGGCGATCGGGGAGTAGTCATCTTTGCGGTACTGGAACTGCCCGTCGTCGCCGCCGCTCAATGTGGCACCGACCACACATTTGCCATAAGGCTGTTTCATGATGTACTGCATGACATCAATGACGATTTTGCGGTAATCATTGCGCCATTTTTGCGAGGAATAACTGGGCCAGAAGGCAACTTTGAACGGGTATTTCTCTTTTTCCGGGGTATTGCTGAAAAATTTGAGGTGGACATTGTTGCCCAGCGCCCGCAACCCATCTTTATTCTGCCACAACTCATCCCAGTTTTCTCTTGCCCAGCCGAGGTACGGTTCGTAGAAACGCAGCTGTACGATCAGGTGCGCCTGCGGATTGCGGCGGAGAATGTTGTAAAAATAATCGTCGATGATGGAAAAATCGTATTTGTCTTTGCCCTGCACGACCTCATTGCTTTTCAAATTATGGCAGATGGGGACGGAAACCATCAGAAACGAGATCCCGGCATCGGCAAAATCCTCGATGCGGAACATTCTTTCATACCGCTGCGCCCCCTCGTGCTTATACATCACCGGGAGCGCCGGTTTGCCATTGAGCAGAAACCGGACATCGCCGTTGGCATCTTTGCCCACAGCACAGGTGGCATGCTGCCGTTTGGCGAGAATGGCATCGACCTCTTTGCGGGTGTAGTAGGGCGGGCGGGCGTTGATTTCCGGAACTTTGCGGATTTTCTGATTCGGGTCGAAATGCAGATTGCGGACGGTAATCTCTGCCGGGTTGCCGATGACGAGGATGACCGGGTAATATTCGGCAGCCGGGGAGGCTTCGATGCTGTAAATGCGCTCTTTCCACCTGCCGGCGGGGGTGTTGACCAGATAAGTTTCAGATTTGTGGGTGGGAGAACCGGATGTTATCATATTGGCGGGCTGATCTTTGCCCCGAGCCAGCCGGAAAAAGAAGACCGTCCCGCCCTCACTGCGGGTGCATTGATATTCACTGCGGAGAAACCAGCGCCGTTTGCCGGGCAGACGCACCGGAGTTTTCATACGGATCTCCAGAATGCCGTCGGCGTTTGCTTTGGTGATCTTAAATACCCCATTGCCGAGGCTTTTCATGCCGCCGCGGGCGTTTTCGTGGCGGATGACCTCCCAGCCGGATCCATCCTGCGGCAGCGGAATGATTTGCGGTGCCGCAGCACTCAGCGTGGAACAAACTCCGGCGAAAATGGCAAAAATTGCCCATGTCAATATTTTTTTCATAATGTTTCCTGATATAGTGTGTTCAATGGATCATTTGGGGAAGTCTTTCTGACCTTTCCAGTACTCATGTCCGTCTTTGGCGGTCTGGGTCGGGGCGATCGTCCACAGCGGATGCATCCTTACCTGCGTGATCATGGCCACATGTCCGTCGATGTACAGTTGATTATTACCGCCGTTGGGGTGGGTATCCCGCAGATGACCGTCACCGGCACGGTTGTACGGCGCCACGGTGTGATACCCGCGGAAACCGCCTTCGGCACCCTGAAAGTTGCCTTGGGTATACTGCCAGGAGTCGGCAAGCAGAATACAAGTGGAATTATTGATGCTTTTTCCGGCACGCATACTCGGACGCAGATCGTCGCCGATCGCCGTCCCCTGATCCCGGGTGGAAACCCCGTTGCTGCCGACGCCGGTGAAATTATAGCCGTAAGTGACGTATTTCCACTTGATGCTCTTGCGTTCAGTCAATTTGCCTTTGTTCCGTTTGATATCGACGGGGACGCTTTCTTTGCCGTCGGGACGGGAATAATACCCCATCTGACTGTCATCCGGGTCATAGAAAAGGTTGATGTTTTTCACATAACCGGGGTGTGCCAGCTGTGCCGCCCAGACGTTGGTATCCGAATCCTGCCCCATGGAATACCCCTCAAACGGGGCGGCGTGAAGCGGATAATAACTGTCATTTTCGCCGGTGTAATTGACAAACGCCAGACCGAGATCTTTCAGATTACTGGTGCAGCTGGCGACTTTTCCCCGGTCACGGGCCTTTTTCAATGTCGGCAGCAGCATCCCCGCCAGAATCGCAATTATGGCAATAACCACCAGCAATTCGATCAGCGTGAAAAATCGTTTTTTTCCGGAACAAATACGCATGTGCAGATCCCCTTGTTGAAGTTGTTATTTTTTTCAAAATTTCTGTTACACAGAAATATATTTGAAAAAAGCGGTATTTGCAAGTTAAACAACACCGAAAATATGTGTTTTCTGTTTATTTATATGGAAAAACGCTCTATTCCCGGCGTTTTAGGTATAGAGCGTCACCACAAATCACTTTCCGGCGTTTTTTGCCGCCAGAAACTTTTCCGGAGTGCCGAAACCGGTTTTTTCAAAGACCTGCGCCGTGACCCGCACCGTTTCCATGGCCTGCTCCAGTTTGACCGGAGTCGGGATGCCGTTGACCGCATCATCGTAGAGATATTTCCACAAAATGGACATTTTGACATCCGGCAGGTCAAATTCCGAGGAGATGAAGTAGAGTTTCTCGTCGAAATTGCCGTAGGCTTTGGGCGGATTTTCGGGGTGGGGTTTCAACTCTTTAAGTTCCGTCACCGGGTCAAGATATTTGGCAGTCAGTTTATTGCCGCACAATACGATCGTCCCCCGGTTGCCGATGATCTCCAAATCCCTGCCGTGCATGGTGTTGGGCATCATTTCCACTTCGGCGACGATGCCGTTGGCTCCTTTGAGCAGGATTTTGAAACAATCATCGCCGTCGCCGATGGAAAGCACCCGTCGGACATCCGCCCAGAGGTCGACCACTTCGCAATCCAGAAAACGCAGTGCCTGATCGATCAGGTGCGGGCCCCAGTTGGTGAGCAGACCGCCGTAAAATTCGGTCATGGTCATCCAGTCGTTGCGGCGGACGAATCCGACACTGCGGCTGATGCGGATGTACTGGACATCGCCGATGATGCCGGATTTGATCAACTGCTGCGCTTTGATGAAACCGGCTTCAAAACGGCGGTTGTGGCGCAGGAAAATTTTATGCGGATGCGCTTTGGCGGCATCGAGCAGCAACTGCATTTCGGCGACGCTGGTGGCGACGGGTTTTTCCACCACGGCGATTTTGCCTGCGGCGACGATCTGCAATGCCATCGGCACATGGTCAGGGTTGCGGGTGGCAATGACGACCATATCCAGCTCCGGGTGTTTGAGCATGGCTTCCAGAGAATCGTATTTGGCGCATTTCTCCAGCTGCGGCGGCACTTCTCTGGTCAAACGTTCCGGCACATGATCGGCGCAGGCGACCAATTCAAACAGATCCGGAAACGAGGCGATCTCCTCGGCATGGCTGGAGCAGATGCGTCCGATGCCGACGATACCGACTTTGAGTTTTTTGTTCATAATAAAAATTCCTTGTTTTTATGGAGCATTGTCTATTTTTTCTGCTGATGCAAACACGCCGTTTTGACTTCGATCAGCGGATTTTCGGTCGTGATGGGTTCGTGGCTCTGCGGGGTGGGAGTGATGCGGTCAGGCAGCACTCCGCACGCCGGATTGACAAACCGGATGGCGTTGCCGAGAACTTTCAGGATATTCTCATCATGGTAGATCGGGTAGGTTTCGTGACCGGGCGAAAAGTAGAAAATTTTGCCGTAATCGCGCTGAAACAGCACGCCGCTGCGGAATACATTGCCGCCCTCGAACCAGGACATGAAAAGGATTTTGCCGTCTTCGGGGATGTCAAATCTTTCGCCGTACATTTCGCTGTGGGGCAGCGTGAATGTTTCCGGCACCCCCTGCGTGATCGGATGGGTGGGATCGACGACCCAGAGGCGCTCTTTTTCGCCGACTTCACGCCAGCGCAGCCGGCAGGCAGTTCCCATCATCGTCCGGAAAACTTTGGAATAATGCCCCGAATGCATCACGATCAAACCCATGCCGTGCAGCACCCGGAAACGGATTCTGGCGACCAATTCATCATCGACCAGATGATGGGCGCAATGCCCCCACCACATCAGCACGTCGGTATCATTGAGAACTTCATCCGGCAATCCCTGATCGGGCATATTCAGCGAAACGGCACGGATCTCCAGATCGTCAGCTTGAAGTTTTTCTTTCAGAAACTCATGGATGCCGTCCGGATAAATGTTGCGGATGTACTCGCCGACCGGATTATCGTCACGTTCGTGGACAAATTCATTCCAGATGGTCACTTTGATTTTACCCATTTTTTCTCTCCTTCTGATATGAGTAAACGGTATGATTATCGCTGTCACACATATATTATACACCACGACCGGCAATATGAACATAGACATAGTAAACAAAAATTGGCACAAAACGAACATTTTTTCTAAAAAATGATTTTCCGCTTGAAAAGTGCATATAAGTATGATTTATTAAATAATGATGATACGATAATGAACGAAACGGACAAATTATGGACTTCTTTTCCGACCTTGACATCACACTCTGGGGCAATACTCCGCAGCTGCAGGCGTGGCATGTGGCGAAACCGCCGTTTTATTTCGGCATCCAGTACAACCACTCCGGCACGCTGCGTCTGGTCAAAAACGGCAGGGAATACCTCGTGACCGGGCCGCATGTATTCATCACTCATCCGTTTGCCGATTTTGAATACGGAGTCACCCCCGGCGGCGTGCGCCATCACTGCTTTATCTGTGCCGCCGGCAAGCGGATCGAAAAATATATTCAGGGCGGCTTGCTGGAACTCGACCGCAATCCGCCGCTGATCCCCGTGACCAATCCGGAAAAATTTCTGCAAACCATGTTGACCATCCAGCAAATGGCAGAAAAAAACATCGTCCTGCCGCCCCGGACGATCTGGCTCTATGAAGACCTGCTGCTGCAGATCCACGAAGCCGGTGCCGCCCGGAAAAAATTGCCCGTGAACCACGGCTCCAAACTCGCCGATCTGATCGCCGCAGTCAACGAAAATCCCCAATTGGATTGGAATTTCGCCGCCGAAGCCCGCCGCAACGGGGTGACGCTTACCCATTTCCGCAGACTCTTTAAAGAATTGACCCGACTCGCCCCCACCCAATACGTCATCCAATGCCGCTTGGCCCGGGCAGCAAATTTATTGATCACTACCGATGACCTGCTGGCTGAAATCGCCGATGAATGCGGCTTTGAAAATCAATTTTATTTTTCCAAACTTTTCAAACGCCATTACTTCGTCTCCCCGCGCGAATACCGCCGCCAATACTCCGGCAGAGAAAGCTGAAAACCACCCAAACCGTCTGCAAACGGTTTGGGTGGATGCAAATGGGTGATTTGGATATTTGGCGGGGTTATGCTTTTTTGCCGGGGCTCACGCCGCTGCGTATTCCCCAACGCTCCCGGTTCGCCCTCCCGTTTTGAGACGGGGGGCTTGCCTCCTCCGGCGTGACCACACCAAGCCCCCCACTCCAAGCATCAGGAGCAAGACAAATTATTTTTCGCTCTCCACCGGAACGATTTCTTTGAGGGTGAGGTGGTATCGGCAGTCCGGATTATTTTTGTCCTCCTGCAGCACGCCGGAAACGGTGACCACTTTGCCGATGAATTCTTTACCTTTATCCGGCAATACGGTTTTTATCCGGTAAATTTTTTGCGCTTTGCCCTTCACAGCGATAAAAACATCGCCGTCAGCGGCGAGCAGTGTTCCGGTGAATTTGGCATTTTGCCCATGATATTCGCCCGGAGTTTTCACCATTTTATCCACGGTGATTTTGTGATCCGGCATATATTTCTGAAACGCCAGCAGCGCTCCGACGCTGATAACTCCGGAAATGACCGTACAGAGCAAACCGATTTTGAACCACTGAAAAAAGGTGATTTTGGATCCGCCGTGTTTTTCCAGCATCCCCAGTGCCACAATATTGGCGGTACTGCCGATCATCGTGATATTGCCGCCGAAGCAGGCTCCGAAAAGCAGTGCCCACCACAGCGGCAGGTCTTTGACCGTCACCGACAGCTGTTCGATGACCGGGCTGAATGCCGCCACGAAAATCACGTTATCCACAAACGCCGAACCGAATGCCGAAACCGTAAAAATAAACGGTACCAGCACGTTGGTTTCCGTGCCGCAGATTTTGGAAAATCCGTCCGCCATGACCTTGTCCACATGGGTATGTTCCAGAGTCCCTGCCACCGCAAACAGCAGCATAAAAAAGACCAGTGTCCACCAATCGACCTCTTTTTCCACATAATGGCGGGCGCGATCGGGTTTCAGGATCATCACGATCCCGGCGCAGATCAGCGGCATGACCAGCAAAACGCTGTTTGGCATCAGTCCCAGACCGTCTTCCAGTTGATGATGCGAAGCGATCGCCACCACGGTGATCACGATCAGGATCAGACCGTTCAGGTAAGGCACTTCCACTTTCGGAGCGATGGAAAGTCCCCGTTCCAGGCGCTCCTGCAGCCGGATGTCAAACAGTGCCAGATCTTTGCGGAAATACCAGATCAGCACGGCGATCACCGTCAGCAATGACACCAGCATCACCGGAAATGACCACATCATAAAATCCCCGAATGACAACTCTCCTTTGGTACCGATATAAATTCCCACCGGATTGCCCATCATCGTACCGGCGCTGCCGATATTGGTAGCCAATACAGCGATCAGAATATACGGGGTGGCATTGAGTTTCAACCGGTCGCTCACCTGAAAAATCAGCGTGGAAATAAAAATGATACTGGTCACCTCATCCACTGCACACGCCAGCAGTGCCGAAGCAGTGGCGGTGACAAAAATAAATTTTTTACCGTTCAAATTGGGCATTGACACGATCAATTGCACGATCCAGGTAAAAAATCCCAGATCCCGCAACGCTCCGACAATAATCATCATCCCCACCAGAAACATGATGACTTCCAGCGACGCCGACGTCACAAACGTCGGCACGGTCAGCGATTGGGTAAAAATCAACACCGCCAGCCCCAGAAATGCGATCGCCAGCCGGAAGCCCCAGAAAAAGAGCGTTCCGAAAATAATCGCAATAAATACGGCACACGCCACCGCCTGATTGGAGGTCAATCCACCCCAGTTCACGCCGCCGAAGCCCACCAGACCTGCGGCACCGAGCATAATGGCAAACCGGGAAATCATCGCTTTCACCGGCATAGCTGCACTGCTGTTTTCACTCATGATCCATTACTCCCAGAAAAGTTTGGCGGAAAAATTCTGCAACGTGACGATCCCGGCAAGTTTCCCGGCTTTGTCAACGATCACCAGCTGACTTACCTGATCCATCAGAAACATTTTTGCCAGCACGACCGCCGGAGCGTCCTCATCGACTTTAAGAAATTCCTCCCGCATAATATCGGCGACTTTGGTCTCATCAGCGGTTTTCAACATATCGCTGAACGGCTGCAGCTGGTAGATCGGGGAAAGATCCTGCAGCCAGATCAGGTGTTCCGGCAGGCTGTATTTCAGCAGATCCGCCAGCGACAGCATCCCCCGCAATTCGTTGGTGTCGTCAATGACCGGCAGTTCATCAGTGCGTGACTTGGCGAATTTTTCGATCGCCGTCAGCAATGTATCGGCTTCCTGCAAAACTTCCGGGGCTTTCTGCATCAAGTCCACGGCTTTCAGGTAATCCGGGATCTGTACTTTATTACCGGTGAAAAAGCGCTCCACCTCCACCGGCGTGGACAACGCACAAATTTTTTCCACCGCATCGCCATCGGCAAATTCCTGCGCCAGCGCCGCCAATACCTGAATATGCAAGTTGGGATCATTGATCGGGGTCAACAGCAGGATCATCACTTTCGCCGGCATCGCCCCGCCGAAATCTGTCCCCTGCGGGCAGCAGGCTATTGCGATCAGCGGCTGTTCCAGACCGTGGATGCGGGCATGGGGGATCGCCAGCCCCGGAGCGATCATCGTCGGAAACAGTGCCTCGCGGCTGTTGATCTCTTTAGCGGCGAATTCCTCATCCAGTTCCGGGAAGTGACGCTTCAAAACCGTCAGCAGTTTGCCCAGCACCACCTGACCATCCCGTTCACAAACGCCGCACAAAATATTATTCGGCTGGATGAACTCGTAAAAATTACGTTTCCCTTTCTCCATAACACTTTCCTTGTTCAAGAGTTATAATAACAGCAAACGTAATAAGATACTTCACAAGTTGCTTTTTGTCAAATCTTTACCGGCAAGATAGCGCAAAATCTCCCCGGCAAGCAGCTGATGACCTTTGAGCGACATATGTACGCCGTCGTCCTGCACATAAAGCGTCTGCGGATCGTGATGAGCGCGCACCACCGCCGCAAAGTCGATCACATCCAGTTTATACTTGGCGGCGATCGCTCTCAACCGGGCATTGAAACGGTCGTGGGAGTCCGGCAGACCGAAAAATGAGTGGGAGAAATTCTGCGCTTTCAGCGGCAGATTCAATGCTTTCTGATAGGGCAGATAACTGTCCGGCGAAGTGATCAGCACGATTTTCGCCCCGGTCTGCTTTTTGATATGGGTGATGATATTTTCCCAAAGTTCCGGCTGCTGATTTTCGGGGAGGTAAGTTTTGCCGGTGGCAGACATGATTTTGGAGTCATTCGCTCCGGCAAAAATAAACACCGTATCCGGTTTCGGGTCAAAAATCCGGTCATACATGTAATTGCGGGTCGTTTTTTTGCCCTGCAAACGCTGCCAGATCCGCAGCAGCGTATCGCCGCCGACCCCGCAATTGCGGATGCTGTACGCTGTTGGCAGAAAACATCCGGCGGTACTGATATAATTGCGTCCCCGGTCGTAATCGCTCAAACTGTCGCCGATAAACAGCAAATGCTGTCTGCCGGAGATTTGTCTGCCGTAATCACGGTAAGTCTGCATCATTTTTTCCGGCAGGATCGTCGCCAGAAAATGCGCTTTTACCCCGCTGTTTTTATCCAGCAGTGTCAATCTCACTCCGTCCGGAGCCTCGTGCGGCACCATAAACGTCACGGTCGCTTTGCCGTCGGCATCGCAAACGACTTCGCCGTGTTGGGCAGGATAGTAGCCGCCAAGCGTGAATTGCCCGCAATACAGCGAACTTGTCAACCGCAAATGCGGCTGTGAACTCTGTACGGTGACTTTGACCGTATCGCCCGGACGCACTGCCGCTGCCGCCGGGAAAAACGTGAGCTGCGGCCCTTTGCGGTCAAGGTAATAAAAACTGGTTCCGGTAATTTCCATCACGCTGTTTTCGCCCGGTTTTATCATCAATTTATCGTGAAATACCGCATCCGGGTCAGTTGTTGCCGCTTCAAAATCCACCTCTTGCGCCGCCCCGGTCAATGCCAGCGGCTCGCTCCACTGCTCCAGAAATTCCACCGCACAGCCGCCATACATGAGCCGCGCGCGCACGCCGAGCCGGAGCGTCCCCTGCCCTTTGACTTTGACCCGGAACCGGTATTGCCGCCCTGCCGGAGCGGCACACTCGATCTGGGCGTGTTCCAGATTGCCCAGATCCAGATAATGTGCCAGCACCCCGCCGGTCAGCCGGATGCCTTTGGCAAGTTTTTCCACGCCGCCGGCGCCGGTATGTTTCCAGCACTTCATCCCGTGGCCGAAAGCACTGTTATTGATCAGATTCGCTTCCCGGGCAGCCGCCCCGGACAACCCCAATACTGCGGCGGCAAAAATACCAAGTATCTTTTTCATTACCATCTCATCCTTATAAAAAACTTCAGACTAAAACATACAACGGGCGGGGCAAGTTCAAAACTGCCGCTTCTGCGCCGAGCTGTCCCCGGCATGGTTTCCCGGCAAAAAACACCGCTTTTCCGGAAAATTCATTGGCGACCGCCACGATTTCAGCTCCGGGCAGAAAATTGAAGTCCCGGGGACTGGCACCGCCGGCGGGAAAAAATCCCGTTACCGTCAATTTGCCGCTGTCGTCAAATGTGACCGCCGCCAGCGTATTGCTCCCCCGGTTGCTGACGAAAAATCTGCTGCCGTCCGGCACCAGCCGGATCGCCGCCGCACTGCCGCTGTGACACGCTTCGGGCAGAGTGGAAACTTTATCCAGCAGCGTGAATACGCCATTTTCATAGCGGAACGAAAAAAGTTTATTGCCCAGTTCGCAGAGCAGAAACGCCATTTTGCCATCCGGGGCAAACACCAGATGCCGGGGTCCGCTGCCCGGCGGCAGCATAATTTCACCGGCACCGTCCACTGCCAGCCCCTGTTCCGGGATAAACGGATAGAGTTTCACCCGGTCGATACCGAGATCGACCACGCAGAGAAATTTACCATCCGGCGTAAATGTACAGCAATGCGGATGCGGCGAACGCTGCTCCGTCCGGACACCGCTGCCGTAATGCGATACCGTGCGGTTCAATCTGGCGATCGAACCGTCTGCATCGAGCAGAAATTCACTGATATTGCCCGAAGCATAATTGGCACTGTAAAGATATTTGCCATCCGGTGAAACTTCCAGATAGCAGACCGATCTCCCCCCGGCGGACACGGTATTGAGATGCTCCAGCGCCCCGTTTTCCTGTACCCGGTACGCCGCCGCCCCGCCGTCTGTTTCCTGCTGCATGGAGGCGTAAACCGTGCGGCGGTCCCGGCTCCACGCCAGAAATGAATTGCGCCGCAGCGGAGTGAATTCCACCATCTGCACCGTGTTATTGCGCCACTGACAGCGGAATATGCCGCCATGCTCATCCTCGGTCATGCCGGAAATATAAAATGTACTCATTTTTTCACCGTCAAAAAATCAATTTTTCCTGTTTGCGGATGTACTCATCTTCCCAATCCAGATTAAAGTGCCACCATTGTTTGCCGGTACGCAGGCACTCCCGCAACGCCCCGAAATACATCTGGAATTTTTTGATATTGACGAATACCCGCCCCTTTTGGGCGGCGATCCACTCCAGAAATCCATCCAGCTCAGTTTCAGTCAATCTGCCGGCATGGTAATCGTCAAACAGCGTTTTGAACCGCACCATATACTCCGTCCAGACGACCAGATCCCGGCGGAACGCCGATTCCGCATCCCCGGCAAGCAATCCGGATGCCAGAGTGTGGAGTTTCTCAAAATCCTCCCGGCAAGTCCGGCTGAAAAGTGCGTACGGGTACGGCACATGACAGTTGCCCATATTCAACAGCATTTTTTTGACCTGCCGGAAAAATTCCCTGCCCGGCGCCGCATCTGCACCGAAACGCTCCGCAAACAACTCATCCAGCGCCGCCGCACCATCCTCGCCCCGGGCGGCACGCGCCATCAGCGCATAATTCATCCCGTAAACACTCCAGTGGCTGAGGTGAAACTGGGTCAATATGCCATCCACACCGTTATCCGCATACCACTGCATCTCCCGGAACATCTCCTCAAAGTGGATCATCGGCAGTGAGAAGTAGAAATTCACCCCCATGAAATACTCATAGATATTGACTTCGCCGCCGGATTTGGCATTGACCCAGTTGCGTATATCCTGCGCATAATGGCGGTTCACCGGACACGCCGGATCGTCGATGGTATGGTTGATACACCGCCAGTAAAGCGCCAGATGCACGGCAAGATTATCCGTGAGTTTGAATCCCGGCGCCGGAGAACAGTAATTGATGTAAGCAAAAAACGTCAACTGCAGATCATCCCGCTGCTGTGCCAGTTTTGCCGCCACATCGCCAAGCAGATCGTGGTAAATGCGGTCGGCTTTATAAACGTGTTCCGACAGGCTGTAAAAGTCGCCTTTTTTATTTTTATCGTAAAATTTGGCACACTTTTCGCACTCACACCAGCCGAAACCGTCATTGGGATTGAGGGAAATGGTGTTGATTTCCGGATTTTTTTCGCAATACGCCAGCATATTATTGACGATCTCCTGCCGCAACTCCGGATTGGTCGTGCAGAGCTGTTCACTTAACAGCAATTCACTTTTCTGCTGTCCGGCATCAATGCGTTTGCCGTTGATCTCGGCGAAAAATTCCGGATGGTCACGGTGATATTTTTTGCCGGGGATCCAGTAGTCAAAGTTGTGGTGACCACTCTCAATAACGATGCCCCGGACGGCGGCAAATTCTTTGAGTTCCGGCGATAATTCATCGTAATATTTCATCCAGACCAGCAAATAGTTGAGTTTATTTTTCGCCATCCAGTCAAACAATACCGGAGTTTCGTGATCAAAGGGAAATTCCTGAATGAATCCGCGCCGTTTCAAACGCGGTTTGACCGCCGGATAAATCACGCCGTCATCCGGCAGAGTTTTCACCCGTTCCGGCGAAAAAACATCCTGACCGGGCGTGAAAAACGACCACCCGCAAAAACGCTCCGCATAATCGTAAACCCCGTAAAGCAATTCCACCGGAACCGGTGCGGCAATGACCGTCCTGCCCCGCTGCCGCCGCAATTCAAATGACGGCAATCCCGGCTCAATGACCAGCTCCGCACTCAAGTTATAGCGGGCAAGTTCCAGTGAAGCCAGCGTAAATGTCATATCATCCATAAAAATCACACCCTCGAAAATTATCGTTTGATCCTACTGTTAATATACTCAAAATCACCGTCGATGACATGGTAAATTTTTTATAAAAAATGTCATTTTGACAACCCGGCCTTTACCATCTGCCACGCCACAATTGTTACCATCTGTTTCTATGCCATGTCAATATTATACACCTTTTATGATGATTTGTAAAGCGTTGAAGTCATTTTTTCCCGCAAAAAAATATTTTGCCGCACCGGTTGACATAAAAAACGCCCGGAGTTTTCGCTCCGGGCGCATGGTTGCGATATTATTACGCGTTGGCAAGCGTAATGGTCTTTTTCTCCGCATCGTAGGTCAACTCGTAACCGCCGATTTCGATCGCGGCGGTGCCGTCCCAAAGTTGCGCTTCGCTACCGTTGACGGCGAATTTGGCGTTGGTGAAATCGCTGATACCGGCGACTGCCGTCCAGTTGGCATCGCCTTCGGCGATGAAGTCAAACGTCGTCACATCGGGTTTGGCACCGCCTTCAAGGCGGTTGCCGAGATAGAAAGCGTCGTTCGCCGTGAGCGTGCAATCCTCGTTGATGACGAATTTGTCCACATAGTCGATCAAATCAGCGGTGACGTCGGTCGCCAGTTCCACGGTGGTGGATTTCGCATAATCCATACCGGCACTGCTGACCCCGGAAAGGCGTTTCAAAACTTTCGCTTTGCCGTCAAAAGTCAAGCTGACGTTATCGACCCAGCTGTAACCGTAACGGCCACTCATAAAGATCGTGTTGACCACCGCATCATTTTCGATGGTGATGGTGGTGTTACCAACAAAAGTTTTGCCGTCGGCGTTCGCTCCCGCACCGTAGAGGTAATCGACCGTGCCGCCGGAAATGGTGACGTTGGCAGTGGTGACGTAACTCTCTGCGCCTTTTTCCGCCCAGCCGCCCGCATAAATCCGGCCGTGGTTTCCGGCAGTGACAGTAATATTTACTTCGGTAACGCTGGCGTTACCGAACTGGCGGGCGTGCGCGCCGCCATACATATTGGTCGAAACCGCACCGCCGTCAATGGTGATGTTGACCGATTTGACCGTCAACTGCGCTTCAGCAGAATCTGTACCGTTGCCGTAGAGGTAACCGCCCGCATAAACTTTTGCCGCCACTTCGGCGTCACCGATATTCAGTTCCACTTTGTCAACTGCGGCAGTATTTCCGGCGGAAACATACGCACCGCCGACGAGGTTGCTCTCGACTTTGCCGCCCTGAATCGTGGTGGCAATGTTATCCGCACCGGATTTATCGGCAAAGAACGTATTGACTTCACCTGCGGTCATCAGGTTGCTGCCGGTGCCGGCGAATGTGGCAACATCACCGGTAACATTGGCGGTACGGAGAATGAGTGAACCGTTTTCAACCGTCAGGTAGAGATTTTCAACTCCGGTAGTGTATTTGCCGATCGCCGTGACTCCGGTGGCGATCGTGACCGCTTTATCCTGATAAAGCGAGCCGTCCACGGAAATATTGACCGCACTCAAATCGACTGCATTGGTAAACACGGTGTCTTTGGCAATGACATACGTTCCGTTGCCGCTCAATGCCGCATTGAGCGTGATACTGCCGGAGAATGTCAGCGTACCGCTGTTTACAACGGTATCAGTTGCCGTTTTAAATTCGGTATCAGCGACATAGGTTACTCCGCGGTTATCGATTGCCCCGTCATTGCCGTCAAAGATCGCATCGCTGATCGTGGTGCTGTGCGTCCCGCCGGAAACTGCGACCAAAATCGCCGCACTGCCCCGGTTGCCGCTGAACAGCACCGCTTTGCCATCGGTTTTGCCCGCCTGAATGACCAGATTCCACGTCGTGGCAATGGCACTGCCCATACCGGCACTGTTGTCAGCAAACGTACCGCCGGAAATCGTGACCGTACCATCTTTGACCGCAGGATCACTGGAGCTGAACTGGTTGATCGCACCGCCAAATCCATGGTTGGTCGTATCAGCAGTCGTCACGCTGTTATTTTCAAAAATACAATCATTGATTGCAACCACCCCGTCCAGCAAGTGCATCGCACCGCCGCGGTTGACTGCGCTGTTATTGCCGAAATACGAGTTGGCAATCACCACATCTTTGCCTTCGGCATTGTAGAATGCGCCGCCGTATCCGGTCACGCTGTTATTGATAAACGTGACATTATCCACCCGTGCGGAAGAACCGACCTGCACCGTACCACCGTGATTGGCTTTATTGCCGTCAAACAGCACATCTTTCAGCGTCAGTGTGCCGCCGTAAACGTGCTGGATAACTCCGGCGTTTTTGCCGGGGGCCTGATTGCCGCTGAATGTGACTCCGGAAATGGTCAAATCAATTTTTTCTTTCGCCGTTTTCTGGAAAACCGCTCCGGCAACGCCATTGGCAATATTATTGGCAAACAGCGCATTTTTGCCGCCGATAACAGTCAGACTTTTGTCCATGACGATCTGACCGTCGCCGTAAGTGTAATTATCGACCACGATCGTGCCTGCCGCCGCCACCGCTGCGCCAAATGAATCAAAAGCGGTGCCGTTGTAAACCGTATCGCCCACGGTGACGATCGCAGTTTTGCTGCCGGAAACCACCGCCGCCGCTGCCACATTTGCCGCATTGGTGACGTAAAGGTCGTTATCATTGCCGGTAAATGTTTTATAACCGTCAGTCGCACTGATAGCATTACCGGAGAGCCAGCCGGAGTTATTGGCATCGATCACTTTGGCAAATGCCGTATCTTTTCCGGAAATGAAACTGGCACCATCGACCCGCATTTTGCTGCTGTTGCGGATGGTGTCGGTGGCACTTTTCAGCGTCAGCAAGCCGTCGACCACGATCAGACACGCCGTACCGCTGGCGGAATTGGTTTGATTACGGTTGTCGATCGCACCTTTGGCATTGCCGTCAAACGTGACATTGCCGATGGTCAAAGTACCGCCGGTACAGTTCAAAATCGCATAATCGCCGCTGCTGTTGCAAAACAGCGTATCTTTGCCGTCAGCACCCTTGCCGATGGTCATGATATTGCTGTTGTAGATCGCACCGCCATTGGTGGAGTGGCTGTTGGTAAAAGTTGACCCCAAAATGGTAAACATCCCTGCCGGAGCAACCCCGGAAACCGGAACGTTGCGGATCGCACCGCCGTAACCGTATTGGGCTTTATTGGAACGGTTGCCGTAAAACAGCGTATCACTGACCGTGACCTCAGCCGCCGCCGCACTGATCGCACCGGGAGCATTGCCGCTGGTCACGTTGTCGGCAAAGGTCATGCCGCTGATGCTGACCGTATTACCGGCGGCGATCGTCACCGCCGCCGTCCCGGAAAGTGCCGCCCCGGCGATCAATGCGCCGTTGATACCAATGATCTGATCGCCGTTGCCGAGCGAAATCGTGCCGCTGTTGTGGGTACAACCGTCCAGAACCACCGTCTTGAAATCACTTGCCAGCGCCGTGGCTAACGAACTGTAACCGGTGCTGTAATAAGTCGTCCCGTCAACCGCCGTCTGGCAGATGCCGCCATTTGTGCTGACGATCGCCGCATTAAGTTCCAAACCGGACTGCATGATCAGAATATCGCTGCCGATTTTGCTCTGGGTCACGGAGTAATTCAAACCATCGGTATCCAGCGTCAGCGTGGCGACGGCGGCGGCACCGGGGTTGTTGATGACTTTGGCGATCAACTGCGTATCGGACAAAAACGCATCGCAGTCGATTTTGATCACAGAAGCGTTATTGATTTTGTCATAACTGGTTTTCAGCGTGATCATACCGTCAATGACGACCAGCGGACTGTTGCCGTTTTTGCTGTCGACCGAATTGCGGTTGTCGATCGCACCTTTGGTATTGCCGTCAAACGTGACATTGCCGATGTAGACCGTCCCGCCGAAGCAGTTCATAATGGCGTAACCATTGACGTTTTTGACAAACAGCGCATCCTTGCCGGTGGTCAGACTGGCACCGACTTTCAAAATATCGCTGTTGGCGATCGCACTGCCGTCAACCGCCTGGTTTTCAGAAAACGTGCCGCCATTAATGGTCACCACGCCGGTTTTTTCGTCATTGGGGCTGTAATTGTTGATCGCGCCGCCGAGACTGCCGCTGGTATTGCCGGTAAAAACGGAATCATTAATGACCGTCTGGGCATCCAGCGACTGCACCGCACCGCCGCGCAATTTGGCGTAGTTGTGGTCAAACAGCATATTTGATACGGTCACAATACCCTCGGCATTGTAAAGACCGCCGCCGTAACCGGCACTGCCGTCGGCAACGTTGTTGGAAAAAGTCAAACCGCTGACGAAACTGGCTTTTTTGCCCGTCAGGTGCATACCGCCGCCGGTATTGGCAAGACCGTTGCTCAACACTGCTTTACTGCCGCCGATGATCTCGACGCCCAGCAGATTGCGGATACTGCCGCTATCGTGGGTGTAATTATCCACCACTACGGAAACTCCGGTGGAATTACCGCTCAAATATTCGCCCAGATTATCCTCTGCCGTTCCGGTGTAGGTGATATCACCGATTTTGATTTCAGCGGCGGTACCGCCGGTGGTCACGATGGCATCGACTTCAATGTTGGAAAGTTGATCGCTCATAAGTTGCTGTCCTTATTTCAAAATCTGTTTCATGATCTCAAGGGAGTGTTTCAACTCCGCCAGCGCATCGGCGTTGTGGGTATCCTGTTCGATGAAAACCCAGCCGTCAAAGCCGCATTTTTTCAACGCCGCCCCGATCGCCGGGAAGTCCATGCCGGAGTTGCCGGAACCAAGTTCGGTAAAGCGCAAACGCTGTTTCCAATCCGGATTTTCTTTGTCTTTGAAAAAGACATCTTTGAAGTGAACTGCCACCAGCCGGTCGGCGTATCTGGAAATCGTACCGGTGATGTCGCCGCCGGCGGCGTGCAGATGACCGACATCCAGCAGCAGATACATGCCCGGACAGCGTGCCATAAAGGTATCCAGCTCCTCCTGCGTTTCGATCCGCTGTCCCATGTGGTTGTGCAGCAGACACTTCAGACCGAAACTTTTGCACACTTCAGCTAATTCGTTCGCCTGACGGCAGTAGACATCAAAATCGGTTTCCCGGGTGGTGGGTTTGTCCAGCCAGATATATTCCTTGCCCAATCCGGCAGTCCATTTGATATTGTATTCGACTTTCGGACCGCGGCAGGTGGCGAAATCCATCCCGCATTTGCGGTAGAGCGATGCCCGGTTCAGCGCATCGGCGGCGTCGATCGCCTCCACCCGTTCGATGCCGTCAAATCCGAGGGCTTTCAGGTCAAGCAGACGTTTTTCAATATCATAACATCCGCCGTACCAGACATTCATACCGTAATCAGCTACACCAAATTTCATTTTGCACCTCTCTTTTTTATATTTATGTTTATGTTCAATAATTTACAATGAAACATCACTTTTTTCAAATTTTTCCGGTGAATTTTTCCGTATACTGCCGCCCCCGGAATTCCGCCGTCAGCCCCGCCGGGAAATCCACCGTAACTTCTTTATCGACATAATCCACGGTGATCTTGCCGTGCAATGTCGGCACGGTCAGATGAAATTCCCTGATACCTGCCGGCTGCGGATCGACCGTAAACGTTTTGAATCCCGGTGCCGTCGGGCGGATGCCGCACAAACGCCGGGGGATCAGGTTCGCCGGAGCCGCACCCCAGGCGTGGTTCCAGTCCTGATTCTCTTTCAATGAATCATCCCATGCCTCCATCGTGATCGTCGCTCCGCAATTCAGCATATTCTGCCAACTGCGCAAACCGTCAGATTTCAGCAATTTCACCGCCTGCACGGCATCGCCGCTGCTCCACAGCGTATCCAGCAGAAATTGTGCGCCGTACACACTGCATTTTATTTCACACCCGGACAGATCGACTTCGTGAGGCGCTGCGACATGGAAAAACAAGGGGTAAAATTGTGAATGTTGCGCCTGATGGGAACTTTCCGGGGAGTCGGTGAAACCGTGAGATTTCAGCATCTCTTCGCGGATGACCTGCTTCAACTGCGCCGCTTTGACCGCATAACTTTCTTCGCCGGTCAATTCTGCCATCGCCAGCAATGCGCCGTACCGGTAACAATTCGGCACCAGACTGCAGCCGCTGCTCTCATAACCATCCCGTTCCCACGGCGGCCAGTCGATCAACTCTTTCAGCTCCTCCGTCGCCGCCAGCAGACCGTCGGCACGCACCAATTTATCCAGCAAACGCTCTTTTAACATCGGCAGCCAGCGGGACACCGATGCTGTATCTCCGGTATAATAAAGGTAATCTCTGACGATCAGCGGCATGACCAGATGCCATTCGATCGGCCAGGTGCTGTGATCCATGAAAAAATCTATCGTCCGCCGGGGGATTTCCGGATCGGCTGAACAGCAGAACCATCCCAGCTGATTGATGTAAGTATCCCCCTCATAGGGACAGCGCTCTCTTTCGCCGTCAATAAAGATCCCGAATGCGGCAGTGGCTTTGGTGGAATATTTGCAAAATTCCCAAATCCGGTTGAGCTGTTCATCGCTGCAATGAAATTCCGCATCACGCTCATCCCATCTGGGGTAAACTTCCCGGCGGCGGAACTCCTGCACTTCGCACTTTCCCTCCACTCCGGCATAGCGGAAACAGGCGATCTCCTCATCCAGCGGGGACGGGATGGTAAATTTGACGTAATGCGGCACCGTATGCGGCGGAATAACGAATTTATACCAGTTGTCCGCCCGGTCATCCAACGTCACCTGACACGATTTATAACAGCGGAAACCGCCCGGAGCCTGATTGATCCGGTCGCCGGAAGCGACTTCGCCCATTTCCAGCGTGACCACCGTCCCGGGGGCGCCGGATAATTTAACTTTCAGCGTGCCGAATGCGGCACAGCCGAAGTCGTGGAACTGATAATTTTCACCCATGAAAACTTATTACCTTTTCAATTCGATACTCACCCGTCTGCCCCATGCACCTTTGCCGAAAGGAGCGACTTCCCGCACCGCTTTGCCGCGGCACTGCCAGCTGCGGTCAGAAACGATACTCTGCACAGTACCGTCGGTGAAAGTTATTTTTATCTCTGCCAGCACTCCGCAGGGCAGCATCCCGCTGTCAACTGCGTTGACGGTCACGGTATTCTGTTTGCGCCACAAATTTTGCGGCACGTCAAAAGTCTGCATATTGCTGAAATGCTCCATTGCTCCCAGCAAATTGCCGTTGAAATAAAGTTTGCCGGCATCGTCGGCGGCGGCGTAAATGGTGATCGATTTCACTTTGGCAGGGTCAAGTTCAAACGTGCGGCTGACTTCAGCTGCCGCATTGGCGGCAAACGCCTCATCATCCCAGATCCAGTACGCTTTGCCGTCATAGCGGCGTTTGAAAACGTCGGATTTGACCAGCCGTTTGAATGGATGGGGCATTTTTTCAAATTCAGCGTTGACTTCCGGCAGTTGGTAAGTTGGTTCCGGCAGGGCATCCGTGCCGAAAATCTGCACTTCAAACGGCTCCAGTGCCACCTGTGCATCGTTGGCAGGGAATTGGCGGCGGGCGGCGGGGAGCAGCTGTTTCATCGCCGGAAACTTGCCGTACACCCACGAAATATGCGGTTTCTCATCGCAATTGCGTACCGTCAGGTAGGTTTTGCCGTCAACGTACATCAATTCAGCGATAACTTTGTCGTTGGTGCTTTTCACTTTTTCAATGCGTTCACAGCGGCTGAATAATCCGGAAACCAGATACATTTCGTAAGACAAGTCAAACAGCGTATCGTAATACGCCGCCGCCCGGATGTGGCGCGTCCCCCAGATCGTCCCGGCTCTGCCGCCGTAAAAAAGCGTTTCATAGGTGACAAAACGCATCTGATTCAGCCCCGGATAATCTCTGCCGTCGTCCGGATGATAATACGCCCGCCAGGAAAATCCCTGCAATGCCATCCAGACCGGTTTGCGGTCATCCACCGCCTCCCGGCAGAAATCCGTGTATTTGCCCACGCAGGTCAGCGTTTTATCCTCCATGCCGGACTGGTTGTGCGGGTACGGGTACGGATAAATGTCGATACCGTAAATATCTGCTCCTTCAGCGTAACTGGCATGGGCTTCCACGGTGTTGCGGGGGGCGGCATTGACCCAGATGATGCGGTAGGGGTCAAATTCTTTCAGGAGCTTGTAACCGTTGACCACCCGCTGCTGGGGCACGCCGCGCCACATGGCTTCGTCGGTCAGAAAATATCCGATCACCGCCGGGTGGGATTTCAATTCCGGGGTGATCACCTGCTCCAGCTGCTGCCGGTACGCCGCCATTTTATCTGCGGTCAGGTGGTCGATGGAGGGTACGGCAAGAAAAACTTTCATCCCGTAGCGGTGCGCCGTATCGAGAATGGCTTTTTTCTCCGCCGGAGTTTTGGCATAGCGTTCGGTCAGCAAAAAGCAGTTGACCCCGTTTCTGGCGGCGAAGTAGAGTCCATCCGGCTCATTTACCGCAGTGAGTTCCCAGAAGCACACCGGAAAGAAACGTTTTCCGTTGACCAGCAGATGATTTTGGGAATCCACTGTGACTTCCACCTCATTCGGAGCAAGAAATTTGACCTCACGGCGTGCAGTGCTGACAATTTTGCCCTCTTTGCCGGTGAATTCCAGCGCCACCAGACAATCCCGTCCGGGGGATGCAAAACTGAAACTGCCATCGTTTTTCACCGTTTGGACGGCGATATTTTTGCCGTTGACACTCAATTTGGCGACCGCGCCGACCGCCTGCCCTCTCAACACGGCTCTGCCGGAAATATTTTTGACCGGATGCGAAGCAAACACCATGTCACGGTAAGCCGGTTCCGTCAGATAAAAACTGCTTTTTGCCACCTGCGGCGGAATGGTTTTCAGCTCAAATGCCGAAAATCCCACCACCGTTTTGGCAGGAGTTTCAAATTGCAGTTCCAGTTTCTCCGCCCCGGCGGGGACGGTGAATTCCAGATGTTTGAATTGTTTATTGCTCAACAGCGTATCTTCCCATTTCGGCACGAGCAGCTCTTTTTTCCCCGCCACCGGCACAATGCGGAACGCACAAAAGCCGCCCCGCTCATCAGCGGTGGCAATGCCGTTGACCTGACAGCTGAAACGGTAAGTCGCACCGCCAGTGACCGGAATTCCACTCAAACGGGTGCGGCGGATGTGGCTGTGTCCGTACTGATGCAGTTCCAACGAAGAACCGGAACCGCTTAAAAAACTGTTGTTGGCAAACGTCCATTTGCCGCCGAGGACGCTCTCATTTGCGCTCTTTGGCAGGGCGGCTTTCGCCGGAGCAGCGGCAATTTTCACCAGTGACGGTTCAGAAATATTGACGATACCGCTGTCGTAACGGATGACAAAAGCGAACGATTTGACTTTGCTGACATCCTCCGGTGCGATCTCAAACTCAAACGAGCGCTGTGCGCTCTGCTCCGGCGCAGTCAATACCCCGGCACCGGGGGCACGGTAGAATTTTTTGCCGTCCGCACTGCCGTGATATTCACAGTAGACCCGGTATTTGCCGCTGCCGGAAACCTGATAACTGGCCCGGTATTTCCCGGCGGCAACGGGCAATTTGTACTGCACGACAAAAGTTCTTTTGCCGTTGCTGAAACCCAACGTCCCGTTATCCCGTTCCGGTGCCGTTCCCCGCACCGTCCAATAGCCGAAATTGCGGGCGAAATTGCGGTTTTTCAGCAATTCACTCCCCTCAACAGCCGGAGTGTCAACTTTTACCAGTTCGGGGGCGGAAATCTCAACTTCGCCATTTTCATAGCCGATGACAAAAGCAAACGATTTGGCTTTGGCGACATCCGCCGGAGTCAGGGTGAATTCAAACGTCCGGCGCTCTTTTTTGCCGGGGGCATTAATAACTTTCGCTCCGCTGCTGCGGTAGAATTTTTTGCCGTTCACATTGCCGTTCCATTCGCAGTACGCCCGGTACTGACCGCTGCCGGAAACCTGATATGAAGCACGGTATTTTCCGGCACTCAGCGGCAATTTATAGTGGACTACAAACATTTTTCTGCCGCCGCGCAGTATCAGCACCCCGTCTTTGGCATCAGCTTTGCCGCCCCGCACCGTCCAGTGCGCCAGTTTGTTGACAAACGCCGGATTTTTCAGCAAATTCTGCGCCGCCGCCGGAAAAACCATCCCGACAAACAGCATGATCGCCATCAATACTGATTTTTTCATGTTTTTTCCTCTCAAAAATTGATTCTGCTCAAATTATCTGTATAATAAGAATTTTTCGCCTTTGATCCCGACTCCACCAGCAAACTGTCACTGTCCAAATCTCCGGCGGTGTAAGATTTGAAACTGCCGTCAAACGTGATCGTGTGCACCTTTTTATTATGGCGCAAATGCATCCGGTGCTTTTTCTGGGTATCGCCGCTGACGGCATCTTTTTTCAGAAAAAACCGGTGGCGCTGGTGGTGAGTGAACAACGCCTGACTGGCATACGCCATCGCCAGCGAGTCCGCCAGCTGCGGCTGTTTGGAGGGGTCTTTGACCTCACTGCGCTTGCGGAACTCTTTGCCCCACTGATCGCTGTAATCACCCGAACGGAGTACGAACGCCGCCGCCAGACCGTAAGTAAAACCTTCGGTCGCAGAAACTTCCGCCCGGAAACCGCCATCTTTTTCCCAGGTGGGACAGCGCAAAATCTGCATGGCGCCTTTGGTTTTGACTTTGTCCCGGTCGCCGGTATAAACCCCGCTCTGACTGCCCAGATAACCGCCGATGATCAACCGCCGCCCCCAGGTGTGGCTTTTATCATTATCCACCGGGATCATGACGTCATCATGTTCGTTGGCATAAGAGGCAAGCGCCAGTGCCACCTGTTTCTGGTTATTGACACACATGGTATCTCTGGCACGCTCCCTGGATTTTTTCAATGTCGGCAGCAGTATGCCAGCCAGAATCGCAATAATTGCGATCACGACGAGCAGTTCTATTAAAGTGAAACCGTGTGCGAAAGACAAGGAAAACTTTCTTTTCCCGTGAAAAGAGAGTTTTCCCTTTCCCCCGCGCCCCTTTTCTCTTTCAAAGAAAAGCGAAATACTTTTTTTGAAAAAACACCACAGCAAAACACATATTTGACAA
>SUVU01000018.1 GCA_015061865.1 Lentisphaerota bacterium
CTGGTGCGGAAAAAGTTCTGAAACGCCTTTCCGGGGTCAGCAGTGCTGGTATGGACTATGCCGAAGCGACGGTGGTCGAATTGGAAACCAACGTCACCGCCAACCTGATCGACTATGTGGACAAATTCGTCATTAACGAAGATTGCACGCTCACGGCGGTCGACGAGTTTTACCTCGGCGATCGCAACAATGAAACCGGCGCAACTGAAGATTTCACGACGTTTGACTTCATCACCGACGGTCTGGATAAAGCTTGGACGGCAGTCGCGGGTATCAGCGATTTCACCAACGCTCAATTCTCCGTCAACGGCGCAGGCTTGACCACTTGGGACGGCACCGCCGCGATCGAAATCGGCGGTTACAGCCTGACCTACGATGCCACTGACAGAACCATCAAACTGGCGCAGATCACGGCGTAAAACTTACCCAACCCCACCGCCCGGAGCAACCCTCCGGGCGTTTTTGCAGTAGAATATTTCAGTTATGGAGAAAAATTATGAAACGATCTGAAATCAACCGTGAAATCCGTCTGGCAGAGGAGTTTTTTGCCAAATTTTCTTTCAAATTGCCGAAATTTGCCGCATATACCGCCGCAGATTGGAAAAAACACGGTGCTGAGATCCGGGAAATTTTTGATTGCGAACTCGGCTGGGATCTGACCGATTTCGGACGGGGAGACTTCCGCAACGAGGGATTGCTGCTTTTTACCATCCGCAACGGCGTGGCAGGTTCCGGTGTTTATACCAAACCTTACGCTGAAAAAATCATGATTTCCCGTTCCCATCAGGTGACGCTGATGCACTGCCACGAGGCCAAAACCGAAGACATTATCAACCGCGGCGGCGGTAATCTCGTTTTTGAGCTGTATAACCGCAAAGGCACTTCTGTCGAACTGGACGATACCCCGGTGACCGTCTCCCGGGACGGCGAACTGCTGACCATCCCCGCCGGTCAACCGCTGGTGCTGACCCCCGGCGAGAGCATTACGCTCAAACCGAACCTGTTTCACAAATTCTATGCCGAAACCGGCAGCGAAGTCATGATCGGTGAAGTTTCCGCAGTCAATGACGATCACAACGATAACGTGTTCCATGAGCCGCAACTCCGCTTCCCCATCATCGAGGAAGATGAAGAACCTTACCGTTTGCTGGTCAGCGATTACAAAAATCTCTGAATATTCCGGTTATAAAAAAGGCGCGATTGGAAAATCGCGCTTTTTTTGTGACAATAATGTGCAGTTTGCAGTTACAGCGTGACGGAAATGATCTGCTCCAGTACGGCGGTTGCTCCGGGGGCAAGCACCCGGTCGTCGCCGGTGGCGGGGGCGTTGGCGGCCTCCACGCAGAGCATCTGATGGTATTCCTCGTCGCCGAAATCGGTCAGTCGCCGGGATTTGTCGATCCACGGATTCCAGATCACGGTGGAATTACTGCCGTTTTTGGCGATGGTGATGCGCCGTTTCAAATCCGGATCGTCGATCGTTACGGCGGCATCACTGCGGTAGACCCGGTCGATTTCCCGGTCGATGACCAGCGGCGAATCCTGCAAAATATCTGCTCCGGAAAGTGCATCATTGTAGACGGTATTATCCACACCGCCGATGGCAATGCGGGCGGCTTCACCGACCCGGAAGTAGGTGTGCAATGCGCCGCTGTAAGCAAAATCCGTGGCGGAAATATTGGAGATTTGCAGCGAGAGAGTCAGTTTATCCGTCAGCGTTACCGTATAGCGCAGCTGAAATTGTGCCGCTTCAAAACCGAAAACGGCGCTGTCATGGTTGTCAGCCAGCAGTGACCAGGCACTGTTGCGGACAAAGCCGTGACTGCCGCTTTGGCCATCCGGTGCCGGGCCGAACCACGGGAAACAGACCGGAACTCCGCCCCGGATCGCTTTGCCGGAACGGAATTCACTTTTTTCACTGACAAAAAGCACGTCGCCGGTGCCGCAGGGGATGTATTCCACCACATGGGCGCCGTGGAGCGTTATCACCGCTTTACTGCCGTTGGCATGAGTCAATTCGACGGCATCAAGGTTATTCCATTTGGTCAACATCGCTTATGCCTTTTTCAGTTCCCACGCTCCGCCGGGAACGTCTTTGATGGTATAGCCGAGTTTGGTGATCTCGTCGCGCAAACGGTCGCTTTCGGCAAAATCTTTGGCTTTGCGGGCGGCGGCACGGGCTTCGGCAAGCGCCGTGACTTCTGCCGGGATCGCCGCAGTTTCACGCACGGCATCGACTTCAAAACAGCCAATCACCCGGTCGAAATCCCGGAAGCACGCCAGAATTTTTTCCGCACCGGCAGCGGAAAGTTTGCCGCCGTCGGCGAGCCGGTTGGCGCTGCGGGTCAGGTCAAATGCCGCCGCCAGAGCCGGGGCGATATTGAGGTCATCGGCAAGGGCGGATGCAAAAGCCTCTTTTGCGGTATTTACCGCTTCAGCGGCTTCAGAACCGTCACCGGCAGTGGTGATAGTACGCAGCCGGTCAAAGAGCGCATCGAATTTTTCCAGAGTTTCCCGGGCTTGAGCGAGGGCTTCCAGAGTGAAATTGAGTTTTTTGCGGTAATGGGCGCCCACCAGCACCCAACGGATCTCCCGCCCCTGCCAGCCTTTGGCGGCGAGGTCACGGAGCGTGTAGAAATTGCCCAGAGATTTGGACATTTTGGTGCCGTCCACCATGAGGTGTTCGCAATGGAGCCAGTAATTGACCCATTTTTTGCCGGTGGCGCTTTCGCTCTGGGCGATCTCATCCTCGTGGTGCGGGAACATATTGTCCACGCCGCCGGTGTGGATGTCAAACGATTCGCCGAGGTATTTCATCGACATCGCACTGCATTCAATATGCCATCCCGGGCGGCCTTTGCCCCAGGGACTCTCCCAGCAGACGTCACCGTCGGCATCGTCCCACGCTTTCCAGAGGGCGAAGTCGCCGACGGCATCTTTGGCGTATTCATCGGTGCTGATCCGGACGCCGTCACGCTGGTTTTCCCGGTCGATTTTGGCAAGTTTGCCGTAATCTTTGAATTTATCAATGGAGAAGTAAATACATTTATCCGATGCCTGATATGCAAAACCTTTATCCATCAGGGTCTGAATGAGGGCGATCATCTCCTGAATATGATCCGTGGCGGCGGGGTAGACCTCCGCCGGTTCGATTTTCAAAGTTTTGATGTCGTCAAAAAACGCCTGTTTGTATTTCGCCGTGAAATCGCGCAACGGCAGCCCCGCCGCCCGGGAATCACGGATGGTTTTGTCATCCACGTCGGTCAGGTTCATGACCTGAGTCACGGCAAAACCGAAGTATTCCAGCGTCCGGCGCAGAATGTCTTCAAAAATATATGCCCGGAAATTGCCGATGTGGGCGAAATTGTAAACAGTCGGCCCGCAGGTATACATTTTGGCGCATCCGGGGGTCAGCGGCTCAAACGGCATCAGGCGCCGTTCCATCGTATTGAAAAAACGCAGTTCCATAAAAATTTTTCTCCTTAAGTTGTCTTCATATATAATGTAACGTCATTATGCGTTTTTTTCAACTTGCAAACCGGGGTAAACAGCTTTATATTATCAACAGTAAATCATTGAGGCTTTATGAAAACATTTATAAATCAGATCCGGTGGCTGTTTTCGCCGCAGGATAAACGCAAATTAGTGGGACTGTCGCTGTTGATGGCACTGTCGGCATTGCTGGAAATGGCAGGTCTGGGGCTGCTGCTGGGGGCGGCGGCATTGTTTCTGACCCCGCAGAATCCGGCGGCAGGACAACTTCAGCAAATGAGCGCAGCATTGCTGCCCGGAATTCCGGAAAACGGCAGGATCGCTTTGACTGTCGGGGCGATCGCAGTGCTGTTGGCAGGTAAAAATCTTTTTGCGCTCTGGATCGTCAAACTGCAGAGCCGTTTTATCGCCGCCAAACAATCAGAATTGGCACAGCGGCTGTTTGACAGTTTTCTGGATACGGACTACGAAACATTCAAATCCCGGCCGCCGGAGTTGAGTTTCAGCGGGATCAGCCGGATCTATCAGCTCGCCTACACCGTACTGCTGCCGGGGTTGCAGATCGTCGCCGATATTATGGTCATCGTGGTATTAAGCGGGTGTGCATTGGGATTGTTTCCGCTGATAACCGGAAGTGCCACACTGTTTATGATCCTGATTGCCGCCACCGTCTCTTGGATCATCAAAAAAGCCAACCGCAGGATCGCCCGGCAGGCGCTGGAGTATGAATTGGCGGAAAACCGGGTGCGCCACATCGGAATTTCCGGAGCCAAAGCGGTGAAAAGTTTTCATGCCGGGAAGTTTTTTTCCGGTAAATTCAGTTCGCTCTACCGCAGTTATGCCGGGTGTTTTGGTAAATTGTATACTCTGGGGCAGGTGCCGAGATTGACGCTGGAATCAGCGGCGGTCATCACTGCCGCCGGAGTTTTCTGTGTGTTGCTGTTAAGCGGTATGCCCAGAAGTCAGATCATGCTGACCTTGGCGGTGTTGACCGCCGCAGTCGCCCGGCTGCTGCCGGCATTGAGCCGGTGTCACTATAACGTATTGCTGGTGCGGCAGGGGGCGCCGCTGCTGAATGAACTGGTTACCTCATTGCAGTCACTGCCGCCGGAAAAAATTGCCGCAACCGCCGCCGTCGATGCCGGCAGTAAAATCGTATTTGAAAACGTTTCTTTTACCTACCGGGACGGGAAAAAGGCAGTTTTTGAAGCGCTGGATCTGGAGATCGAGCCGCAGACGACAGTGGCGGTTTCCGGGGTTTCCGGGCGGGGCAAAACCACGCTGGCAGATTTGTTGACCGGCTTGCTGAAACCGCAGCAGGGCAGGATCACCGCCGGGGGGGGGGATATCGCCGGAAATATCGTGCAGTGGCGTCAGCAGACCGGATATGTGCCGCAGGAAATTTTTCTCATTGACGGCACTCTGCGGGAAAACGTGGCATTCGGCATCGCTCCGGAGGCGGTCGATGAAGTGAAATTGCGCCGGGCACTGCAAATGGCGCAGCTGGCGGAGTTTGAACCTGACCGACCGGTCAGTATCACCACTGTTTCCGGCGGTCAGCGGCAGCGCATCGGTATTGCCCGGGCGCTGTACCGGGATGCCCGGCTGCTGATCCTCGATGAGCCGACCAGCGCACTGGATGCGGCAACCGAAGCCGCTTTCGGCAGGACTCTGGAGGCCCTGCACGGTAAAATAACTCTGGTGGTTATCTCTCACCGGGAAGCTACGGTAAAATACTGCGACCGGAACATCTGTCTGTAAGTCAGCGCAGTTGTTTTTTGACCTCATCGAAAGCGTGGCGCATGGAGCTGAATGTACCGTTGGCACGGCGGACACCTGCCGGGTCGAGGATCCTGGCTCTGCCGTCATAATGCTGCTGCAGTTTCCACATTTGAAAAACTTCCACATCCTGCCAGAAAATCCCGTCTGCCGGGAGCTGTTCTTTATTCGCTGCGTCCTGAAGTACTTCGATCCGCCGGGGCAGGGTGTGCATCAATTCCCGGAGTTTGTATAAATACAAGTAGGCAAAGTGGTTGAAAAATCCGGTACTTTTGGCTTCGCACTCCATCTCAAAAAAACGCGGGTGACTGCCCGCCCAGCCGGAATATCCCAGCGGCGCCATCGCATCGGCATCCAGCGGATAGAGATATTTCAGCACCCAATCGTGGGGATTGTAGATATTGGTGATTTCAAACCGGACTGCTTTCAGCGCATTGCCGATCCGGGGATCGTCGCACGGTACTGCCGCCCCGAGCAGGGAGGCAGAGTGGATTTTTTTGCCGTGAACGCTCAATTTGCTTAAAATATCCAGCACCATGTCGCCGCCGATGGAGTGACCGACCAGGATCAGCTGTTTAAGTTTTTCATCCGGCAGTGCGGCGGTCTGGGCAAACAGCAGGGCGGCATATTCTTCGGCATTGGTTCTGGTGGCACGCCACGGTTGTTTGGAGTCCCAATTGCAAACTTTGATTTTCCGGTCGGGGTATATCGTTTGGAGGATCCGGACACAGCCGGCACGGTCGTCGAATCCGGTGCGCCATCCGGGAACAAACCAGACTTCACCTGCGGCACGCAAAGTGAGAAACATTAAAAAAATTATCAGTATCCGCACTGCAGTTATCCTCTGATATTTTGCCTGAAATCCGGTTTTACCACTACAACATAACTCATAATCGCAGTTTTGTCAAGGCGGGGTGTTGAAAAAAGTTTTCTTCCGGTGTATATTATTACTGATTATAAAAATGAAAGGAAGCGTTAAAATCGATACTCAGAATCTTACTCCAGAGGAGGTGTTCATCACCACTCCGCAGGATTTCAAACTGCCTGAACCGCTGCCGCTGGATTGCGGCAGAGTGCTGAAAGAGGTCAATATCCGCTATGAAACCGCCGGAACGCTCAATGCAGATGCTTCCAATGCGGTGCTGGTGACTCATGCGCTTTCCGGAGATGCCCATGTTTGCGGCAGACACACTCCGGATGACCGGAAACCGGGCTGGTGGGACGAGATGATCGGCCCCGGCAAAATGGTGGATACCAATAAATATTTCGTGATCTGTTCCAATGTGATCGGCGGCTGTTCCGGTTCGACCGGCCCACAATCCATTGACCCGGATACCGGCAAACCGTACCACATGAATTTCCCGGTCATTACCGTGGCGGATATGGTGCGGGCGCAGAAACAGCTGATCGATCACCTGGGGATCAAAAAACTGCTTGCGGTGCTTGGCGGTTCGATGGGCGGGATGCAGGTTTTGCAGTGGGCGGTTTCGTATCCGGATATGATGAATGCGGTCATTCCCATTGCCACGGCATGTCAGTTTTCGCCGCAGAATATCGCCTTTGACTGGGTGGCACGGGAAGCGATCAAAGCCGATCCCAACTGGAATGGCGGCGAGTACACCGAGGATACCGTGCCTGCCCGCGGACTGGCGGCGGCACGGATGTTGGCGCATATCACCTATCTGTCCGAGGAGTCCATGAGCCGTAAATTCGGCCGTTCGCTGCAGAATAAAGATGCCGGCAACAGTTACGAATACGATTTTGATTTTGACTTCAAAGTTGAGAGTTATTTGCAGTATCAGGGACAGCGTTTTGTGGAAAGATTTGATGCCAACAGCTACTTCTACATCACCCGTGCCACTGATTATTTTGATCTGACTGCTCAAACCGGCGGCGATCTTGCCAAAGCTCTGGAAAATGTCAAAGCGGCGTTTCTGGTGGTCTCTTTTTCCAGCGACTGGCTGTTTCCGACCAGACAATCCAAAGAGATCGTGGATGCGCTGTTGAAAAACCGTAAGCAGGTCTCATTCTGCGAAATCAAATCCGGTTACGGACACGATGCGTTTCTGCTTGAAGTCAATACGTTAGGGCGGATGGTGCGGGACTTTCTCCATCATCAGCAGGGCAGGAGGTGAAAGATGGGTGATAAACGTGATCTTGACCCGAACCGCAGACGGGATTTGGAAATTATCGCCAAACTGGTGAATCCCGGTGACCGGGTGCTTGACCTCGGTTGCGGCGACGGGATGTTTTTGCGGGAATTGCAGCTGCAGCATCAGGCTGACGTGCTGGGCGTGGAGATCGATCAGGATTCGATCGTCCGCTGTGTCGGCAACGGCGTCCCGGTCATTCAGGGGGATTTGAACGACGATTTGGATTATCTGCCGGAAAAATCATTTGATCTGGTCGTTTTAAGTCATACGCTTCAGGAGACCCGGCGTCCGGATCTGCTGTTGAAACAAATCGTCCGTATCGGTAAACGGGCGGCGGTCAGTGTGATAAATTTCGGTCACTGGCGCTGCCGGATGCAGGTGGCATTCAACGGCAAAATGCCGCGCAGCTCCCAGATGCCGTTTCAGTGGTACGATACTCCGAATATCCACTTCTGCACGCTGCAGGATTTCCGGGTATTGTGCGGTACGCTCGGTATCAAAATCGTTGCTGAACACCCGATTGCGGCACGTTTCCCGATGCTTACCGGGCATTTCCCCAATCTCTTTGCGGTTGGATGCGTATTTGTTCTTGAAGCTGAGTGATGCTCCGGAACTCCGGACGGGAGGATAGATAACATCATGTTTGCCGGTTTACTGTTGGTCATTGCCACCGGGCTTACCTGGGCAAGTATTTCGGCGGTGATGAGCAATGTGGCGCGGTGTCGGGTGCCGACCTTTCTGTTTTATTCCATCGGGGCGACTCTGACCGCAATTCTCGGGTGGATTCTGCTGGTGGACTGGCAGGCGGCGGCTCGATTGCCGCTGCGGGAACTGCTGATCGCAGCTCCGCTTTTCATGCTGCCGGGACTGGTCAATGTCGCCAGTCAAACGGTTATGGTTCAATCGCTGAAACTCGGTCATAACGGTTTGTCCATTGCCATCCGCAACTGCGCCGGGATCGTGCCGTTTACCGTGGGATTACTCTTTCTCAATGCCACGGTGAGATGGTTCAACTGGATCGGCTTATTGTTGATCACCGTCGGATTGATACTGATCGCGTTGAGCAAAAAAAGCTCCGGAAACCGGACTTCAAAAACGGTATTCACGCTGAAGTGGCTGATTGCCGCCGCCGGTTCGATGCTGTTAAGCGGAACATTTCAGACATTGAATATGCTGTCTACGGTAAAATTCAATACCATCGTCAAAATCGGCATGGCGACCCCGCTGGTAATGACCTGTTGTGCGCTCGGATATATCGCCGCATTTCTGATCTGGCAGCGAAAATCACTTGCCGGCGGCAGTTTTACCGGTGCGGTCTGGCGTTATGCCGGAGTATGGGCGGTGCTGGCACTGCTCTCTTATTATTTTATGTTTGCCGCAATCGATGCCATGCGTGCCGCCAATGCCACGGCGCTGGTATTCCCGACAGTCATGGGGATAAATATCTCCTGCTTCTCTGTTTACAGCAAGATCAAACTGCATGAAAAATACACCGCATTGAATATCGGCTGTCTGGTGCTGTGCCTGCTGGGAGTTATTCTGCTCAATTTGCGCTGATGTCCGGATGCCAGATATGTCGCAATTATTTCTGCTGTAAAGAGGCAGTGATGGAAAGCACCTGCGGCAGCAGCTGTTTTTTGCGGCTCAATACCCCCGGCAGGTCAAACAACCCGTCCGGGTGGCGCTGCCACGGCAGATTGCTGGTAATACCGGCATCTCCGACTGCCAGCAGTTCGGAGTTTCCGCGCACCGCATCGGTGACCAGCAGTCCGAAAAAGTCCAGCTTTTCGGTTTCCACGCATTTACGCAGTTCGCCTGCAAGCTCCCCGTACCGCTGATGCAGAAGTTCCAGATTGCTCTCCTCGACCTGACTTAACGCAAAGCGGATTTTGCCATCGGTATAATCTTTGCGGTCGCCGTTTATGACTTCTGCGGCGGGTTTTACTGCCAGCGGTGAGTCGATGTGCAGCAGTTCCTGCATCAATTCCGCCCCGGATACCCCGGAAACTTTTTCCAGCCATTCGCACATTCTCAAGTCCATATCCGCAGTGGTGGGAGACTTAAGATTCAAAGTGTCAGAAATTATCCCGCCGAGCAGGATCCCCGCCAGTTCCGGGCTTAAACGTTCCCCCGCACTGCGGTACATCATCGCCACCAGCGTACAGGTACTGCCGACGACATCCCCGGTAAACCGGATCGGAGTCGCCGTGGGCAGCATCCCGATCCGGTGGTGATCCACGACTTCCACTACCGGAATTTCTTCGGTTCCCGGCGGACTCTGATCGATTTCATTGTGGTCTACCAGGATCATCCGGTACGGCGGCGTTTCGTGCAGGACTTGTTTTAAGATCGCACCTGATAATTTACCGCGGTTGTCCACTACCGGAATAACATCATCCTGACACTCCATGATTTTTTTGCGGACATCCCGAACCCGGTCACGGGGGGAAAATACCGAAACCGCATCATCCGGACACAGCGCACAATGCACCGGCATACTGAATTTCAATCTCCGGCAGGCGGCGGCGGAGTCAAGCGGGGTGACCAGGATCGTCACTTTGTTTTCCTGGGCCTGCCGCAATACCCACGGTTTGACCGGGCAATTCCCGGTCACGATCAACAATCTGATGTGCCGTTCCACGACACGCATTTGCACATCCGGACGGTCGCCGACGATCACGGCGAGAACTTCGCTGCGGTCATCGGGCAGATGCTGTTCCAGCGTATCGCCGCTCATCGCCGCCACATATACTTCAAAATCCTGCTCTTTCAGCATATCGCTGCCGGTCAGTTCTTCGGCATCCAGCACCTGTTTGATCATTGCCGCAGAGGAAAATACCCGTCTGCCGGTCAAACCGCTGCCGCCATCGGCATCGTTGCCGATATTGAGCAGATTTTCCAATAACGCCATGGCGCTGAGCATGCCCAGATATTTGCCGGTTTGGTCTGTTACCGGCATCCGGGGCAGTCTGGTTTCCCGCAATTCCCCCACGGCGGCAAACAGCGAAATACCGCCGTCGATCGCCGGGACATCGGTCATCATATCGCCGACCTGCACATATACATCGTTGCGGCTGACCGGCGGAGTGATATGAAAACGGTCAAACAGATATTTGGCACGATCGGGCAATACCCCCGGACAAATCGGGATAAATTCACCTTGACCGTGGCGCTGCCGCAGAACCGCCAGTGCGGTTGCCGCCGCCAGACTGTCAATATCAGGATTGCGGTGTCCGCTGATAAATGTCCGCGGACCGGAAATACGTTTTATCTGTTTTTTCAATTTTATTATCCTCGTTTTAATATCATCCGGCGGGAGTTCCGTGACTGGTCACTGCCGGGTGATTGCGGAAGAGGGAGATACGCCGCACATTATTTTCCGGAAGCGGAAAGTGTCGCTTCCAATGCGTCGATAGTCCGGTCGGTGGCACCGCGGTTGACTGAAATCACCTGAAACGCCCGGTCGCCGAGTTCCCGGCGCAATTCCGGAGAGATGATAAGTTTATGCAAAGTTTCCGTCAGTTCGCCGTCGCTTGACGCCAACAGCGCCTGGTGGCTCTCCAGCGTGGAGAATATATAACGGAAGTTACGCAATTTCAAGCCGGTCACGATCGGTTTGCCCAGCAGTGCCGGTTCGATCAGGTTATGCCCCTCGTCGTGTCCGGCAAAACTTTTGCCCATGATGACGATGTCAGCGCCATTCATCAGCACCAGCATTTCACCGGTGGTGTCAGCCAGCAGTACATCACAGGCACCGGAGAAATTGCTGTCGCAGCTGCGCCGGGCGAAAACCAAACCTTTATTTTGCAGAATTCCGGCGATGTCATTGCCTCTTTCGGCGTGGCGCGGCACGATCACCAGTTTCAGTTTGGGAAACGCATTTTTCAATTCAATATAGCAATCCGCCAGCAGAGCTTCTTCGCCGGGGTGGGTGCTGCCTGCCAGCAGGATCAGATTTTCCGGATCGTCGCCAAAGTAACGGTGCAGGACGTTGTTGGAGGGCAATTCCGGCAGTACCTGATCAAATTTCATATTACCGACGACTTCGACCTTTGCCCGTGGGGAAACCGACTGGAAGCGTTCCGCATCCGCATCGGATTGGGTCATGATCAAATTGAATTTGCGCAGCAGTGAATCAAAAAAGAGTTTGCTGAATTTCCGGTAGCCGCGGGCAGAGTGGTCTGACATCCGGGCATTGACCAATAGTACCGGAATTTTTTTGCGGGCAGCAATAGCGATCAGATTGGGCCAGATCTCCGTTTCAAATATCACTACCGCCGCCGGCTGCATCAGCCGCAGTGCTTTACGCACCATCAAGGGAAAATCCAGCGGGCAGAATATTACCGAAGTATTTTCCGGACAGTTGCTCCGGGCGACATCCTGACCGGTGGTGGTGGTAGTGGAAATGATGAATTTCCGTTCCGGATAACGCTGTAAATATTTGCGGATCATGGATAATGCGACTACCGTTTCGCCGACGCTGACGGCGTGAATCCAGATCGCACCGCGCTGATCGCGCAACTCTTTTTCCCGGGAACCGTAAATACCGAATCTTTCTCCGAAAGTGCTTTTCCAGCCGCCGCGGCTGCGGTATTTCAAAATCAATTCCGGCAGGAAAAACAGAAATCCCAGCGGTAAAAACAAGTTGTATATAAATCTGCCCATATTTCAGGTTTCCCGCAAACTTATTCCGAAAAATGGGCGTTGATATAATTCACTGCCTGCTCCAGATCCGGCAGGATCTTGGTGCAGAAACGCGCCATCCACGGACTGCAGTCTTTGAACTCAAACGGCGAAAACGCCACGATAAATTTTCCCAGATTGTGAGCCGCATAAAAAACTTCCATGCTCGTACCGATACTGGGTTTATTGTAATTGACCAAAATCAAATCGGCATCCCGGACATCCTGCAAATCAAATTCCACGATCTCATTGGCACTGTCCACCTGACGGTCAATAAATTTCCGGCGCATCGGGTCGAGCAGCCGGAATTTGCCGCCGAGCAGCTGTTTGGCAGTTTCCCGCCATTCCCGGGCATGTCCGGCGGATTCATCCATGATCGGGCCGGAGAGATAAATCGTTTTCATACCATCTTTTTTCATCATCATACTCTCATTAAACATCTGCAAGTTCCGGCACACAACGGCGGATCATCCGGCGTGACAGTTCCATTACTTCTGCGGCGGATTTGCATTTCAAAGCCTGCTCCGCCAGCTCCACACATTCTGCCATTGCCAGCTGCCGGATCGTCCGCCGCAGCAGCGGCATCGGCCCCGGAGGCATACTCAACTCGTTGACTCCAAGACCGATCAATAGTGGAGTCATGGAAATATCTTCTGCGGTCTGACCGCACACCGTGACCGGAATATTGTGGCTCATGGCATTGGCCACGGTAAGTTTTATCATCTGCAATACTGCCGGATGCCCCGGCCGGTAGAGGTGACCGACCCGTTCGTTGGAACGGTCAGTGGCGATCGTATACTGGATCAGGTCGTTGGTGCCGATACTGAAAAAGTCCGCTTCCGCCGCCAGATGTCCGGAAATCATCACCGCCGCCGGAGTTTCGATCATCACGCCCAGCGGGATATTGGCGGCAAACGGGATATTTTCGCCGGTCAACTGCTGCTGCAATTCAGCGATGATTTTTTTAGTCTCCAGAATTTCATCCATGCAGCTGACCATCGGGATCATGATTTGCAGATTGCCGTGGACTCCGGCACGCATCAGCGCCCGCAGCTGGGTCTCAAACAGGTCACGGCGCTCCCGCAAACAGAGCCGGATGCCGCGCAGACCCAGAAACGGATTCTGCTCCTCGGAACGGACAATGGCGTTGCTGAGTTTGTCGCCGCCGATATCCATGGTGCGGATCGTCACCGGATTATTGCCGGCGGCGATCAGCAGTTTTTTGTAGATTTCAAACTGTTCGTTTTCACCGGGCAGGCGGGCGGGATCCATGAAAATAAATTCTGTGCGGAACAATCCGACTCCGGCGGCTCCGGCGTTGCGTACCGTGCTGTAATCATCACCAACATCCACATTGGCAGCCAATTCAATGACAAAGCCGTCTCTGGTCACCGGCAGCAGATCGTTGTCTTCACTTAACTGATTGTAGAATTTTTTCGCCTGCTGCTGTTTCAAGCGGTAGGCATCCAGCGTCGCACCATCGGGATTGATGATGACTTTGCCGCTGAACCCGTCCACGACCAGCTGATCGGCAATGGTCAAAGCATCCAATACATCTTTGGGGACGCCGACCACTGCCGGGATCTGCAGTGACCGTGCCAGAATCGCCGTGTGGCTGGTCGTACTGCCGGTTTCCACGGCAAATGCCAGAACCCGTTCCCGGTCAAGTCCGACGGTTTCCGAGGGGGTGAGGGTGGAGGTGGCGATGATCCGCGGTTCATCATGGAGCTGCTGGGCGGGGATGCGGTCGGAAAGGTTGCCGATGATCCTGGCGCCGACATCTTTGACATCCATTGCCCGTTCCTGCAAATACTCATCCGGTACGGCGGCAAATGCGGCGGAAAATTTTTCCACTGCCAGATGTACGGAATACTCTGCGCCGAAACGTTCAGTAGTGATGTTTTTTTCCACTTCGGTAGTCATGGTGCGGTCATCGACCAGCAGGATGTGGGCATCAAAAATATCCGCTTCTTTTTCGTTCAACTGGGATTTCAGCTGTTCCCGGAGGTCGTGCAGTTGTTTTTTGGTAATATCCAGCGCCGCATGGAAGCGGCTGATTTCAGCGGATACTTCCTCCGGTTCGATGGTCGTTACCGGAACATTTCTGGAGCCGCTGCTGTGCAGCAGCATCACTCGGCCTATTGCGATTCCCGGTGCGACCGGAGTCGCCTGAATGGTACGGCTCGGTATCTGCATGGATAAATTTTCTCCGGCAGGTTAAACTTCGTCAAAATTACGCTGAAAATACGCTTCCAGAGCTGCGGCGGCTTCGGCGGCATCGCTGCCGGTGGCGTGCAGTTCCAGAACGGTATCTTTACCGGCGGCAAGCATCAGCATCGCCAGCACACTGCGGCAATCGGCTTCGCCGTGACGGTCGGTACGGCAGAGTTTCAAATCAGACTGAAAACGTCCGGCAATATGTACCACCTGGGCGGCGGGACGGGCGTGCAGTCCCATCGGACTGCCGACGGTCAAAGTTTTGCTGATCGTCATGTTTTCAGCCATCAAATCACCTCTTGTTTTAAAATTACCAGTTCCGGAACGGCTTTTGCCTCAACAGTATATACAAAAAAGCGGCTCTGAAGCTGAAAACTGCGGATGCCGCCTGAAGCAAAAATTCCGGAAACTTTTGCTTTTTATATAATATACACCGGAAATCCGGATTTTTCAACCCTGATGATTTTACCCGTAAATCCGGGGGGATCCGGGTAAAATAATTTGACTTTGACGGAGAAAATGGTATATTATCTCTCTAACGTGAATGTCTTTATTAAAAGGTTTTCTGCCATGAGTGCTGCATACATTATCGGTTTGTTGATCAAATTATTTCTGCTGCTGACGCCGTTTTTCATCCTGTCGGTTTTTGTCACCACCTGTGACGGCATGGAGTCCAAACCCCGCCGCAGTCTGGCACTGCGTACCGGTTTTGCGGTGATTTGTGCCTCGGTCATTATTTATATGTTCGGCAAAATAATTTTTGAATGTCTGGGCATTTCGCTCAATGCTTTCCGGATCGGTGCCGGACTGGTGCTGATGCTCAACGGTATTGATATGGTGCGCAGTTCCCTGCCTAAAAACCGGCTCAATGACGAGAACGGCAGTGACCCGGCGGTGGTGCCGCTGGCGATCCCGACGACGGTGGGCCCCGGCACGATCGGTACTTTGCTGGTCATGGGGGCGACGGTGGTGGAGCGTGCCGCTGAAGTGGGCTGCAGCCGCTGGATATTTTTCAGTGCGGAACTGGGCATGGTCATCGTCGCCGGTCTGGGGATCTGCGCCACACTTTATTACTCCGATGCGCTCAACCGGCTGCTGAAAGACAAAGGCGTCCGCATTTTGAGCAAACTTACCGGTATGTATATCGTGGCGCTTGCCGCCCAGATCATTTTTGATGGTATCAACGGCTTTTTGAAGTAACTTCATCTGCCGATTCGCCGAAATTTTCTTCCGGAGGACTTGTTTTTCCGCCGCAAACATTTATGGTGTATTGCGGAGGAGAAACAATATGCAGAAAATCGAAATCATTTCCGCAGCGGCATTTGCCGGAGCAGTCCGGCACGGTACGGTGCTGGTGCTGTTTACCGCAGATTGGTGCGGCCATTGTGTGACCCAGAGCCGGATCATTGACAGCATGGCAAGTCAAAACCGCTTCCCCGAAGCTGTCCGTATCGGCGTGGTCGATGTGGGTGAAGCGCCTTTGATCGCAGAAAAACTGGAGATCGAGGCGATCCCGGCGGTGATAGTTTTCCGGGACGGCGTGGAATTGCACCGGCATATCGGCATCATCGGCGAGGATGAATTGCTCACCCTACTGCAGTGACGGCCACTGCCAGTTTTCCAATGCCGCTTCGGTGCGGGAAAACGGCGCACTGCCGGCAAAGCCCCGGTACGCTGACAGCGGCGAGGGATGGACTCCGCAGATGACGGTATGACGGCCGGGAGAAATCAGGCGGCTTTTTTTCTGGGCATACGCACCCCAGAGCAGAAATACCACCCCGTTTTTCCGGGCGCTGAGCGCTGTGATCACGGCATCAGTGAATTTTTCCCATCCGAAACTTTTATGACTTCCGGGAGAGCTTTCATCGACGGTCAGGATCGAGTTCAACAGCAAAACCCCGCCTGCGGCCCAGGCACGCAATGTCCCGGAGGGGGGGCAGGGGCGGCCGAGGTCGCGGGCGTATTCTTTGAAAATATTGACCAGTGACGGCGGCGGCGGGATATTTTCCGGTACGGAAAACGCCAGCCCTTCGGCTTGACCGGCGCCGTGATAGGGGTCCTGACCGAGCAATACCACCCGGACTTTATCCGGCGGCGTGAGATGAAATGCGTTGAAAACCAGCTCCTCCGGCGGGTAAACTGTGTTCTGCCTGCGGCGCTCGATACTGGCGGCAAGCGGCTGCTGCCACAATTCATCCGGCACGCCGGCACTGCGCAGAAAATCCTGCCATATTTGCGGTAAAACAGCGGCACTCATCGGGCATCTCTCTGCGTGAAACTGTGCGGGTAAACTCCGCCAGGGAAAAGTTTGACATTGCCGAAATCATTGGAAATCATCAGCAGTTCATCCGGGTAAAACATAAACGTATACGGCTGTTCCTCGTGGAGGATCCTGCCCATTTCGTGACAGAGTTTGATCCTTTCGGCAGGATCGAATTCCTCCCGCAGTTCCAGAATTTTCCGGTCAAGTTCACGGTTGCTGAAAGAGACGAAATTACTGCCGTTTTTTTCGCTCTGGCTGGAGTGGAATATCTGATAAAGATCGGGGTCGAAACTGCCCGTCCAACCCAGATTGCAGGCATCGAAATTACGGCTTTTCAAACGTTCCAGCAGGACACTCCACTCGATGACCTGCAATTTCATTTCGATCCCGGCGGCGGCGAATTGCCGCTGAATGATCGGCAGGGTTTTCATCTGGGTGGCACTGCCGGAGATCTGCAGCATGGTAAAGGAGAATTTTTTGCCGTTGCGCTCCAATATCCCGTCGCCGTCGGTGTCGCGCCAGCCGGCTTGGGCGAGCAGACGTCCGGCGGCAGCCGGATCAAACGGATGCGGCGGCAGTGCCGGATCGCAGTAGACCGATCCCGGCACAAACGGTCCGGCGGCGATCTGACCGCAGCCGAACATGATCTCATCCAGAATTTTCTGCCGGTCGATGAGCATGGTCAGCGCCCGGCGGGTCAGGGCATCGGCAAAACAATGCCGCTGTTGATTGTAGCCGATATAACTGTATGCCATGCCCGGATTGCGGTACTTGGTGAATTTGGTACGGGGAAACGTTTGCAATGAGGTCTGGCGCTGCCACTGCTCCGGAGTGAGGTTGAGCATGCTGACTTTGCCGGCTTTCAGCGACTGCAGCTGGGTATTGGGGATTTTGATGATCTCCAGAATGTATTTCTGCAGTGACGGGGCGGCATTGAATTTGATGCCGGGGTACAATTCATTGCGCTCCAAAGTGATGCGTTTGGATTTTTCCCAGCTGACAAATTTAAATGGGCCGCAGCCGACGATCATCCGGTTGCGCAGGTGGTCATCGTTGAATTTTTTGCCGTCAAACGCTCTCCCCGCCGGACAGTAAAAGTGTTGCGGCAGCGGAGTCAGTCCCAGAGTGGAACTCAACGAGCCGTAATACGGTTTTTTCCAGTGAAAGACCACCTCATAATCGTTGATGACCTCGACTTTTTCCAAATCGGCGTAATAACTGCGTATGGCGGCGCAGTTGACTTCCGGATTTTGGATGACATCCACGGTGAATTTGACATCACCGGCGGTGAATTCACGCGGCGGGACCGCCCTGCCGGATTCCGGATCGGTGAAACTGTGCCACATCACCCCGGAACGCAGTTTGATACGGTAAGTTTTTTTGTCCGGGGAAATTTCCCAGGACTCCGCCAGCGCCGGTTGAAATCGCTCCGGATGCTCCCAATCTCTTTCTGCCAGACTCAATGAGCAGAGCGAGTGAACCATCGCTGCCGAGGCTTCATTGGCAAGCAGGGGATTCAATCCGGGCGGGTCGGTGGTCAACACTCCGGTCAGAGTGCCGTTTACCGGAGAACCGGAGACGAAATGAGTGGAGTTCGCAAACGAATTTCCGGAAACAAACGCCGCCGGATCGTAATGAAATGATCCTCCTGATGCCGACTGTTTTTTCTGCAATTTTACCAGTTCGGCACGCTGCCGGTCGTAACTCTGGATCAATGTGAACAGCAAATATGCGACCGCCGCCAGCAGCAGTGCGGTGAGAATCCTGATGACCCCGCGCATATTACCTCTGGGAGATCCGGTAAGTCATGATGCCGCCGAGCAGCTGAAAGATGATATTGGGCAGCCACAGCAGATATTGCGGATACATATTCGGGAACTTGACAAATGATTCGCACAGGATGATCGAGAGAAAGAATGTTCCGGCGAGGATCACACTGATGAACAGTCCGATTGACGTTTCCCGGCGGTTGGTGCGGATCGCCAGCGGCATGCCCAGCAGCAGAAATGCGATCGGAGACAGGGCAAAAGCGATGCGCTGATTCAATTCGACTTCCAGTTCCGTGGTATCCTGATTCAGCGCCTTGAAGCGGCGGATCTCCGCCATCAGGTCGCGCTGGGTCATATATTTGGCTTTGGTGCTGATCCGGTCGGCGTTGGCCTCTTTGCCGTAGTTGAAAGTGAATTCAAATGTTTCAGAGTAAGCCCGTTCCGCCCCCTGATCGCCGCCGTCGGAATGGTCGGTCATGATGCAGTTGAACATGGTGATCGTCAATTCCCGGGCTTTTTCGTTGACTTTGATGGTACCGCGTTCGGCATTGATTTTCTGCATGATTTTGCCTTTGGGGCCGGTTTTGCAGAAAATCACGCCGACAAGCTCATTGTCGCCGATTTTATCGTCGATACAGATGACGACTTCATTACTGCCCTCTTTGTAACTCAGCGGCCGCCCCGGTTCAAAGAGCGCCAGCGGCTGCTGCGCCGCCGCCAGACTCATCATGGAACGTGATTTGCCCAACAGCGGCGGGCCGACTTCGACTTGCAGATACAGGCACAAGCCGGTGAGCAGAAAGGTGATCAGCAGGATCGGGCTGACGATTTGCAGGATCGACACGCCGCATGCCCGCATGGCGGTGATCTCGTTGTCGGCGGAGAGCCGCCCGAAAACCAGCATCACCGCCACCATTACCGCCCACGGCACGGTGAATGTCAGGATGATCGGCAGGATGTAGAGCATGAATTTACCGAAAACCGATACCGGGATGCCTTGAGAGACAAAATCCAGCACTTTGACCATGTTCGCCCCGGTCATGGCAAAGGTGAGAACGCCGATCGCCATGGCAAACGAGAGCAGAAATCCTCTGGTGACGTACCAATTTAGCAGCCGCATATTGAAAATACTTTCTGAATAGTTGAGTTAGCTGAAAATATAATTTTTGTATACCATAGCACCCGAAAGGCTTTTTTTCAAGCGTTCAGACCTTGAATATCCGGCAGATTGCGGTTACTTTATAATTATGTCATATTTTGGAATCAATAAAATACAGGAGATCTACAAGTATGTATAAAGTCGCAGTAGTCGGCGCCGCCGGGCGCATGGGCAGACATCTGGTCGCCAATATCATGGCAAGTGACACTCTGGAACTTGCCGGTGCCATCGAAATTCCCGCGTCCCCGTTTCTCGGTCAGGATGCCGGAACTCTTGCCGGTAAAGGCGAAGCGGGAGTGAAGATCACGGCATCGCTTGACGAAGTGCTTGCTTCGGGAGTGGATGCGGTCATCAACTTTGCCACCGAGGGGGCAGTCGATGCCGCCCGTGCCGCTGTTGCCGCCGGCAGTGCCATCGTGATCGGTACGACCGCACTGACCGCCGATGACCGTGCCGAACTCAAACGTCTGGCTGATAATGGCGGCAGGATCGTCGCCGCCAACAATATGAGTGTCGGCGTGAATCTGCTGTTCAAACTCGTCAAAGAGGCCGCTGCCAGACTTGGCAATGAATACAACGTCGAGATCGTGGAAATGCACCACAATCAGAAAATCGACTCCCCCAGCGGTACAGCGGTGCGGCTGGGCGAGGTCGTCTGCGAAGCCCGCAACTGGAATTATGATGAAGTCGTCACCGACGGCAGAAGCGGCAAAGTCGGCCGCCGTCCGGTCAATGAGATCGGTATGCACGCCCTGCGCGGCGGCGATGTGGTCGGCGACCACACCGTGATTTTTGCGGTCGAGGGCGAACGGCTGGAACTTTCGCACCGTGCCGGCAGCCGGGATATGTTTGCCCGCGGGGCGCTGCTGGCGGTGGAATTTCTGATGCAGAGCAGTAACGGACTGTACGATATGCAGGATGTTCTGGGGTTGAAATGAGCCGTCGGGCTGAACTTAAAAAACAAATTTTGCACCATCTGCTGCTTCACGGCAGAACGACCCGGCCGGAGCTGGTCAAATTGACCGGTGTCCGTGCCGCTTCAGTTTTTGAAGCAGTGGATGAATTGAAAGCCGGACATCTGATAACCGAACCGGATCGGCGTGCCAGACGCACCGGCAGGCGGGCGCCGGAATTGGAACTTGATCCCGGTTGCGGCAACTTTGTCGGCGTGGAACTGCGCCCGTCGGGATGTGTCGGTGTACTGGTCAATGCCGCCGGTAAAATTTTGCACCGTTCCCAGGTCAAAGCTGACCGCCGGGATTGTCTGGAGGCGGTGAAACAGGAAATTTTTTTACTGCTTCAGCGGCTCCATGAAACTTCCGGGGAGGATTGGAAAACTGCCGGAGGTTTGGGGTTTGCCGATCCCGGCTTGACGGATGTCAACAAACGTCTGTCCATCCGGGCGGTCAATGTGCCGCACTGGCAGGAGTTTGACAGCGGCAGATATCTGGAGCAGATTTCCGGTCTGCCGGTGAAAATATGGCAGGAAACTGTGGTCAAAACCCACTTGGAATATCTCAAATCGTCCGCCGGATTTCCGGAAAGTCTGGTTTGTGTGACGACCGATGGCGGGATCGGCGGAGGGGTGGTCAGAAAAAGTGATTTTTTTTCCGGCATCCCGGCGCAGGCGGTGGAAGTCGGACACCTGACGGTCGCCCCGGACGGCGAACGCTGCCGGTGCGGCAAATGCGGTTGTCTGGAGACGGTTTCCGGATGTGACGCTGTGGCGGCAAAAGTCGCCGCCGCCCGTGCCGCCGGAGCCGATTTGGGGGAAATGCCGGAAAAATTTACCATGAAAGCCTTTGCTGCCGGCGTGAAAGAAAACGATATCCTGCGGCAGATCGCAGTGGCGGCGTGCCGGGAACTGGGGGTGGCGTTGAGCAGTGTGGTCACGCTGTTGAACCCGGAAAAGCTCGTCATTGCCGGAGAATTTGCCCTGCTGGGCGAACTGCTGCTGGAAACCGTGACCGGGGAGTTGAAAACACGCTGTCTGCCGGAAATGGTGCAGCACCTTGAGATAACTTTGTCCGTATTGGAAAACAGCGATACCGCCCGGATGGCGGCGCTGATGATGCGGGAAAAAATGCTGTTGGGAAATTGAATCATGAAAATCGTTGCTGATGACCGGATCCCGTTTCTGCGGGGCGTACTGGAACCCTTTGCCGAGGTGGTTTATCTGCCCGGTGCCAAAATCGGTGCCGCTGATGCGGCAGCTGCCGATGCGTTGATCGTCCGGACCCGGACGGCGTGCAATGGGGAACTGCTCCGGGGCAGTCAAGTCCGGGCGGTGGCAACTGCCACGATCGGTTTTGACCATATCGCTCCGGCGGAGCTGGCAGAGCTGGGCATCGCCTGGAGCAATGCTCCGGGGTGCAATGCCGGGAGCGTGAAAAATTATATTGCGGCGGCTTTTGCCGCTTCGGGGAGCGATCTGCGCGGTAAAACGCTCGGCATCGTCGGGGTCGGCAATGTGGGTAAACTCGTTGCCGAAGTCGGGGAGGCTTTCGGGATGCGGGTACTGCTCAACGACCCGCCCCGGGCAGAGGTCGAGGGGCAGGATAAATTTACGCCGCTGCCGGAACTTTTGGCGCAATCCGACGTGGTGACATTGCATGTGCCGTTGGAAAAAGCCGGTAAATATCCCACCTGGCATCTGGCGGATAAGGAGTTTTTTGACCGGATGAAACCCGGAGCATGGTTTTTCAACAGCTGCCGGGGCGAAGCCGTGGATGCGGAGGCATTTCTGGCGGCGAAACACGCCGGCAAGATCACTGCGGCACTGATGGACGTCTGGCCGGGTGAACCGGATATCGCTCCGGAACTGCTCGCTGCAGTGGAGTTTGCCACGCCGCATATTGCCGGATACTCTGTGGACGGCAAAGCCAATGGCACCGCCGCCGCCGTGCGGTTTGTGGCGAAGGTGCTGGATATCCCGGAATTGCAGCATTTTACCGTCGCTGAATTGCCGCCGCCGGTTTTTGCTCCGGAAATCGTACTGCCGGAGGGCATTTCAGCTTATGAAGCGCTGACTTGTGCCATCAAACACGCTTACGATCTGAATCTGGATGTTTCGGCATTGCGCAATGCGCCGCAGGAGTTTGAAAAATTGCGCGGCAGTTATTGGAAACGGCGGGAATTTGCCGCTTATACCGTGGTCAATGCTCCGGCGGATGCGGTGCCGGGATTGAAAAAACTGGGGTTTAATTTGCGGGGAGAGTAAAAATGTCTTTCGCTGAATCATTGGGTGATGCCGGACGCAAGCGGGGCAGACGGTATGCCTATATTGCCACTTTGACCGGGTGCGTTTCGGAAGTGATGCTGGACAGCAGTGCGATCATTATTCTGTATATGGCGATGCTCGGCGGCGGCGATATGCTGCAAATGCTGGTCAACTGCTTTTCCGGTTTGTCTACGATGCTGTTGATGATCCCGTGTGTATGTCTGATCGCCCGGATCGGGCTGAAAAATGCCGTGCATTACGCCTGTCTGACCGGATGTTCCGGATTTCTGCTGATGGCGTGTGCGCCGTGGTTCGGCAGATTCAGTATTTTTGCCGCAGTTGCCGGTTGCATGCTCTATTGTTTGCAGCGTGCGCTTTACGGTGCGGCGTGGTATCCGCTGTTGGATGCGTTTCTGCGTCCGGAAGACCGGGGGAAATTTTTCGGTCTGATGCGTTTTATGTACGTCAGTATTTCCGGGGTGTTGTTTTTTCTCGTCGGCTTGGCAATGGGCAAAGAGCCGCCGCAATGGCTGATGCAGCTGGTCATCGCTGTCGCCGGGGTGGCACTGCTCGGCAGAAGTTTCTGCGTTTCCAGATTCCCGGAAGATACTGCAGCGGTCAGAGAAACGCCCCACTTCCGCCGGGCGCTGGGGATCTCGGTGCGCAACGGGCCGTTGACGGCGTATGCGGTCTATGTCTGTCTGCTGACGGTGGCAATGACATCACTGGTGCCGCTGAGTTATATTTACCTCAAAAATTATGTCAATATGGCGGCGGGGACGGTGCAGATGATCTCCACCGCCGGATTGTGCGGCAGTGTGACCGGATTTTTCTTTTACGGTTTCCTGTTGAAACGTCTGGGAATGAAAAAACTGGAACTGCTGGTGCATTTCAGCTTTATGATCGCGGCATTTCTGTTGTTTGCAGTGAGCAAAAATGCGCCGGGATTCGGAATTTTTGTCACGGTGATGCTGTTCGTGATCTGCTTTACCAACAGTCTTTTTATGTGCAATAATTCCGGCGAACTGCTTTCGCTGGCACGTCCCGGCAACAAGGCGATGGCGACCGCATTTATCCAGACTTACGGTTCATTGGGCGGTTTTGTCGGCCGTACTGCGGCGTCACTGGTGCTGGGGGCGACGATGCTCGCTCCGGTCTGGAAGCTCGGAGATCTGGAAATTTCCCGCTATCAGAGTATTTTTCTGGTGTGCGGATGTATGGCATTGGTAACTCTGGTGCTGGTGCCGACGCTGCCTGCGGTCGTGCCGAAGCACCGGGATTATTATGAGCCGATGCGGTGAAATGTAAAAAAACTGTGCCGTTGTGTTGAAACTTCCCCTGAAAAGAATTATATTAAGTTCTGTAAAAAGGAAGGAGAAATTTTATGGCACAGGAATCATTCGGAAACATGGGGCGTTTCACCCCGCGCGCCCGCCACGTTTTGATGCTGGCACGGCGTGAAGCGATCCGTTTCAACCATGATTATATCGGTACGGAACATCTGCTGCTGGGACTGTTTGCGCTGGGCGAAGGTGTCCGTGGAGGTTTTGAAAGAAAAAGGCCTGAATCTGCAATCTGTCCGTCTGGAAGTCGAGAAATGCTGCGGGCAGGGCGACTGCACCCGGCAGGACGGAGAGCTGCCGCTGTCAGGTGCGATGCAGCGGGTGCTGGATTTTGCCGCCGTCGAAGCGGCGGCGATGAATTACAATTTTATCGGCACGGAACACCTGCTGCTGGGAATATTGCATGAAGTCAGCTGTCCTGCGGCACGGGTGCTGAAAAATTTCGGTGTCAATGCCGATGTTGTCCGCAAAACCATTCTGCGGGCGCTGGATCCGGACTATCTGCCGGAAAACGGCGAAACTGAAAACAGCGACAGTGAATCCGCCGCCGCCAACGGCAATTTCAAAGGTGATTTTGCCGCATTGGAGGCTTTCGGCCGCAACCTGACCGCACTGGCGGCTTCGGGGGCGCTGGATCCGGTCATCGGCAGAAGCACTGAGATCGACCGGGTCATTCAAATCCTCTGCCGCCGCACGAAAAACAATCCGGTGCTGATCGGCGAAGCCGGAGTCGGCAAAACTGCCATCATTGAAGGTCTGGCGCAGGCGATCACCGGCGGCAGAGTGCCGGAAATTCTGGCGGATAAACTGATTTATGCGCTGGATCTGCCGTTGATGGTCGCCGGTACCAAGTACCGGGGGCAGTTTGAGGAGCGTATCAAAAGTGTGATCGACGAAGTGCGCAACTCCGGCAGGGTGATTTTGTTCATCGACGAACTTCACACCATCGTCGGTGCCGGCGGCGCTGAGGGGGCGATGGATGCCGCCAATATCATCAAACCGGCGCTCTCCCGCGGCGAATTGCAGTGTGTCGGTGCCACAACGCTGGATGAATACCGCAAAGGCATTGAAAAAGATTCCGCACTGGAACGGCGTTTCCAGTCGGTGATCGTCAATCCCCCCTCTGCCGCCGAATCGGTACAGATTCTGGAGGGGTTGAAAAAAACTTACGAACAGCACCACCACGTCCGTTATGCTCCGGGGGCATTGGAGAGCGCCGTGCAGCTGGCGGATCGCTATATTTCCGGGCGCTTCCTGCCGGACAAAGCTATTGATGTCATGGATGAAGCCGGTGCCAGAGCGCGGATCAAACAGGCACTGCCCCAGCCGGATACCGGTGAGGTCGATGCGGCATTGGCCGATGTTTCCGCCCGCAAAGTGCGTGCGGTGGCAGAGCAGGATTTTGAGGGTGCCGCCTCCCTGCGGGACGAGGAGCGCAAACTCCGCCGGAAAAAAGAACAGCTCTTAACGCAATGGAAAGAGCGTCAGGAGCAGTTTTTTGCGGAAATTTCACCGCAGGATATCGCCGCTGTGGTCGCCACTTTGACCGGAGTGCCGGTACAGCAGCTGGAGGAGGGCGAAAGTGCCAAACTGCTCCGGATGGAGTCCGAGTTGGAACGCACCGTCGTGGGGCAGACGCCCGCCGTCGAAGCGGTTTCCAGAGCGCTGCGCCGATCCCGGGCGGAGCTGAAAGATCCCCAGCGCCCCATCGGTTCGTTTATCTTTCTCGGTCCTACCGGCGTGGGCAAAACCCTGCTTGCCAAAGCGTTGGCTGAATTTATGTTCGGCGATCCCGAAGCGCTGATCTCAATCGATATGTCGGAGTACATGGAAAAATTCAACGTCTCCCGTCTGGTCGGCTCTCCGCCCGGATATGTCGGGCATGGCGACGGCGGGGAATTGACCGAAAAAGTGCGCCGCCGTCCCTATTCAGTGGTGTTGTTTGACGAGATCGAAAAAGCCCATCCGGACGTGGTCAATATGCTGCTGCAAATTCTGGAAGAGGGGCGCATCACCGACACGCTCGGCCGCAAAATCGACTTCCGCAATACCATTGTCATTATGACCAGCAATGTCGGTGCGGCGGAAATCGCCGGTTCCGGAACGCTCGGATTCAGTGCCGGAACTGCTGCTGATGTCAGAAAAACTGAAGACCGTCTGCTGGCGATCGCTAAAAAATATTTCAAACCCGAATTTATCAACCGGGTCGATGAGGTGGTCGTATTCCGGAACCTGGATAAAGAGGCGCTGAAAGATATTGTCGAACTGGAACTGGCAAAACTCCGCACGCTGCTGGCAGAGCGCAATTTGACTCTGACCGTCGCCGATGAGGTGAAAAGTTTGCTGGTCGAGGAGGAATTTGATCCGGCATACGGTGCCAGACCGTTGCGCAGAGCCGTGGAACGGCGTATCGAGGATCCGCTGGCAGAGGAGCTGCTGCGGGGGACATTTGCGGATGCCTGCGGGGTGAAAGTGGAACTGGACGGTCAGAAAATCGTCCTGCTTCCGGAGCAGAAAAGGGGGAAAAAATGCGCTGTCCGTTCTGCGGCGAAGAAAGTTTCGCCAAAAAGAAGTTGATCCGTTCCGGCTGGCAGATCACCGGAGAAGTGGCGGTTTGTGCGCTCTGCGGCAGGGAGTTGCCCGCCGCAGAGAAAAAATCTGCTGAAAACAGCGATGCCGCCGCTGAAAGAAAACGCAAATTGTCCGCTCTGCTCGGCGGCGTGGATACCGAAACTGTCCAGCTTGCCGGTGAAGCCGACCGGAAATTCTGCCGCAACTGCCGGCATTTTGTGGTACATCCGTTCCGCAGCCTCTGCGCTTTGACTGATGCCGAGGCTGATCCGATGGGCGAGTGTGACTTGTTTACGTCAAAAGCCTGAAACCGGAACTGACCTGCCGTTGCCTTAAGGTTCCGGGCAGGCGGTCACAGTCCCAGGAGTTTGTTGACATCTGCGCTCTTTTTCAGCAGCAGATAACAGTAGATTTTGCGCTTCATTTCCGGGTGTCTGGTCTCCAGATTTTTGCGCTTGCCGAAAAGTTTTTCTTAGATCGGAAGAG
>SUVU01000141.1 GCA_015061865.1 Lentisphaerota bacterium
TCTTTCTGTCCGCGGACCAACGGGAATCCCAATCTTTGGTCAAGGCGGTTCTCAAACCGATCGGATTAACTTTCTGTCCCACGATCTGTTCCTTCCTCAGTTGTCAGTCAAAATGACTTCCATGTGGCTGGTACGTTTACGGATACGACCCGCCGAACCACGTGCTTTCGGGCGGAACCGACGGATGATCGGTCCCGGACTGACCAAGGCCGCTTTTACGGTGAGCGCCTTGCGATTCACGTCACAGTTATTCTCAGCGTTGGCAATGGCAGAGCGCAGGGTCTTGCCGATCAAAGCTGCCGCTTTACGCGGGCTCAGATCAACGATCGCCAGTGCTTCAGCCACGCTCTTACCCTGAATAAGACGCGAAACGTGACGCGCCTTTTCCGGGGAGATCCGGACGTTTTTGGTTAAAGCTCTTACTTCCATAATCTGCTTTCTTTCGTTTGTTTCTCCAAGCCGCATCCTTTGCGGGCGGGAGCGTTTCCGCCGCATGAACGGCCCGACCTGTTTTCCTTCCTCACTTCACCTGACTGCCCTTCCCGAGGCAATCAGACGGCAAACACCGTTTTTCGCACGTCTTTATTAAAGACACGGCGCCTGACGGAACTGATTCCGGCTGCTTTGTGCAGAATCCAGGACGTTCACGATACGCTGTCACCCGGCTTCATTTCCAGCATCTTCGATGAATCCGGGCTGCAACGCACCGTTTCCGGCACCCTGCACTCTTCCAGTGCGGACACAAAAAACTCCTCCACACAATGAAGATTTCTTAAAATACCACGTAAAACGCGATTTATCAAGTTTTTTTCTTAAAAAATCGCGTTTTTTTGTCTTTTTTTCATCAAAAACGGCGTTTTTCCGTTTTTCAACGCCTTTTTTGAGTATTTCTCACAAATCCCGCAACAGGATCTGAAAATTGCTGTACGGGATCCGGTGCGCCAGGGCGAACTTGCTGATCGCACTCAATGATGTTCCGGAGATCCGGTCTGTGGCGATCAGGATCCGGTCAAACGGATATTTCCGATAAATCTCCTCCAGCGCATCGCACCCGCCCAGTACCGGCAGACCGTGACACTGCAATCCGTGCAGCACGGTATCGTCGTCTATCACACCGACCGGAGTTGCCGCTTCCGGACTTTTCAGGAAGCAGCATGCCTGCACATATATCCGGCAGAACAGGCCGCCGCCGAAAATCAATATCCGTTCCCCCTGCCCGGCGCTCCGGCGGCAATAGACCAGCGGATGAAAAATCAACCGGAACAGCTGTGTCCACAAACTTATAAACAATATAAAGATCAAAGTAACTGCGCAAAAATGAATTTCCGCAAACTCCTGTCCGGAGCATATCAGCCACACTCCGAAAAGCGCATGACCGGCAACACCTCCGTAAACGGTGCTTTTCAACAATTTCCACCGGTTGCCGATCCCGGCACGCATCCACCACACCCGCGGCACGCCGCTGCATACCATCCAGAGCAGAGTCACTCCGGCAACGACTGCCATATATCCCGGCACCAATTTGTGCCACAGCAGCCACGAACCTGCCGCCGCCGCTGCTGCCAGACCGATAACGTCTCCGGCACACACCCACTTATTGGCAATGCTTCTGATATTTTTCTCAACAGCGGCGGAAATCTGTGCCGTCAGTCCCGGACCTTTCAACACAAATTCCTGACATCTTACCCCGTTTACCCGGCAAAACTCCCGGATTTTATCCACACGCTCCGCCGCCAGACTTCCGGTCGTTATCAACACCCGGTCAAATTTGTATTCATTCCAGACCTTTTCCAGATCATCGACCTGACCCAGCACCGGCAAGTCATAACTGTTCCGTTTTGCCAACTGCGGATCATCGTCCAGAACGCCGATGACATTCTCCCGGCTCAACTCCCGGCGGCAGCTGCCGAAAAACCCCATCGCCATACGGCAGCGCAAACCGCCGCCGATCAGCAGCATCCGGGATGTCCCGCTGCGGCGGTAAGTCATCACGAAACGGCTGTACCACAAACTTTCCAGATAATGCAGAAAAAACCGTTCCACAGACAGCAGCATCGGCACCAGCAGCACAAAACAGCTCACCCCGATAGCGAAATTACCATTTACCGGACAAATCCCGGTTCTTTTACCGTAATACAATATCCCCGCTGACAGCAGACAGCCCGCCGCCGCACTGAAAAACAGCTTTCCCCGATCCGCCAGCGTTGCCCGCAGCCAGAACACCCGGTAATTTCCGGCAAGCGCCAGAGTTAGCAATACCGGCAACACCGAAATCGCCACAAAACCGCTGCGCAGGGAACTGGTGACCAGAAAACAGCTCAACATTGCCGCTATACCGATCATCACCATATCCAGCATCGGATGAACCGCCATACAGAGCAGGCTTTTGCGCGGATGCGACAAGCGTTCACGCAGCAGCGACACAGAATCATGCAATTCTATCACCGCCAGCCGCCGGAGCATGATCAGCACCGCCAGCAATATCACGATCAAAGCCATCGTCGCCGCCCGGTCACGCAGCAACAGCAGCAGCAGCGCCATTGAAGCAAAAATCATACCGATAACATACATTCGGGTCGCTGATTTGCTGTGGCTGTTGTTTTTCCGGAACAAACGGTGATGCAAATGGTCACTGTCGGCATCCATCAACCCGGAACTGCCTTTATTCAGCCATTTGCGCACACTGCGGCGCACCACCGCCAGCACCATATCAAAAATCGGCACTCCGACGATCAGCGGCGGCAGCAGCAGCGTCGTAAACGTCGCCGTCATATCCAGCGTCCCGCCGCCGGCAACCGCCAGAAACAAGCCCAGAAACATACTGCCGGTGTCACCGAGAAATATTTTTGCCGGAGCAAAATTATAACGCAGAAATCCCAAACACGCCCCGACAAATATCAGCATATAAAGCGCCATCGGATCCTGCCGGAACAAAAACCACACCGACAAACACAATCCGGAAATCACCGCCAGCCCCGTTGCCAGACCGTCCAAACCGTCAACCATGTTAAAAGCATTGATAACTCCGACGATCCACAGCACCGTCACGCCGAGTGAAATCTGCCAGGGCAGCACAAACCCGCACACCGCAAACTCCTGCCCGGAACGGTGCCAGCCGTACCAGACCAATGCCGCAGCGGCGATCTGCAGCAGCAATTTCACCCGGCTTTTCAACCCGATCCGGTCATCGACCAGTCCGGTGACAATGATTATTCCACCGGGCAGTGAAGCATAAAGCAGCATTTGCAGCCCCGCCGCATCATGACTGGAAACCAATCTGGTCAAAACGGTAAACAACACCGCCAGAGCGATCGCCACTCCACCGCCGCGCGGCACAACCCTTTCGTGGATATGACGGCCGCCGGGATTATCAATAAATCCCAGTTTCGGCAGCACCTTGATACACACCGCCGTCAGTGACATCGCAATCAGAAATGCGATCAGCGGATACAATACGAATCCGAGAATATTCAGCAGGTAACTCATAATCACCATTGAATTTGCGTTTTACTTTATATATTACCTATTAATATACACCGTGGTATGCTTTTTTGCAATATCACCATAAAGCCGCTTGACAAAAGCCGCAATACGGTATATATTAATGGAAAGCAAATGCGTTGCACCCGTAGCTCAGCTGGATAGAGCGTCTGCCTCCGGAGTAGAAGGTCGTGAGTTCGAATCTCGCCGGGTGTACCATTTTTTTGTCTTTTTTCAGGGTAATTGAGCGAAAAACTCAGTTGCCTTTATTTTTTTGCCATTGCTTCGGATTCTATCAATTTCTTTACTTTTCAGACAAGAAATGCCACATTTCTGCCACACAAAATCATTCTGTCTGCCGCATCAAAAAAAATTGAAAAATTTTTTAACCGCACGTTCCTGTTCATTCGGTTGTGAAAAATGAAAAATTCAGATTCTTTCATGTTGTTACTGATTCAGACGTAATGTTTTATCACATTTTACAATGGTTGGCGCAGTGTTTATCCTCAAGCTATATTAGGGACAAGTAGTGGGGACAGTGTTGTCCCTGATTTTTAATCCTTAATTATAGAAAGGATAGTCAACATGGATGATTATACTATCGAAAACAAGTACGGATCGCTGATTATTGACAGCGGTCAGAAGCCCAGACTCGGATTACAGGCGTTTGCAGAATACTACCGCCAGAGAACCGGATGTAAGTATGTAACTGCCGAAAGACAATTCGACGAGTACAGTCAGGAAAGCGGGATGTATGAACCGCAGAGCAACGAGGTAATGATCGACAAAGTCAGTCGGGCAATTCTTAACTTTGCGCGACTCAAAGGTATTCATGATGAGCTTGTCGGGATGAGGCGTCCGGCAGTAATCAAAGATATTCTGACGCATTTGAAGGTGTTTGCTCATACTGATAAAAGCTTTTTTGACAAAAAGGGCAATTGGGTTCACTGTCTGAATGGGGTCATTGAGTTTGAAAATGGCAATTGGACTTTGAAACCGTTTTCACCGGAGTATCACAGTCGCAACCGTTGCAATCTTATTTACGATCCGCAGGCAGACTGTCCCCGCTTCAAAGAGCAGTTGCTT
>SUVU01000019.1 GCA_015061865.1 Lentisphaerota bacterium
TACTCGACCGTACCGGCACAGAAGCAAGGCGCGAAAGTGCCCGCGATGCGCCACCGACGGTTAGATTTTATCACAACAAATGGGACAATAATAATTATAAAATTAAAACAATTAAACATAAAAGAAGGAATTTTATCATGACTGAAGCAGAAATCGTCAATATCCTCAAAGAATCCGGTGCCTTGCTCAATGGACATTTTCAGCTCCGCAGCGGTTTGCACAGCGATCATTTTTTCCAGGCGGCGCTGTTGCTGCAGTACCCCGATAAAGCCGAAATCGTCTGCCGTCATCTGGCGGAAAAATTCCGTGACTGCGAAGTTTCCGCCGTCATCAGCCCCGCCGTCGGCGGTCTGATCGTCGGTCAGGAAGTCGCCCGCGCGCTGGGCTGCAAAGCCATTTTCGCTGATAAAGAAGATGGAGAACTGGTGCTGAAACGCGGCTTTTCCATTCAGCCCGGTGAAAAAATCCTCGTCGCTGAAGACGTCGTGACCAAAGGCGGCAGAGTTCAGCAGACCATCGACCTTGTCCGTTCCAAAGGCGGTGATGTGGTCGGTGTCGCCGTGATCGTTGACCGTTCCGGCGGCGACGCATCTTTTGATGTACCGAAATTCGAAAGTGCGCTCAAATTGACGCTGCCGACTTTCGATCCGGCGGATTGTCCGTTGTGCGCCAAAAATCTGCCGATCGACCGTCCCGGAAGCAAATAATTTTTTCTGAAAGAATCTGATGTACCAATGATTAATGCCATAATTAAAGCAATTTTCGGCAGCAAATCCCAGCGGGACGTGAAGAAAATGAAACCGCTGGTGAGCCGGATCAATGCGCTTGAAGTGGAGTATCAGAAACTTACTGATGAGGAACTTCAAGCCAAAACTCCGGAATTCAAAGCCCGTCTTGCCAACGGAGAGACGCTCGATGACATCATGTGCGAGGCTTTTGCCGTGGTCAAAAATGCCTGCCGGCGAATGGTGGGCAAAAGTTTTGAAGTCTGCGGTCAGATGCAGACTTGGGACATGGTGCCGTTCGACGTGCAGTTGATGGGCGGTATCGCCCTGCACCGCGGTTCGATCGCTGAAATGGCGACCGGTGAGGGTAAAACGCTGGTCGCCACCATGCCGCTTTACCTCAACGCCCTGACCGGCAAAAACTGTCAGTTGGTCACGGTCAATGATTACCTCGCCCTCCGCGACTCCAGCTGGATGGGCGTGATCTACAATTTTCTCGGTTTGACCGTCGGCTGTCTGCAGAATATGCAGCCGCCGTCAGTGCGAAAAGAACAGTATGATTGCGATATCACCTACGGTACCAACAGCGAATTCGGTTTCGACTACCTCCGGGATATGGGGATGGCGACGGAAGCGGAGCAGATCGTGCAGCGCGACCATTATTTCGCCATTGTGGACGAGATCGACAGTATCCTCATCGACGAAGCGCGTACTCCGCTGATCATTTCCGGTCCGGTGCCGATGGCGAGCAACCAGTTCGCCGAACTCAAACCGCTGGTGGCATCGCTTTACAGCAAGCAGAATATGCTCTGCTCCCGGCTGGTGCGTGAAGCCAGAGAAACTCTGGATAAAGAAGATATTTCCGATGAAGCCAGAGAAGAAGCGTATTTGAAACTCCTGCAGGTGAAATACGGTATGCCCACGCACCGGCAGCTGCTTCACGCTCTGGAAGACGGCGACATCCTGCGGGAAGTCGATAAACTTGATTCCCGGGTCCACAGCGACAATAACCGGGGGATGCTGCAGGAAGTGCAGTCGGTGCTGTACTTCACCATTGATGAAAAGACCCACGAAGCGGATTTGACCGAACAGGGCCGCAATGCGATCAGCCCCGGCAACCCCGAAGCATTTATCATGCCCGATCTGCTGGGCGAATTGCACAAAATCGAGGTGAATGAAGCTCTTTCAGCGGATGAAAAAGTCGCCGCCAAAAATGAATTTCAGGAGCGTTTCTCCGTTCAGAGTGAGCGTTTGCATGACCTGTCGCAGCTGTTGAAAGCGTATTGCCTTTTTGAAAAAGATGTCAATTACGTCGTCATGGATCGCAAAGTTATGATCGTGGACGAGCATACCGGCCGTCTGATGCCCGGACGCCGCTTTTCCGACGGTCTGCATCAGGCGCTGGAAGCCAAAGAAGATGTCCCCATCGAACAGGAAACCCAGACGATGGCGACCATCACGATCCAGAACTACTTCCGTATGTACACCAAACTTGCCGGTATGACCGGTACGGCGGAAACGGAAGCAACGGAATTTCATCAGATTTACAAACTTGATGTCACGATGATCCCGACCAACCGTCCCTGCATCCGCAAAGATGAGAGTGACTCGATTTTTAAAACCAAACGGGAGAAATTCAACGCCATTTTGAGCGATGTCGCCGAACGTCATGCCAAAGGTCAGCCGGTGCTGCTCGGTACGATTTCGGTCGATGATTCCGAGAAACTCTCCCGGATGCTGAAAATCCGCAACATCCCCCACAACGTGCTGAATGCCAAAAACCACCAGCACGAGGCGGAAATCGTGGCCCGTGCCGGACAGATCGGCGCCGTTACCGTCGCTACCAACATGGCCGGCCGCGGTACCGACATCAAACTCGGTGAAGGGGTGAAAGAGCTGGGCGGTCTGCACGTTATCGGCAGTTCCCGTCACGATTCCCGCCGTATTGACCGGCAGCTGCGCGGCAGATGTTCCCGTCAGGGCGATCCGGGCAGTTCCAAATTCTACGTTTCGCTGGAGGACGAGCTGATGCGTCTTTTCGGCGGCGACCGCATCGTTAAAATTTTTGACCGTTTCGGTCTGAAAGAGGGCGATGAATTGCAGCACCCGTGGCTTGACCGTTCCATCGAAACCGCCCAGAAACGGGTGGAGCAGCAGCACTTCGGCATCCGTAAACGGACGCTGGATTTTGACGATGTGATGAATAAGCAGCGGGAGATCGTCTACGAATTGCGCCGGGATGCCCTGCTGTCGGATACTCCGCATGAAGTGCTGTTTTCCATTATCGACCAGGTAGTGGAAAATTGCGTGAATAAAGCCGCCGGTCTGGCGACGAAAGATGACAGCGGCAAATTCCCGCTGGATACTCTGGCGGCGGAACTCAATGCGATTTTCCCGATCGAATTCCGGGGAGAGATCTTTTCCGCCGGGTTGACCGGTGGCAAATTGACCGATGCCCGGGCGCTGGCACTGCAGATCATTGACTTGATCGAGCAGGCGTATAAAGAGCGCAACGGGGATCTGGAGCCGGAACAGCTGGCGTATTTGCAGCGGCACACCATTCTGGAGGCGATCGACCGGCTCTGGCAGGAGCATCTCTACGCAATGGATCAACTGCGTTCCAGCATGTCTTTGCGGGTTTACGCCCAGAAAGATCCGCTGGTCGAGTATAAAAACGAAGCGTTTGATATTTTCAAAACGATGATGGATCAGGTCTATATGGACGTGGCAAAAAATCTGCTGCGGCTGACCATTTCCCGCATCGAATCACTGGAAGAATTGCTGGCATCCATGCCGCAGGAGATGGTTCACTCCACGCTGGAACAGCTTGGTGAACAGCAGTTCGCCCCGGAAATGCCGCCGCAGGAAGAGCCTGCTCCGGAAATCAATATCACGTTTCACCGGGAAGCCCCCAAAGTCGGCCGCAATGACCTCTGTCCCTGCGGCAGCGGCAAAAAATATAAAAAATGCTGCGGTAAAGAAAATTAATTATTATAGAATCTGGAGAAAATATCATGTCACAGGAACCGTTGCCGAGAGCATACGAATCAGCTGACGTTGAAGCAAAATGGTTTCCCGAATGGGAAAAAGCAAATTGTTTTCACGGCGACCCGAAGTCGTCCAAACCGGGTTATTCCATCGTCATCCCCCCGCCGAATGTGACGGGTATTCTGACGCTGGGCCATGTGTTGAATAATACGTTGCAGGACATCCTCTGCCGCCGGGCACGGATGAAAGGTTTTGAGGTCTGCTGGTTCCCCGGTACCGACCATGCCGGTATCGCCACCGAAGCACGGGTGGTGAAATACCTGAAAGAAACTGAAAATGTCACCCGGGACGAGCTGGGCAGAGATGAATTCATCAAACGGGTCTGGCAGTGGAAAGAGGAATTCGGCGGCAAAATCATCCGTCAGCTCCGCACGCTGGGTTGTTCCTGCGACTGGGAACGGGAGCGTTTCACGATGGACGAGGGGCTTTCCGCAGGGGTGCAGAAAGTCTTTATCGAACTTTATAAAAAAGGCTATATCTACCGCGGCCAGCGCATGATCAACTGGTGTCCGGCGGCGAAAAGTGCGTTGTCCGACGAGGAAGTCATCTACAAAGACGTGCCGGGCAAATTTTATTACTTCAGCTATCCGCTGGCTGATGGCAGCGGCAAATTGAGCATTGCCACCACCCGTCCGGAAACGATGTTCGGCGATACCGCCGTGGCGGTGCATCCGGATGATCCGCGTTACAAACACCTGATCGGCAAAATGGTCAAACTGCCGTTGACCGACCGGGAGATCCCGATCGTCGGCGATCAGCACGCTGATCCGACCAAAGGTACCGGCTGTGTGAAAATCACTCCGGGACACGACCCCAACGACTTTGAAGTCGGCCGCCGCTGCAATCTGGAAGTCATCAATATCATGAATCCGGACGGCTCTCTCAACGCTCTCTGCCCGGCGGAATACGTCGGTCTGGATCGTTTTGAGGCGCGCGAACTCTGCGTCAAACGGATGGAAGAGGCCGGTTTGCTGGAGAAAATCGAGGATATCACCCACTCCGTCGGGTATTCTGAACGCGGCAATGTGCCGATCGAAACTCTGGTCAGCGCCCAGTGGTTCTGCAAAATGGGCGAACTGGCGAAACCGGCGATCGAAGCGGTGAAAAGCGGCAAAATCAAATTCCACCCCGAACGGTGGAGCAAAACGTATTTCCACTGGATGGAAAACATCCAGGATTGGTGTATTTCCCGTCAGCTCTGGTGGGGACACCGCATCCCGGCGTGGTATAACGAAAAAGGCGAAGTCTACGTCGGTGCGACCGCACCGGAGGGCGATAACTGGAAACAGGAAGTTGACGTGCTGGATACCTGGTTCTCCAGCTGGCTGTGGCCGTTCTCGATCATGGGCTGGCCCAACGGCGGCAAAGAGGAGATGGCAAAATTCTACCCGACCAACGATCTGGTGACCGGTCCGGACATCATCTTTTTCTGGGTGGCGCGCATGATCATGGCAGGATGCGAATTCACCGGTGAGATCCCGTTCAAAAACGTCTATTTCACCAGTATTATCCGGGACGATCTGGGCAGAAAACTTTCCAAATCTCTCGGCAATTCCCCCGACCCGCTGGATGTGATCAAAGAATACGGTGCTGACGCATTGCGTTTCTCCATTGCGTACATCGCCCCGATCGGTATGGACATCAAATACAGCAATGAAAAATGCGAGATCGGGCGCAACTTTGCCAATAAGTTGTGGAATGCCTGCCGTTTCCGGCAGATGCAGGGCGATTGTTCGGCGGATTGCCGTTCGCTGCCCGCCGGAGAGTTGTCCGCTGATGAAAACTGGATGCTCGCCAAACTGGATGCGGCAACGCTGACGATCGAAAACGAGTTGGAGAACTTCCGTTTCCATGCGGCGGCTCACGCATTGTACGATCTGGTCTGGAGCGATTTCTGCGACTGGTTCGTGGAAGCGGAAAAAGTGCCGCTGCGTGCCGGCGGTGCGGATAAAGAACGGGCGCTGGCGGTGCTGGATTACGCTTTGTTCCGGATTTTGAAACTGCTGCATCCGTTCATGCCGTTTATCACCGAGGAACTGGCGCACCGCATGGGCTTTGTCGAGGACGGCAAATTCCTGATGTACGAGGAGTTCCCCACCAGTGCCAGCGGCAGAAGCGATGCTCAGGCGGCAGTCGCCGTGGACGGCAAATTTGAATTGGTGCGTGCCGGTCGTTTCCTGCGCTCCAATTACAATATCGCCGACGGCAAAAAGCTGAAATTCCACATCAAAGCCACCGATGCCAAAGCGTTGGAATTTCTGACGGCGCAGCTGGATTCGCTGAAAAGCCTGCTCAATGCCGAGAGCATCGAGTTGACGCTGGAAGCGTTTGATGCTGCCGCCCGCGGTGCGGCTGCCAGTCAGACGGTCACTTGCGGGGTCATCAGTCTGCCGCTGGCGGATTTGATCGACGTGGATGCGGAAGTCGCCCGGCTGCAGAAACAGCTTGCCGATCTGGATAAATGGATCGCCGGTAATAAAGCCCGGTTGTCCAACGAGAAATTCGTCAATTCCGCCCCGGCGCAGGTCGTGGCTGATACCAGAAGCAAACTTGCGGAACTGGAACAGAAAGCCGTCCAGACCCGGGAGCTGCTGGCAACTCTGACCAAGTAAATCAATTGCTGTCACCAGCCTTTTTTGGGGAATTTTTCCCGGAAAAAGGCTGGTTTTTTTATTGTTGTTCAAATATATTAAGAAGTACACAGCAAAATATTTCCGAGGTATAAAAGATGAATGTTTCTGATATTCCCGCCGGAGATGCGCCGCAGGCGTTGGAGTTTCCCCATTTCCCCACCCGGTTTCAGGCGGTGATCTGGCGCAACTGGAATCTGGTGCATCCGGCCCAAGTGGCGGCGGTACTGCACACTACCGAAGCTGAAATCGTGCAGGCGGCATCTGATATGGGGCTGACCCGGGACGACCGGGCGTTGAAATTATGGCGGGAACGGGGATTTCAGACGGTGATCCGGCGCAACTGGGAATTGTTGGATTATCCGCAGCTGCTGGAATTATTGCAGTGGACGCCGGAGGAGTTGGCGTTTACGCTGAAAGAGGATGATTTTTTCTTTTATAAACTCGGTTTGCATAAGCCGGTCTGCGGCGAAGTGCGGTTCCGGGAATTGACTGCCGGGGAAAAACTCCGGACGGCGGAAATCAAACAGTTGGTACAGCAGACGTTGGGCGCATTGCCGGAACAAACTGCCCTGCCGTTTGATTTTTTGCAGAAACACGGACAGGAAAAACATTTGACTGTGACCGCCAATGCCCCGCAATTTGACCTGAAATTCATCTATCCTTATGCGGCGCTCTACGGCGACCCGCTGTTGGAGAAAGATTGTGTTTCCTATCCGGAGGGCATGTTTGCCGACTACCATGCCAACGGCGTGAACGGTATCTGGCTTCAGGGGACACTCTATACTTTAGTGCCGTATCTGGGTGAAAATGAGCCGTATTCGGCGCATTGGCAGGAACGGCTGGAAAATTTGCGGACACTGGTCGCGCGTGCCGGTAAATACGGCGTGAAAATTTTTCTTTACTTCAATGAACCGCGCTCCATGCCGGCTGAATTTTTCAGCCGCCATCCCGAATGGCGGGGCGTTGCCGGAGATCAGGGGGATTTCGCCCTCTGCACCAGTGCGCCCGGAGTGTTGGAGGCGTTGAGCAGCGGGGTGGAACGGCTGTTCCGGGAAGTTCCGGCGCTTGGGGGAGTATTCACCGCCACCATGTCAGAAAATCTCACCCACTGCCGTTCGCGCGGCGGCTGTTGTCCCCGGTGTGAACCACACTCTGCCGCCGCATTGATCGCTCAAGTCAATAATGCCATTTGCGCCGGGATCAAACGCTCCGGCAGTCCGGCACGGGTGATCGCCTACGATTGGGCGTGGGATCCGGCGTGGAGCAGTGAAGTCGTCGCCGCATTGGATCCGGATATTGCCGTGATGACGGTCAGCGAAAGCGGTTTGGAAACGGATTGTTTCGGCTATCCGGGCAAAGTCAATGATTACGCTATGTCCAAAGTCGGCCCCGGCAAAAAAGCACAGCAGCTCTGGCGCCATGCTCTGGATAACGGCGGCAGGGCAGTGGCAAAAATTCAGGTCAATTCCAGTTGGGAACTCTGCGCCGTGCCGTATATCCCGGTGGCGGATCTGGTGGAGGAACACTTTGACCGGCTCCGCAAATCGGGCGTGACAGATTTGATGCTCAGCTGGACTTTGGGCGGCTTTGCCGGCGGCAATCTGGGGCTGCTCTGCTGCAATAAAACGGAGCTGGCGCAACAGCGTTACGGGGCGGCACAGCAGGCGGTATTGCAGGCGTGGACGAAGTTTTCTGAAGCATTCCGTTATTTCCCTTTCAACGACGTGCCGACGCTCTATTTTGCGCCGCAGAATTTCGGACCGGTGACATTGTTGACTCTGACTCCGGTGGGCAGGGATGCTACGATGGTCGGATTTCCCTATGATGATATCGACACCTGGCGCGGGGCGAAAAACAATCCCGCCGCCCCGGCACTGCCGGAGCCGATCCCGGTGGAGATCATGCGGCGCAGTTTCGCTGAATTATCCACCCGCTGGGCAGAGGGGCTGGCGATCCTGGATCGCTTTACCGGCGATTTATCTGCCTGTGAAGCCGCAAATCTGGCGGAATTGCGCCAGGTGGCAGAGGCATGTTACTGTCACTTCCGCAGTGCCGGCTGCCAAATCGAGTGGGCGCTTGGGCGGCAGGAAAAAACTGTTGCGGTATCGCTGCTGAAAACAGAGCATACTCTGGCACTGCGGCTGCTGGCGGTAATGCGGCAGGATTCCCGGATCGGTTTTGAGGCGAGCAACCATTATCTTTACACTGCCAACGACTTGCTGGAAAAAATCCTCAACTGCGCATATCTGCTGTCGCAGCTGCAAGATTGACCGTTTCACATCAGATCCTGCGCATCCACGTCCACGGCGACGGAAATCCCGGCGGGCGGGATGCGGTGCAATGCGAGGATCCGGATCGCTTCCCGGATGGTTTTCAACTGTTTGCCCCGCACCAGCATCAGATAGCGGTACTGGTTGCGGATTTTTTCGATCGGTGCCGGCGCCGGCGGAGTGATGCGGATATGATCGTGTTTATAAACCTGCAATTCTGCGGCGAATCCGGCGGCGTAATCGGCGACGGCTTTTTCATTTTCGCCTTTGAATATAATTGCGATCAGCCGGGAAAACGGCGGGAATTCCAGCATCTCCCGGAATTCAAGGTCAAATTGGGAAAAACCGTCAAAATCCAGCGTGGAGACAAATTTCAGTACATCGCTGTCCCGCTGGGTCTGAAAGATCACTTCGCCGCGCCGTTCGCCCCGTCCGGCACGTCCGGCAACTTGGGTGAGCATTTGAAATGTGCGTTCCTGCGCCCGGAAATCCGGCATGGATAATCCCTGATCGGCGTTGATGACTCCGACCAGCGTCACGCCGGGGAAGTGCAGACCTTTGGCGATCATCTGGGTGCCGACCAGAATATCCAGTTTGCCCCGGCTGAATTTTTCCAGCACCACTTCGTAATCTGTGGAACTGCGCATCAGGTCTGAATCCATGCGCCCGACCCGGGCATCGGGAAAAATTCCCCGGATCACGCTTTCAAGTTTTTCTGTCCCGCTGCCGAGGTAGCGGATTTCCGGCGAATGGCACTCCGGACAAACCGTCGGAGCCGGCACGATATTGCCGCAAAGATGACAGGAAAGCACCTCCCGGGAACGGCTGTAAGTATAGTTGTAATTGACCGAACAATCCGGACAGCGGGCTTCATAACCGCACTGCGGGCAGCACATACTGCGGGCATAACCGCGGCGGTTGAGAAATAAAATCGTCTGTTCCGCCTGGGCAATGCGTTCGTGGATGGCATTGATCAGAATGGGCGACAACAGATTGCTTACCCCCGGTTCCGGCGGCGGATCCAGACGGCGGTCAACGATGCGGATCAAAGGCGCCGGTTTATCTGCGACCTGAGCGATCATGCGGCAGAGTAGAAATTTGCCGTTTTTGGCATTGTAAAGCGATTCCGCCGACGGCGTGGCAGAGCCGAGAATAACGCAGGCGTTTTCCAGTTTGCCGCGCACGACCGCCACATCCCGGGCGAGGTAGCGGGGGGATTCGGATTGTTTGTAACTGCTGTCATGCTCCTCATCGACGACGATCAGACCGAGATTGTCAAACGGCGCAAAAAGTGCCGACCGGGCGCCAATGGCGATCTGAACTTTGCCGGAATTGATCCGGTTCCACTCATCAAAGCGCTCCCGGTCGGTCAGGCGGCTGTGCAAAACACTCAAATTATTGCCGAAACGCGCCCGGAAACGGCGGACGGTCTGGGGTGTAAGCGAAATTTCCGGGACGAGGACGATCGCAGATTTGCCCATGGCGACAGTTTTGGAGATCGCCTGCAAATAGACTTCAGTTTTGCCGCTGTTGGTACTGCCGTAGAGCAGTTGGACGTGCGAAGAGGTTTTGCCGGCAAGCATGTCAGAGATCATATCCAGCGCTTTGCGCTGATCGGCAGAGGGCGTCAGCGGCGCATCGGGAACCGGCTCCACCCCGCCGAGGGGATCGGGGGAGAGGGGTTGTTCGCGGCAGGAGATCAAGCCGGATTTTACCAGTGCGTCAAATGCTCCGGCGCTGAAGTCGATGTCACCGGAAAATTCCGCTTTGACCGCTTCCTTGCGGCGCATGACCAGTTTGAGGACTTTCAGCCGTTTGGCAAGCCGGGCATCGGAGGCGTGTTCCAGCAGGTATTTTTCGGCGGCGGTGCGGTCAGTGACGGAATAAAGTTTTACGGTGCGCTCTTTGATTTTGCCGCTGCGTACTGCGGCGGGAAGCAGGGTGCGCATGGCGTGTTCCTGACTGGCACAATAATACTCTGCGATCCATTTGCCCAGCGCAATAAGTTTTTCCGGAATGGCGGCACGATCTGCGGCAAGACCGGAAATCGGACGGAGTTTCGCCGTATCGTAATTGGAAGTTTCCGCAAAACTGACGATATACCCGGTGCGTACCGTGCGCCCGAAAGGTACGGTCACGGCACTGCCTGTCCGGTAGGTGTTCCCATCATTTTCCGGCACCAGATAGTCAAATTCGCGGTCAAGCGATATGTCGGTCAAAACTTTTGCGATCATAAATAAAAACATCCTCCCGGTCAGAGGCTAAATATACACAGCAATCCGTTTTTTTTCAAGTGATGCCGGCGTGTAGCTCCTGGACTGCCGGAGAAGTTAGGATTTTTTAATTTATTTGCTTGAAAAAAACTCTTTTAGCGCTATATTAAGTCAAATTTTATTTCAAATAAACTTATTATATAATATAAATAAAGAAAGAGGTGGATCATGTTGAATTTTCATCTTACTACAGTTCAGCAGATTTCGATTCTGGTTTTGCAAATCGGCGTGATTTTATTCGCCGCCCGCTTCTGCGGTGACATCGCTAAAAAAATCAAAGCACCGTCGGTGCTGGGCGAATTGCTCGCCGGTGTGATCATCGGCCCCTATCTGCTGGGCGGCATCGGCTTGCCGTTTCACGGCATGGAGCATGGTTTATTCGGATTTCTGCAAACCGTAAGCATTACCGGCAGCAATGGCGCTGTGGCTGAAATTGCCAACGTTTCGTTTCCGGTCTACCACTCCTCGCTTTATGCGATCGCCACTGTCGGCTCGATTCTGCTGCTGTTCATGTCAGGTCTGGAAACTGATTTGCGCATGTTTATCCGGTATTCTCTGGCGGGAACTCTGGTCGGTATCGGCGGGGTGATTTTTTCCTTCCTTTTCGGTGCCGGGATCGGCAAATTCATGCTGGGCTATGAACTTATGCACCCGTGTTCACTGTTTCTGGGCATCCTCAGCACCGCAACCAGCGTCGGCATCACCGCCCGCATCCTGTCGGAAAAGAAAAAAATCGACACCCCCGAAGGCGTGACCATCATGGCGGCGGCGGTTATCGACGACGTGCTGGGTATCATCTGTCTGGCGATCGTGATCGGTCTGGTCGGTGTCGCCCCGGGAGCATCTACGGATTGGGGCAAAATCGGTTTGATTTCGGTCAAAAGCATCGGTATCTGGCTGGGAGCGACGGTCATCGGTCTGCTCGCCGCCGGCTATATCGCCAAATTCCTCAAATCTTTCCGCTCCGTGACGACTTATTCCTGTCTGGCATTCGGTCTGGCGCTGCTGCTGGCGGGGGTTTTTGAACAACAGGGGCTGGCGATGATCGTCGGTGCGTATGTAATGGGATTGAGCTTGTCCAAAACCGATATTTCTTTCGGACTGCAGCGCTCACTGCATCCGTTGTATTCATTCCTGGTGCCGGTGTTTTTCGTGGTGATGGGTATGCTGGTGGATATCCGGGTCTTTGCCGATCCGGAGGTGCTGAAAATCGGTTTGATCTATTCTGCATTGGCGGTGTTTGCGAAAATCATCGGTTGTGCGTTGCCGTCACTGTTTATGAATTTCAATACGCTCGGTGCGCTCCGGATCGGTGTGGGCATGGTGCCGCGCGGCGAAGTGGCTTTGATCATTGCCGGTATCGGTATGACCACCATGTATGACGGCAAACCGGTGCTGGATGCCAAAATGTTCGGTGTGGCGATCATTATGACGCTGGTCACGACGATCGTGGCGCCGCCGCTGCTGTCGCTGGTGCTGGGTATCAAAGGTAAAGGTGTCCGCAAAGAGAGCAAAGATATGTCCGTCGTTCACACGCCGTATGCGTTTGATTCGCAGATCGTCGCTGATTTTGTACTGCGGCAGTTGCTGGATACGTTTGTTTCCGAAGGCTACATGCTCAGCCGTCTGGATAAAGAAAACGGCGTGGTGCAGATCCGCAAAAACAGTTTGTCCTTTGCCATGACCGTTTCCGGCACGGAGATCGTGTTTGAATCCAACCCCGACGAAGTGCCTTTCATTCAGGCGATCATGTTTGAAACCATCGTTGCTCTGCACATGGACTTGGAAAAACTCAAAACCATCGCAGACCCGGCGGAATTGCGTCAGGATTACTTCTCCGGCCAGAACGATAATCTCCCGGAAAACCGCCGGGGACGGCAGCAATTCAACCGCTATTTGAACGAAAAAGCGGTGATCATGGATTTGAAATCCAATGATAAACCCGGAATTATCGAGGAATTGGTCGATGCGTGCAACCGTACCGGCGCCGTCATTGACCGTGATGCGTGCCTGAGCGAAGTGTTGAGCCGCGAAACCGTCGCCTCGACCGGTATGCAGAACGGTATCGCCCTGCCGCACGCCAAAACCGATACGGTCAGCCGGATGACGGTGGCGATCGGTATTCACCGCACCGGATGCGATTTCGATTCGCTGGACGGCGAACCTGCCCGGATTTTTGTGATGTGCCTCAGCCCGAAAGATGGTAATGCTCCGCACATTGAGTGTCTGGCGGCGATCGGTGCCTGCCTTTACAATCAGGATACCGTCAAAAAGATCCTGGAAGCCAAAAACGCCGCCGAAGTCTGCGCCCTGTTCAGACAGTAAGCAATACTTTTCTCCTGTCACAGCGGAGAATAGAAAAAAACATACCACCGGGAGTGTCGCTTTTGCGACACTCCCGGTGGTTGTTTGTGGTCAAATTATTTGGTAATGTCCCAAATTTTGTGAAACATACATACAAGAGCGAATGAACACATTTTATGGCGACACATAGAATATATCACTTACATTATGATTGGTCAAAAAGATAAAACGATTTGATTGCACCCGGTGGATGCAGCGGGCGGCAATGTCGTGTTTTGCGCCGAGCACGGTGCGGGAGTGCACTACCGTACTCGACCGCACCGGCACAGAAGCAAGGCGCGAAAGTGCCCGCGATGCGCCACCGACTTGTCACGGCGTAGTGCAACGAAGCCGGACGGTTAGATTTTATCACAACAAATGGGACAATAATAATTATTTGCACTTGCTGATGATGATACAGGCGTTGGAGCCGCCGAATGCGAAGCTGTTGGACAGCGCATGGTCAAACTGTACGTTGTCACGCACTTCACGGACGATGTCAACATCAGAAAATTCCGGATCCGGATTTTCGCAGTTGATCGTCGCCGAAACAAAGCCTTTTTCCAACATGATCGAACTGAAAATCACCTCCGCAGCTCCGGTAGCACCGATCATGTGACCGGTCTGGCTTTTGGTGCTGTTGATCGCCGGACATTTGCCGCCGGCAACCAGGTGGCGGATGGCGTCGATTTCCACTTTGTCACCGACACTGGTGGCGGTGCCGTGGGTATTGATATAGCCGATGTCGTTGATGGAAAGTCCCGCATCGGCGAGCGCTTTAGCCATGACTCCGGCGCTGGAGCCGGCATCCGGCACGACCATATCCGAAGCACTGCTGTTGCCGGCGATGCCGGTGATTTCGCAAATCGGTTTGGCGTTGCGGGCTTTGACGCTTTTTTCGGATTCCAGCAGCATATATGCCGCCCCGCCGGCGAGAACGAAACCATCCCGGTCAGCGGCAAACGGACGGCTGCCTTTGGCCGGACAATCGTTATACTTCGTCGCCAGCGCCCGGCAGGCGCAGAAGCCGAGGGCCGTCGTCCAGTCCACCTGTTCGGCACCGCCGACCAATACCATATCGTATTCACCGGAACGGATCAATCTTGCCGCCAGCATCACTGCCAGCGCACTGCTGGCGCAGGCGGCGGAAATGTCGTAACTTTCGCCTTTGATACCGAAAATCAGCGACAGGATACTCACTGAGCTGGAGGGCATGATCCGGGGAATGGCAAACGGAGTCACCGCCCGGAGATTGTAATTGCGGTCGCAATAACTCTGGGCGTGCTGGTATACTTCCAGCGAATTATTGCTGGCCTGACCGCCGACCAGAGCGATATTGAGGGAAGGAATATCTTCCAGAGCGATCCCTGCTTCTGCAAATGCTTCAGCGGCGGCAACCACAGACATCGAACCCACCGGCGGACAGAAGCGTTTGGTTTTCCGGTCAAGCAACGGAGTTTCCGGGTTCATATCGGGCATACCGCCGATCTGACTGTCCAGTTTGTGTTCCACAAAGTCCGGAATAGACACGATCCCGCTTTTACCGCTTCTCAATGCGGCTTCATTTTCAGCCAGACCTCTGCCCAGCGGAGTCAGCAGACCGCGGCCGGTAATGAAAACCTTTCCCATGGATTTCCTCAATAAAAATTTATAGCCATTATTCTTAATTTTATCAGAGGCAATCGCAAAAGTCTGTCAATCGCAACCGGTGTTTAAGAACTTTTGAAATCGTCTCAACAGTATATAATATAAGTTCAAAGCCTGTTTTTTTCCAGTGGTCAACTGTTTTTTTGTGGAATATTCATTGTCCCTGTGCTATATTTAGAGCGTACAAGGGATATTGAACGATCAAATCTGGAAAGGAAAATGCCGATGCCGGACAAGTTGCTGGAGGTTGAAAATCTGACGGTCGCATTTGCTTCCGGCAAAGGATACGCCGAGGTGGTTTCTGACATCTCGTTTCATCTGAATCCCGGCGAAGTGCTGGCGCTGGTCGGTGAATCCGGCTGCGGCAAAAGTTCCGCCTGTCTGGCATTGACCGGACTGCTCGGCGGTAAAAACAAACGTTCCGGCAGGGTGTTATTCAATACCGGCAGTGAAATCTGTGACCTCTTTCAACTGCCGCCGCGCAAAATGCGCAAATTGCGCGGTTCCGGGATCGCTTATATTTTTCAGGAACCGGGCGCTTCGCTCAATCCGGTGATGCGGGTTTGCGACCAGATCGCTGAAGTATTGCTCCTGCACCGTCCGGAAGTAACTGACCGCAACCGGGAAATCGCCCGGCTGCTCGGCGCAGTGGGGATTCCTGATCCGGAAAAACGGATGCGCGCCTATCCACACGAATTATCCGGCGGAATGCAGCAGCGGATGATGATCGCCATGGCACTGGCGGGAAATCCGCAGCTGTTGATCGCAGATGAACCGACTACCGCACTGGATGTGACGATCCAGGCGCAGATATTGGATCTGCTGGAGCATTTGCGCATTGAGCGCAACATGGCTCTGCTGCTGATCTCCCACAATCTCGGTGTGGTCGGCACGCTGGCCGACCGGATCGCCGTGATGTATGCCGGCAAAATCGTGGAAACCGGCAGTGCCGCCGATATTCTGACGGCTCCGCAGCATCCCTACACGTCAGCTTTATTGCAGGCGGTTCCCAAACTTGGCGGCACGGCTGGAAAATTACAGACCATCCCCGGTACCGTACCGCCGCCGGGGGAATATCCCGCCGGCTGCCGTTTTGCCCCCCGCTGTGAAAAGTGCCGGGACAAATGCCGCCATGCGATCCCGCCGGAAATCGAAGTCTCACCGGGGCATTTCGCCGCCTGCAATATTTTTGATGGAGAATAAACATCATGAGCCGTATCAAAGTAATGAGCAGGCTGCTTGCCAACCGGATCGCCGCCGGCGAGGTGATCGAGCGTCCGGCGTCGGTGGTCAAAGAACTGGTGGAAAATGCCATTGATGCCGGAGCCTCCGAAATCACCGTGGAAATCGAGCGTGCCGGCAACCGGCTGATCGCCGTCACCGATAACGGCTGCGGCATGGACAGTGAAGATGCCATGCTGGCATTGCAGCGCCACGGCACCAGCAAACTGCTCAATGAAAACGATCTGGATTGCATCATGACCCTCGGTTTCCGGGGGGAGGCACTGCCGTCGATCGCTTCGGTAAGCTGTTTCACTCTGAAAACCCGGCAGCCCGGAGCTGATAGCGGCACGGAAGTTTTCTGCGCTGAAGACGGCGAACTGCATCAGAAGCCCTACGGCGGCCCGCCGGGGACCCGGATCGAGGTGCGGGATCTTTTCTGCAATCTGCCCGCCCGCAAAAAATTTCTGAAATCCCCCGCCACCGAGGAGCATCATATCGAGGAGATGGTCGCCGTCATGGCGATCGGTCATCCGGAGATCGGTTTCAAACTGCTGCTGGACAACCGGATGGTGCTGCACACCCCCGGCACCGGCAAAATCGAATACCGCCTGCGGGAGATTTTCGGCAAAAAATTTGTGGATAATATGCTGTTTTTTGAGCATACCGAGAATGAATTGCACCTCTCCGGCTGTGTCGCCGCCCCCGGTTTCACCCGTCCGTCCCGCAAAGATCAGAAAGTTTTTATCAACTCCCGCCCGGTCGAGGCGCAAGCCGTTTACCGGGGCATCCGGGACGGCTACGGTGCGCTGGCAGAGTCCGGCAGATACAATCCGGTGGTGATATTTCTGGATATGCCCCCGGAACAGCTGGATGTCAACGTTCACCCCGCCAAACGGGAGGTGCGTTTCAAATCTGAATACGCCATCAGCCGTGCCGTATCAGCCGCAGTTTCCGGGGCATTGCGCCAGATGCGTACTCCGGAAAGTATTCCGGCGGCGATCCGGGAAAATGATTTGCCGTTAAGCGGCAAACTGCCGCTGTCGCTGATTCTGGATTCAGCGGCGATATCCTACACCCCGCCTTCAGCGGTGCAGGATGAGTTGCCCGTGCTGCCGCCGGAAACGACTTTCACAGAATTGTCACGTCCCGTGGAAGCCGCCCCGGCCGTGCCGGAACCGGAAGTTGCCGTGCCGGAGCCGGAAGTCCCGGCGATCTCAGCCGTTCCTGCCGGCGCTGCCGAAGTGAAAAAGGAGCTTTCACCGCTGGTGCGTGAAGTGCGTCCGGCGGCGTTCACCGGCAACTGGCCCCGCCGGATCATCGGGGCGATCGACAATACCTATATTCTGGCGGAATCCTCCACCGGACTGGTGCTGATCGACCAGCACGCCGCCCATGAACGGATCATGTTTGAACACATCCTCGCCGCCGCCAATGCCGGTAATGCCGTCAGTCAGGCGTTATTGATCCCCGAAACGGTGGAACTGCCGCTGCCGATGGTGCGGCTGTTGACCGGAAACAGTGAAGTTTTTGCACAACTGGGATTTGAAGTCGAGTCTGCCGGAGGCACTGCCGTGATCGTCACCGCCGTACCGCAGGCGGCAAAAAATCACCGCCCGGTAGGGGAATGGCTCTGCGATATGCTGACGGAATTACTGGAAAATTCCGGCGCTTCCCCCGGCGGCATCGCCCCGGAATTCGCCGCCCGTGCCGCCTGCAAAGCGGCGATCAAAGCCCACGATGAATTAACATTGCCGGAAATGGAAAAACTTCTTGCCATGCTCCGCACCTGCCGTCAGGGGACGCTCTGCCCCCACGGCAGACCGACGGTCATTGATGTTTCACTCAAAGAGATCGAAAGACGCTTCGGCCGCCGCTGAAACGGACACTTGAAAATTTCTACTTTGGGGATATATTATCATCATGATTGATATACAGTAATGTACCTGATGAGGAACAGAGCATGGGAAATTCCATTTTCAATACCCCCGAAGAGTTGATCGCCGACATCCGTGCCGGAAAAATGGTGGTCATCACCGACGATGAAAACCGTGAAAACGAGGGCGACGTGATCGTTGCCGCAGAAACCGTCACGCCGGAACATATCACTTTTATGGCGACACACGCCTGCGGTTTGATCTGTGCGCCGATCACTGCGGAACGGGCGGCGGAACTCGATCTCAATGTCCCCGGCGGCATCGCCGATCACTTCCGCACCGCATTCACCCAGAGCGTGGATATCCGCAAAAACACCACCACCGGCATCAGCGCTTACGACCGTTGTGCCACGGTGAAAGCCCTGATCGATCCGGCAGTGCGCCCGCAGGATTTCAATTCTCCCGGTCATCTTTTCCCGCTGATCGCCCGTCCGGGCGGGGTTTTGCGCCGCACCGGTCACACTGAAGCCGGGGTCGATCTGGCACGGCTTGCCGGATTATATCCCGCCGCCGTCATCTGCGAGATCATGAATCCCGACGGCACGATGGCACGGCAGGAGCAATTGATCGAATTCTGTAAGACCCATCAGCTCAAAATGGGGACGGTCGCCGATCTGGTCGCTTACCGCCGCGCCCATGAACAGTTGATCATCCGGGGGGCGGATGCCAAACTGCCGACTCCTTTCGGGGATTTCAAAGTCACCGCCTACCGTACTAAAGTCGATGATCTGGAACACCTCGCCCTGGTCTGCGGCGAGGTCGCCGGTCAGGAAAATGTGCTGGTCAGAGTCCACAGCGAATGTATGACCGGCGATGTTTTCGGCTCCCTGCGCTGCGACTGCGGCGAACAGCTCCATGCCGCCATGCGGATGATCGCCAAAAACGGCTCCGGCGTGCTGGTTTATCTGCGGCAGGAGGGACGGGGCATCGGTATTTTCAATAAGATCCACGCCTATCAATTGCAGGATCAGGGGCTGGATACCGTCGATGCCAATGTGAAACTCGGTTTCGCTCCGGATTTGCGTGAATACGGTATCGGCGTGCAGATTTTGCTGGATCTCGGCGTTAAATCTGTCCGTTTGCTCACCAATAACCCGGCAAAACTGGTCGGCATCAGCGGTTACGGTCTGGAAATCGCTGAACGGGTGCCGATCGTCATTGATCCCGTGGATGAAAACGAATTCTATCTGCGTACCAAAAAAGAACGCATGGGACATCTGATCTGATGTGGAAATTTTCCGCACCGCAAACCATTGCCGTCTGCGCCCCCGCCGGTGCCATCGCTCCGGAGACCGCCGCCGCCGGGATCACTGCACTGCAGAATGCCGGTGCTGATGTGACCGTATTACCTCACTGTTTTACCGGCAGCAAACTGCCGTTTCTGGCGGCAGACGATGCGTTGCGCTCCGCAGATATCACCGCCGGTGCCGCACCGGGGACGACGCTCTGGGCGGCCCGCGGCGGCTATGGCTGTGCCAGGATACTGGATTTGCTCGATTGGGAAATTTTGCGCCGGAACAACGTGAAAATCGCCGGATTCAGCGACATTACCGCACTGCATTGGGCAATGACCGCCTGTTGCGCCGGAACTGCCGTCGCCGCCCCCATGTTGAAGTTTCTGGCGGAAATGGATGATGATTTATCCATCCGGACTCTCAATGATGCGCTGGAATCCCGCCCGGTATCTTTGCAGTTGCCCGCTTGGCGCGGCAAGCACGCCGGCGGCTTGGCGCTCCCCGGAAATCTCACCGTGGCAGCCTCGCTTGCCGGAAGTAAATTTTTTCCCGATACCACCGGCAGGATCATCGTGCTGGAGGATGTCGGTGAAGCACCGTACCGTATCGACCGTGCCCTGACCCAACTGCGGCTTGCCGGGGCTTTTGAAAAGTGTGCCGGTGTGATTTTCGGATACTTCACCAATTGCGGCGACGTTACCCCGGTTCTGGAAAATTTCGCCGCCAATGTCAACTGCCCGGTTTTTACCGGCTTGCCGTTCGGCCACGAAATGCCCTTTTATTCCCTCGCCACCACCCAGTATATTGAGGTGCAGGGGGTGTGATGATTTCAGGGGAAGGGAGTTTTTCCCTTTCCCCGAACCCTCATCTTTTTTTATGCCGTCAGCTTACTTTTGGATCAGCGTGGTGACGGTTTTCAGGTTTTTCTCAAAGGCGGCTTCGGGGCCGAAAAATTCGATGACCTGCAACTCATCGTCACAGATTTTGTGCCGTTTGACGGAAATCACGGTCAGGTATTTCAGTATGCCGCTGTCGGTGAGGACATCGGCGGTGATTTTGACGGCATCAGCACCGTTGAATTTGACCGCTTCGGCTTTGATATTGCCGTAACCGTTGTAGATATTCAGCGCCCGGCAGACGAGCTGTTCCCAGAACTTCAGGGTGCTTTCGGCGGGGATATCCGTCTCCCAGGTGCGGAAAATGCAATCATCGGCACTGGTGGCGGCAAACACATCCTGCGTTGTGATCTTTCCTGTCCGGGTGGCGACAAAACCGGCGGGGATATCCAGACCGAAAAGCGGTTCATCCTCATTCCCGGCGATTTTGTCATCGGCAAACAGCTGCAAAAATCCGAAATTGGCAACTGCCGCCGGATTGCCGCCGGGAAGTGCGCCGTGCTGTTCCAGCAGTTTGACCTCAAACGTGACGAAATCAACCCGGGTGCGGTTGTTCTGCAGCTGGGCAGTGAGCCGTTCCATTTCGGTGGTGATGCGGTTGAGTTCACGCTCAATTTTGAGGATCTCCTCGACCCGCAGGGTTTTGGAGAGCAATTCGGTCAGCCGGGTGCGGAATTTTTTCAGGTTGTCCAGCCGCACATTGAGGTCGGTGATGGTGTCGGTCAAATCTTCAGCGCTGATGTGGAAATCCCGGAGTTTGCCGGATTTTTTTACGGTATTCAGAAACTCATCCGCTTTTTTGACCGGAATTTTGATTTTCATATTGTTGTTGCGGCTGGAAACGAGATAGCCGCCGAGGGATTCGGCAAGTTTTTTGACTTCGCCGTGGGCGGCGGAAGCGAGTTTGACCTGCAGGGTGAATCCGGCGGTATACGCCATCTGTCTGCCCGCTTCAGCCCGGAAAAAACTGCCGTTTGATCCGGCAAGCACCATCCGGTCTGCCGGTGCGCTCTGGCTCCGGGCAGCAGAAACCGATTTCCTTTTGGCGCGGACGGATGAAGCATAATCTGCCGCCAGTGGAGTGCATCCTGCGGTGATTGCCGCCAGCATCATCAGGCAAAGTTTTTTCATGTGGTCACCTCTCATTCATGTTTTTAACGGAATTTCTGGTTACAAACTGCCAGGGCAAAACGACATCACGCTCCGGCAGGGACGGGTTTTCAATTCTTTCGCAGAGCATCCTGACCAGCACTTCATGCAATGGTTCGCCTTTGACCGCAAAAGTAGTCAAAGGCACCGGAGCATAGCGTGCTTCCTCAATGTCATCCCGGCCGATCACCGACAGATCATCCGGCACGGACAGGTGGTTTTTCAAAGCCGTAGTGATCGCCCCGATCGCAATAATGTCATTATGGGTGATCACGGCGGTGGGCAGCTCTTTTTCCCGGAGAAGCTCCGCCATCATCTGACAACCGCCGGAAAAACTGCAGCTGCCGTATTTGATCCAGCTGCGGTTCGGAAACAGCTGCAATGTTTCTGCACTCAGAGACGACCTCTCCGAGGCAAATATCCCGATTTTGCGATGTCCCTGCTGCTGTAAATACTCAAATGCGGCACGGATCGTCTCCTGTTTCGGGAATCTGACCGCATCAGCACCGGGCAGCTGGCGGCTGTAATTGACGACCGGAATATTTGGCGGCAGCAGCACCGGATCGCTGTGGGCGCAGATGATCCCGTCCACCCGGTGGCGGGCGATCGCCCGGAACGCCTCTGCCGCCCCGGCATCATTTTCCCAGAAACTGCAGATACCGTTGTAGCCCCGTTTCTGCAATTCGTGCTGGATGCGGAAAACCAGTTCCGGGTAAAAGTGGTCATTCACCGCCGGAAACAGCAGACCGATCAGAAATGTTTTGCCTTTGACGATACTGCGTGCCGCCAGATTGGGGGAGTAGCCCATCTCTTTGGCACTGTGCAGGATCTTCTCTCTGGTGGCGGCAGAAACTTTCCCCGGCTTGCCGTTCAATACATAGGAAACCGTCTGAAATGAGACTCCGCAAACTTTGGCAATATCTTTGATCGTCGGCATAATTTTTATTATTATCCCATTTGTTGTGATAAAATCTAACCGTCGGTGGCGCATCGCGGGCACTTTCGCGCCTTGCTTCTGTGCCGGTACGGTCGAGTACGGCAGTACACTCCCGTACCGTACTCGGCGCAAAACACGACATTGCCACACGCTGCATCCACCGGGTGCAATCAAATCGTTTTATATTTTTAACAAATCATAATGCAAGTGATATATTCTATGTGTCGCCATAAAATGTGTTCATACGGTCTTGTATGTATGTTTCACAAAATTTGGGACATTACCTAATTTTTCAAGTATTTCCAAATTCGTGTTGTCAGAAAGAAATTAACACTGTTTTGCGCTTTTTGCAAGCAGAAAACAACTCTTTGACAGGAAAATATGAAAAAAAGCCGCTTTTTTTCCGTTTTGCTGTTGACGAAATCGGGTTTTGGTGCGATATTATAAGATTGCAAGTGAAAAATAAGCCATTTACAAAAAATTTCAACATAGAGGAAAAGGAAAAATGACGAAACGTGATCTCGTAGTGAAAATTGCCAAAGAAACCGGAATCATTCAGAGCGATGTGGCTGACATCGTCCAGCGTACTTTGGACAGCATCGCCGGTGAACTTATTGCCGGAAACGATATTGAATTGCGCAACTTCGGCGTTTTCGAAATCAAAGTCCGCAAAAGCCGCAAAGGCCGCAACCCCCGCGATACCAAAAACGAAGTTATCATCCCGGAACGCGCCGTGATCAAATTCCGCGCCGGTAAAGAACTGAAAGAAGCGGTCGAAAAACTCGACCCCGCCCAGTTCCGGTAATTTCAAAACAACTTGTTTAAGGGACTTGAAAAAGTGACCCCCGCCTGACGGAAAAATCTGATTTCGTCGGGCGTTTTGCTTTTTTTCAGGAAGGAGTTAGTTGATTATGGCAGCATTTGCACCCCCGCCGGGCACTGCGGATGTATTTCCCGCCGAGGCCGGAAGTTGGCGTTTTCTGGAAAACACCGCCGCTAAAATATTCTCCGATTACGGCTACGGCGAACTGCGTACCCCCGTGTTTGAATACACCGAAGTCTTTCAGCGCGGTCTGGGCGGCGAAACGGAAGTCGTCCAGAAAGAGATGTATACTTTTGAAGACCGCGGCGGCAGAAGCCTCACCCTCCGTCCCGAGGGAACCGCCGGAGTCATGCGGGCATTGACCAATACCGACGTCGCCAACGGTACCGAACAGCGGGTTTTTTACTACGGCCCGATGTTCCGGGGCGAACGCCCCTCCGCCGGACGCCGCCGCCAGTTTCACCAGATCGGCGTGGAAAACGTCGGCAGATGCGCCCCGTTGATCGATGCCGAATGTATCGCCATGCTGCACAATTATTTGCAGGCGATCGGCATTGAGGGCGCCAGATTCACCATCAATACCCGCGGCGTTGCTGCCGACCGGGCGCCCGCTGAAGCGGTGTTGAGAGAGTATTTCGCCAAACATATCGACGAAATGTGTCCCGATTGCCGCACCCGTTTGGAGCGCAACATCTGGCGTATTCTGGACTGCAAACAGGAAAATTGCGGCAAAATCATCGCCGGTGCCCCCGATTATCTGCAACACTTCAGCGCAGAGTCGCAGGCGTATTTTGAGGAGGTAAAATCTGCTTTGACCATGCTCGGTGTGCCGTTTACGGCGGATTCCAAACTTGTGCGCGGCCTGGATTATTACGTCCACACCGTCTTTGAAGTCACCCATCCGGAACTCGGCGGTCAGATCGCCATTGCCGGCGGCGGCAGATATGAATTATTCCTGCCCGGTGAGAAAAAACCGCTGCCCGGAGTCGGATTTGCCACCGGGGTCGAACGGCTGCTCATGGTGCGTGAAGCATTGCAGGTGCCGGCTCCGGAAACCGCCACTGCCGGTATCTACCTGATCGGTCTGGGGGCATCTGCCCGCCTCGCCAACCTCGCGCTGGCAGACAAACTCCGCCGGGCCGGTATCCGGGTGGATCTGGAACTGGAGGAACGTTCTTTCAAAGCCCAGATGCGCTCCGCCAACCGCTGTCAGGCAGCTTTTACGCTGATCAGGGGCGAGAGCGAAATGGAAAAACATATCGCCATCATCAAAAATATGGCAGACGGTTCCCAGTGCGAAGTAGCTGAAAACGACTTGTTTGAGCATATTGTCAATAAGTAAAGGAGAATCAAAAAATGCTTACCAAAAAAAATCTTATTTTCCTCGGCGGCCCCGGTGCCGGTAAAGGTACGGTTTCCAACCGGATGATCGCCAAATACGGCGTTGCCCACATTTCCACCGGCGACATCCTCCGTGCCGAAGTCGCCAAAGGCACCCCCGCCGGTAAAGAAGCCGGCGCCATCATGAAATCCGGCGGTCTGGTTCCCGATGCCCTCGTCTGCGGCATGGTCGGCGAACGCCTCCAGCAGCCCGACTGCGAAAAAGGTTTCATCCTCGACGGTTTCCCCCGCACCATCGCTCAGGCGGATACCCTCGCTGAAACTCTCAAAGGCATGGGCAAAAAAATCGACGCCGTCGTCTACCTCAACGTCGCCGACGAAATCATCCTCGAACGCCTCACCGCCCGCATGAACTGCCGCGGCTGCGAAGCGATCTACAACAAAATTTTCATGCCGCCCAAAGTCGCCGGTGTGTGCGATAAATGCGGTTCTGAACTTTTCCAGCGTCCGGATGACTCGCTGGAAACGGCGAAATCCCGTCTGGCGGTTTTCCACAAACAGACCCAGCCGTTGATCGAATACTACGAGAAACTCGGTCTGCTCTACACCTGCAAAAGCACCGATCTCGATGAGATCATCGCTGAACTCGCCCAGGTTTTGGAGTAAGATAATATGCCTCCGACCCGGATCATCCATACTCCGGAGGAGATCACCCGCATCCGCCGCGCTGCGGCGGTGACGGCTTGTGTCCGGGACGAGATCGCCGCTATGGCACGTCCCGGCATGAGTACGTTTGAACTCGACCAATTAGCGGGCGAACTCATCAACCGCACCGGCGGCATCAGCGCATTCAAAAATTACTGCGGCTACCCCGGCAATATCTGTATTTCCATGAATGATACCGTCATCCACGGCATCGGCACCCCGGAACAGATCATTACCGAAAACGACATCATCAGTATTGACGTCGGGGTGAAAATCGACGGCGCTTTGGGCGATACCGCTTTGACTTTCGGTTTCAAAGAACAGACCGGCGAAGTCAAACGGCTGCTCGACGGCACGCTGGATTCTCTGATGCAGGGCATCGCCGCCGCCAAATGCGGCGCTTTTGTCCGTGATATCAGCGCCGCAGTGGAAAAAGCCGCCCGCAAACACCGCCTCGCCGTCGTCCGGGATTACGTCGGACACGGCTGCGGTATCAAACTGCACGAACCGCCCGAAGTTCCCAACTATACCGGCTGGGGCAAAGGCCCCCGGCTCGAACCGGGAATGGTGCTGTGCATCGAACCCATGCTCAATTTAGGCACGGATTCAGTGAAACTCGACCGCAAAGATAATTGGACAGTGCGTACCCGCGACGGCGCATGGAGCGCACATTTCGAACATATGATCCTGATAACCGAAAACGAACCGGAGATTTTAACGTGGCAAAAGACGATGTGATCAAAGTGGAAGGTGTGGTCAAAGAATTGCTCCCCAACACCATGTTCAAAGTGGAAATCCAGGGCGGACACGTGGTGAACGCCCACATTTCAGGCAAAATGCGTATGAACTTCATCCGCATCCTGCCCGGTGACAGCGTTACTATGGAAATGTCACCCTACGACCTGACCAAAGGGCGGATCGTATTCCGTAAAAAATAAGGTCTGCCTTCAGAAACGGAGACTGCGGAGCTGTTGCCAAAGCAACAGCTCCGTTTTTTATGTCTGCATGGGACGGGGGGAGGTTTGCAGTCTGCTAACGTTTTGAATGGAGGCGGGACGTGGTGAGGTTTGCAGTCTGCGGGCGGTTGATTTTGATATTTAGCGTGGTTACGCTTGGGGAGGGAAACCCCACACGGTGAGGTTTTCCTCCCCAAACCCCACCTTTTCCGCTTGCTGCGGATGTTTGGAGACTTTCACACCGTTTGGCGTGAGGGTGCGTGACTCTGCTATGGCGTGGCTACGTCAGTATCAGTACAATTTACATTCGCCTTTACAAGCGGGGGTTGTAAAGGCTCTCCTGCTCGTCCTCCGCTCATCGGCGGCGCTTGCGCTTGCCGCTGTTGCTCCGCTTGGCGTCGCACAGTTCATTCGCATGCGGACTGCGCGCTCGCCTCGAAGAGGCTC
>SUVU01000142.1 GCA_015061865.1 Lentisphaerota bacterium
CAGTCGCCGCCGTACAGTCCGTATCATCACCGCAATTAACTGCCGTGCAAACTGTTTTGGCAAAATCTCCCTCACCGTACAGCAGACCGATCACCACAAATGCGACGTTGGCAGGCGCCTGGAACCACCCCATATCCTCATTGAGTTTCACGACCTCATTGCGGACATCCTGCCATTTTTTACCGGCATCATAACCGGAAATCGCCAATTCGATGCTTTCACGCAAGCGGCACTGATCCGGAATTTTGCTCAAACCGATCTCTATCAGTTTGCGGATATCAGATTCGCAGAATGCCGCCGCTTCCATCGCCGCCACAAACATTTCCGCATAAATACCGTCGGTCATGTGGTCGCAACTGGAATCCAGCCACGCATAACGGATCGCTTCATCGGGTTTACCGGCGGCAAGACACGCCCAGATCTCCGCCCGGATCCACGCCCCGTTACTGCGGTTGAGACCATCATTGTCGCACGCACCTGACAACGGCGGGAAAAAGCCGAGGTGGCAATTCTGACGGCAGTTGGAGTATTCGCCCCACGGTCCGATTATACCGTGCATCCACATCATCCCGAAGTGACGGCTGGTCAGGTGTTCCGCACCGTAATACTCCGCCATCGTCAGCCACAACAGCTGCAAATCCAGATCATCATTGGGAAGCGGCACACCATTGGGGTCGGACAAATACCATTTGACATCAAAAATATCCCTTTTGCCTTCCAGCGGACCGCCGAGGGTGCCGCCGATGTTTTTGCCGATCCAGCAACCGTGGATCTTGTCCGCAAGAACCTCTTTGGAGGGCAGTTGATAAGCAGTCGTGTTCATGTTATATTTCTCCTTATATTTTGTTAATGAAGACACAATTTACCTGTTTTTTATGGTTCAAGCATATTATATACCAGACGCAAGCAGAAAAATTGTAATTTCAGAAAAACTTTTTGTAAAAGTTGTATTTTTCATGCGCTTTTTATTACAAAAACTTGCAAAATCAAATCTGTTGCAATATAGTATTTACCAAAACTGCAATACCAAACTAATCCCCGGGGGGAAACGATCATGAAAGTATACGAATTGCGCCACCGATGCCGTTCCGACTGGCCGCTGGCAGTTTATCAGGAACTGCCGCGCCCGACTCATGAATCCATCCACCGCCACAACTGCTATGAAATCATGATCGCCGTCAAAAGCGGGGGCGTATGTTCCGTAGGCAATTCACACTACGCCATTCACGCCGGCAGTATCTTCCTCTGCAATCCCAACGATGAACATGAATTCACACTGCCGATGGGAAATTCGATTTGGAACATTATGTTTCTGCCGGAAATTTTTAACGAATCTGCTCAAAAAATGCTGGCGCAAATCCCGACCGGCGCCTATTTGATCTTTCAAAACAATAATCTGGAACAGCTGCTCTCCATGCTGACGGTAATGGAACGGGAATTGATCACTCAACGCCCCGGATTTGAGGCACTGACCGGAGCGCTGATGCAGTATCTGCTGACCAGTATTTTCCGCAGAAACCACGAATTGCCCGACCTGACCAGGATCGAACACAATGATGAATTGGAAAAAGTGATCTTCTACATCCAGAACCACTACCGGGAAAAAATCACCCTTGCCAAGTTAAGCAAGCTCACCGGATGTTCCACGCAGTACATCGGTCAACTTTTCAAAAAAACAGCGTGGTGTTCATTCTCCCAATATCTGATGCGCTACCGGGTCAATAAAGCCCAGGATTTGCTGAAAAACACCAATTTATCATTGACAGAGATCGCTTATGAAACCGGATTTTTTGACTCCGCCCATTTCACCAAGTCATTCTCCTCGGTGGTCGGTCAAACGCCGCTGGCTTACCGCCGCAACTCTCCGGAAGATTGAGTCGCTGCCGACTCCAATTTCACACTGAATATCAGCAGCAGCAGCGTAACCGCACAGAGCGATAATTCAAAACAGTACATTTGTGCCGCCAGTCGAGTTCCGGCAAGCAGCCGCATTTGCAGCATCGCCACTCCCATAAAAAGTCCCTGCTGTGCCGCTGTCAAAAGCAGCAGACCGTGATGCGGCACGCTGCCGGATCTGATATTGCTGCCCAATTTCAACCGCAGCCCCAGCCACAACACCAGCACCACTGCCGCTGCAGGCACGCTCCACATGGCAAAATATCTGTCCATTTTCACCGCCGGCACGATCACGGCGACCAGCAGATACACCGCCACGATCGCATCCCAGAGATAAATTCCCAGTTTTGCCAAACGGCGATCCGGCGGAGCGACCGGCGAATTTTCCATCGCTTCAAATTTTTCTTTTGCCCACGCCGCCGGAGCCCGGTAATTATCAACGCCGCCGAGCTTTTGCCACTGACGGTACATCAAAGATGCAAACATAACGCCCAAACCGCACCACACCAGCCGCCACGCCCACAGAAAACGGTAGACCTCGTCCGGATTGGCAAACCATTTCTTCCCGAAATCGATCGCCAGACCGAGAACCGTACCGAAAATCATCACCATCACCGACCGTAACATCGCTCCGGCGGAGCAGAATTGCCCGTAACGGCTTTTGGGGAAACAGCGCATCGCCGCCGGCTGTCCCGAAGTCATCATCAAACTGGTCAGAGCCAGTACAGCGATCTCCCCTGCCAGACAAACCCAGAAAAATGATTGCTGCGGCATTGAAAAAAATATCCATTTGATATTCAGCAGCGGAATAAGTATGGCAAACAATTTAGTGAAAAAATTCACCCGCACCGGATGCCATTTGTCAATCAAAATCGTCCCCACGGTAGCCACCGCCATACCGATAACTGTCCCGACGATACCGGCGATGCCTTTGAAGTTTCCGATATCCTCCAGACTCAATCCCATGACCTGATAGAAAAAGATCAGAAAAACTCCGATCCCCATGCTGACACTGGTAAATGCTCCATCCAGAAACATAAACCAGTAAAAAGGATGGGAAAAACTCTCCCGGGCAAAGGTCAAAATACCGGCGCCGCCCCGGCTCTGCTTTTTTTCCTCCTCGGTCAGCGGCGGCAGCTGCGGTTCTTTCAACAGCAGACACATCGCTCCGATGCCAACGCAATAAACTATTGCCGCACCAACCATTACCAAAGAAAAATGGCTTTGGCTGAAACGGAGAAAACAAAAGTCAAATAATGCCACTGCACCAACCGAAACCACCTGCACCAATCCCACCACCCGGGCAAGAAAACGCTGGGGGATAACATCGTTGTAAATATAGTATATCAGCGACCCGACGAACATATAAAAGAAACGGTAAAGCACCATGATCACGGCGATCGTGCCGATAATAAAAGTAGTCGGCGCCACACTGCACCAATTTTTCACCATTGCCGCCAGCCCGCTGCCGATACTGCCGGAAAATGCGAACAGCAGCAGACATGCCACCATCATCGGCAGCGTACCGATAATAAACACGATCCGCCGTCCCCAGCGTTTGCCCCGGTAGCGGTCACTGCGGAAACTGATCGCCGGGCAGATGGTCATATTGAATATCGTACTGATCGTCGTCATAATCAGCACGATCAGAGTATTGCTGGCACCAAGTTCTTTCAAACGCAACGGAACAGCAGATGTTACCGCATAAGTAGAAATGTGATAACTGAAAAATCCCATCATGATCAACCCGGCAGCCACCACCACGCCGGTCAGAGTATAACGCAATGTACCGCACTCATAAATCTGCTTTTTGTCGCTCATATCGTCTTTTCTCCTGATAAAAAATTTTCTTGTGCAACATTTATAATACATCGTACTTGAGGGAAAAACTTGTAAAAAATCACCTTTATTTTGTAAAAAAGTATATTTTTCGACCTGAATCCGGCACAAATACCGATAATTATTTGTATTAAACGGTCAAACGTGCTATTTTAATCGTATGTTTGATTTTTACATTAATTATTGAGGGAAAAAAATGAGTAACGATCTGAATTTTTCTATCGCCCCTGCCCCGTTGCCCGGCAATCAGATTTCGGCTAAAAAAAGTGCCGTAGAGTCAGCAGCACCTGCACAGAATAAAATTTACGGTGATATTCCGCAAATCCCGGTGCTGGATGCGGTGGAAGGGATCAAATTTGACTTCAACGAAGGCATCCGCATCCTGTTCCCGCACAACGGCAAAGAGTATCATGTCACATTCACCGATATTGATACCGGCGTGATCCTTTACAGTGCCGACACGGTGCCGGGGGCGTTTGTGACCAGCGTCAAAAAATTCTACATCAAATTCCGGCTCATCATCCACGAAAAAGGCGGCAAAGAGCCGATTTTCACCTATGACATGGATTTGAAAGATAAAGAAGTCATGGTACAGCTGCCGGTGGGAACGCTCGGCGACAGTATCGGCTGGTTCAGTTATGTCGAGCGTTTCCAGAAAAAGCACAACTGCAAACTCATTTGCGTAATGACGCCGTGGATCGCTGATATTTTCAAAAAACAGTACCCGGACATCACCTTTATAGATCGGAAGAGCA
>SUVU01000143.1 GCA_015061865.1 Lentisphaerota bacterium
AGAGATCGCCGCATTGCTGGAGTGTCCGCTGATCCGCTTGTATGGCGGCGTGGAACCGTATGTGATGCAGAAAGTCTGGTTCTGCGACGTGTGGAGCCGTTCGGTCACCGGTGCCCGCGAAGTTGCCGAATATGCCGGAAATCTCGGTGTTGACATCTGTGTGGAAACTCACGTCGGTTCGCTGACCATGAGCGTGCGTGATACGGTACGTTTTGTGCAGGATGTGGGCATGAGCAATGTCGGTATCCTGTTGGATTACGCCTGGGTGGAACTTGCCGGGGTGGAACACGGCGCCGAAGCGGTTCGGCTGGCAGCTCCGTATTTGAAACATGTCCACGTCAAAGATTGGACTCTGGAAACCCGTACTCCGCTGAAAAAGGTCTCCGCGCTGATGGGCAAAGGTACGGTGGATTGGAAACCGGTGCTGGCAGAACTCGGCAAAGTCGGTTACTCCGGTTATATTTGTGATGAGTACGAAAAATACTGGTATCCCGATGAATTGCCCTCCACCGAAGAAGGTATGACTCACAATCTGAATTTTGTCCGCGATAATCTCGGTTGACAGGATCACAGGAGGTGAATAATGAAATCATGGGGGCGTAATATCATTTTACTGGCGGCATCGGTGCTGGCTTTGACCGCTTCTGCGGCGGTCAAACTGCCCAAACCGAAAGGCACCGGACCGGAAATGCTGCTTTTTTGCGGCAGCAGACCGTGGATCGCTAATAACTGCCGGGATTTTCTGGCTGCTGCCGGATTCAAAGTGACGCTGGTGGGACCGGAGATACTCAATGGTCTCGGCGGGGCGCCGTTGCGGAAATTTCTGCATGAATCCGCAGACAAAGAGCCGCCCAAACAGGATGGTATTACCCCCGCATTTGCTCAGCTTGACCGTTATAAACTTGTGGTCATCAATGCGATGCCGGCAAAGTGTCAGCGGGAATTTTTCACTGCTGAACGCATTGCGTTATTGCAGAAATTTGTGGCAAACGGCGGCGGTCTGCTCATCAGTCGTGATGCGCCGTTTGAGTTGCTGGGCGAATTGTCTCCGGCAATAAGTACCGGCGGGAAGTTTTTGCCACCCGGGGCGGCGGTGGTGCGTAAATCTGCCGATGAAAAATACCAATTTTTACCGGAAAAATGGGAGACATACTCCGCTTATGCTCCGGTGAAAGCGGCTGAAAATTCCGAAGTTATCGCCATGATCGACGGTGATGTGCCGTATATGGCGACTAAAAAATACGGCAAAGGCAAAGTGGCGTTTTTTAACGACAGCTGGCAGATGAATGGTGATTTAATCAAGCAGTTTTTCTACTGGGGTTACGGTAAGCCGGTCGTGGCAGCGCTTGCCGGGGACGTCACCGGCAAAGCCGATTTTTATCCCGCAAAAAAACTGCTGGCAATGCCGCAACTTCCGCCGCGCAAAAATCACGGTGAGATTTCGCTGCAAGTCAAAGCTCCGGAACTGCAGATAAAAACCTTTACTGCTGTTCCGGTGGTGCGGCAGAGTACTTTCCGTTTCGCCAACGGTATCCGGGTCAATGTCGCTAAAAGCGGCAGAGTGAATATCTTTTTCCCCGGTGCGAAAAAAGCGGTGATCAGCAGTGCCAAAGTCCCGGTGCCGGAAATTTACGGCGGTTCGGAGGCGTTTGATTCCGACAGCGGTGAAGCCGACGGCGAAGCCAAACGCAGCAAAAAAGTCAAAATGGATTGGGTGTTCAATAAACTTGAAGCCCGCAACGGCGGCATGGTCGCTGTCTGTTATACATCTGCCGCAGGCGCTGAATTGGAGTGGATTTTCCAAAGCGGCGAATTTAATATCAACGGCAGAGTTTATGCCGGGATCAAAGATCATGTAGTGCTGAAAAACTTCAAAGGCACGGTCGAAAGGATTGGCTGTAATGCCAAATTGATGGGGGGATTTACCGAATTAAAAACCCGCCGGATGGCGTGTTACTCCTCGTTGCGCGGTTACGGACACTACGATATGTCCGGTAAAGAAAAAATCCGGCTGCCGCGATGGAATTTTTTCGGCAGCGGTCAGCCGTTTATCTATATGAATTCTCAGGAGGGGATACTGGCAGAATTTCCCGACCGGGCCATGTCGATGTACGCGCAAATGGAAATTCGCAAAGGCGGTAAAATCGTGAACCGGGATTTCAGCTTTCTGGTCGGACGCAAACGCAATAACTTGACCACTTATGGGATCTGGCATATATTCTCCCCCGGTGCGGAAAATATTGAAAACGATTATCTTGCCATCTGGCAGACTGTCCGCCGCCATCTGCGGCAGCAGGAGGGGATCAAATCGTTCCCGATCCAGTCCCGGGCGAGCTGGGGAACCGGACGGCAGAGCTGGTCACACCGGAAACGGGTTATCGATGCGGCAGCTGAACTCGGTTTCAAAACCATGCGGATGCCTTACAGTCCGTGTGCGATGGAAAAACTTGACGATGCCAACCACATGAAAGATTATAAATATATCAGCAGCAAAGGCATGCTTGCCCGGCCGTGGTCGCCCGGCGGTTATCTGCACGGCAAAACCGAACAGATATTCAAAGATCATCCGGAATGGTTCATCCGTAATGCCGACGGCTCTTTTTACGGTTATTTCAAGGGAAATTATCCGGTGGCAGACTTCAATAATCCGGCATTTCGCCAATGGTATTTCGCTCTGATCCGCCGTTGCAAAGCCGGTGGAATGGGGGCGTTATATATGGATATGCTCGGTGCGGCGGCAGAATTGGTCAATTATGCCGGCAATGAAGCTGACCCCAATTTAAAAGGTGTGTTGGAGATATTCCGTTTTCTCTCTGCTGAAAATCTCGCTTTCGGCATTGAGGGGATGAATCCGCTGGCGATCGATAATTACTGGTACCGCCGTTTCCGCTATACGCCGATGGCGGGCAGAGAGTTTGCCATGATCTCATCATCGCTGGTGCTGAAACCGGAAGATGGCGACACATTTTCATTGGATGTATTCCGTATGGCGATGTATAATGCCAACGGCAGGGTCGATCTTGACGGTTGGGCAACTGGTTTTGAACGATTTCCCGGAGAGTTGGCAAAAATCAGGCACATGGGCAGGTTATTGCCGGAAATCGACCGGACATTTGCCCGTTTCCGGCTGCCGTTTATCCAAACGACGGATTTCGGAACTTTGTGGACAGAGGGTGACAAAGGCGCACTCTTTTTCTACGACAGCGTGGAGTCGATTACGCTTGATCTGCCCGAAGGCTGGGGCATTGAGGGTGTAAAAGGCAATACGCTCCGCAACATCAAACCGGAAACGATCATCAATATCGGTAAAGAATACGCCGGCAGATAAAGGATGTAATATATGTCTGTAAAACGCAAAATCGTCTCTGTTGCTGCCTCCGGAGCGATATTGACGGCATTGGCAGGATGTTGTACCGGGAGGGGAGAGGTGAATTCTCCTTTGGTGTCAAATCCTGATGCCAAAAAAATGAATTTCATCAGTATTGTCCGGTTCACCCCGGAAGACGTGCCTGGCATGGTCGCTGAAGCGAAACGTGCCGCAGAGGCTACCGGGATGAAAAAAATCGCTTACAGCATGGGGATCCTGCCCAGCGGCAAAGAGCCGCTGGCAGTGGTGAAACATTATGCTGAAGCATTCGGACAATTGCGCCGGCAATTGGATGGAAGCGGCATTGAAGCCGGTATTCTCGTGCAGAGTCTGGTCGGGCACGGCTGGCCCGGGGCAGGTAAAGTCGATGAAGGCATGGAGTTCGCGGTAAATCAGAAAAATCAGACCGTATACCGTCAATGTATGATGGATGCCAATTTCCGGAAATACTCTTATGATGCCATGGTACTGCTTTCGCAGCAGAAACCGGCGTTTTTTCTGATGGATGACGATTTGCGTACCATCAATAACAGTTCCAATGGGGTAGAGTGTTTTTGCGCCTCGCACATGAAGTATTATGAAAAAGTTTTGCCGCAGAAGTTCGCATCTGCCGCTGATTTGATCAAACATCTGGAAAACTCTCCGGCTGATGATCCGGTGGTTGCGGCATTTGAAGCAGAACGGCGCAAACTGCTGCTCGGTTTTGCCCAAATGATCCGGGATGCCATTGATTCGGTGGACAGTTCGATCCGGTGCGGATATTGCTCCGGCGGCGGGGAGTATCTGCTGATGGGGGATATCGCCCGGATACTTGCCGGTAAGCATGAGTCGTTTCTCCGGATCAATAACGGCAATTATCTGGAGCGGGAAACACAGACATTTAATTTTGTGATGTACCATTGTGCATTCAAAAGCCGTGCCGCCGGAAATGTGGACTATATCCTCGACGAATCTGACACCTGTCCGCATAACCGGTACAGCAAAAGTGCGATCAGTATGCACGCCCATATTGCCGGATCGATCCTTAATGGTTCATCA
>SUVU01000144.1 GCA_015061865.1 Lentisphaerota bacterium
TGTTTGTTGACGATGTGGCTTTCCACGATCTCTTTGGCATCTTCCGGAGTGACCTGCACATAGAAGACGTTATCGGGCATGACTTTGACGATCGGGCCCTGGGCGCAGAAACCGAAGCAGCCGGTCTGAACCACGCGCACGTCGTTTTCAAGACCGTTTTCTTTAATATATTTGCGCAGATTGTCCATCAACTCCTGGGAGTTGGAGGCGTGACACCCGGTACCGCCGCAGCAGAGAATATCTTTTTTGACGGAATTGATGTCATGCTCGCTGGTGGAACGGAGAACGAGTTCACCTTTTGCAGCATTGAACGCAGCGGTCAACGCATCCTGAGAAGTGATTTTATTCATGATCAGCCACGCTCCTTGTATTCTTTGATGATCTCGACCGCTTTGGCGGGAGTGACTTTGCCATACACTTTACCGTTGACCATCATCACCGGGGCAAGTCCGCACGCACCGACGCAACGGAGAGCAGAAATAGAGAAAAGACCGTCTTCGGTCGGGTTGGTATCAGCTTTGACACCGAGGACACGTTCGACTTCAGAGAGAACTTTTTCAGAACCTTTGACGTAGCAGGCGGTACCCATGCAGATGTCGATACAGTATTTGCCTTTCGGCTCGGTGGTAAAGTAGTTATAGAAACTCACCACACCGGAAACCTGAGCTTCGGTGAGGTAAAGTTTTTCTGCGACGTGGATCTGGACTTCACGGGGCAAATATCCGAAAATACTCTGCGCCCGGTGCAGCACCTGGATCAGCCGTCCGCGTCTGCGCTCATCACTGCGGTCAATTCCCAGACCGTCAATAAAGGCATCAAGTTCAGCAAACTTGGCGGCAGCCCCTTCTGACAAATTTTTGCAACACATTTTTCTTTTTTACCTTAATTTTTTTTGTAAAAAAACACAATACCGCACGAATGCGGTCACCCATACTTTTTGATAAATAATATTCTCTCTTGCGCGCGCCTCCTGATCTTTTACTGTTACGGTTGATTATTTATGAAATAATTTTTTTCTCATACTCTGCAGCAGATTGCCGCTGTGGTGTTTCTGCTCCTGCTTCCGCCGCACAGCCAGCATCGCCAGCCCCCCGGCGATAACTTCCCGCTGCACGACCACATCCGGCGGCACCTGCAGCGACACATTGGCGAAGTTCCAAATATATTTGATCCCCGCTGCGACCAATTTATCTGCGACCTGCTGGGCAGCGGCATTGGAAACACAAATCACGGCGATCTCAGGATGGTTCTCCGCACCGAAACAATTTTCCATCTCGTTAATATCAAGGACTTTGCGTCCGTATATCTCAGTGCCGATTTTGGCAGGTGCCGCATCAAACACCCAATCGATCCGGAAACCGTAGTGTTCAAAATCATCATATCCCAGCAATGCCGTTCCCAGAGAGCCGGCACCGATCAGCACTCCCGAAATGGTATTTTCCCAACCCAGATATTTTTTGATATAGGCGATCAGCTCATTGACATCATAACCGACCCGGCGCTGACCGGAGATACCGGTCAGGGAAATATCTTTGCGGACGACGATCAATTCAATATTCATATACTCCGCCAACTCGGTGGACGAAACGCTGACTTTGCCCTCGGATTGCATTTTCAGCAATTTGTGCAAATATGTCGGCATTCTGCGAATCGCCGGAATATTCAGAATCTTGTCTTGACGCATAAAAAAAATTCGTCCCTTCAGTTTTACTATACTTGGCAACTCGTATAATATACCCCGACGGTAAAAAAAAAGCAAATTTTATTAATAAAAAAATCGTATTTTCTTTTCTTTGCACATCTTGCCCCGGATTTTTTATGCGGATGATTTGCAATCATCACCCACCTGCGCTATATTATTATAAAGTATATAAACGGAGAACAACCAAAATGGACAATCTTTACAGCAGACGATGGCGCCCGGCGCCGGTACGATATTGATGCCGCATCCTGCGGCGATTGTGGTTTTGCCGCTTTCCGGCAAAGCAAAGTCTGTTGTCCATTTTCCGTAACTTCAACTCAAGTCAACTATTACAATTTTTCAAGGAATATTTTACCATGAACTACAAACGTTATTTCCGGGATTACCCTGATCAGAATGGATTTTTCGGTCCTTACGGCGGCATGGAGCTGCCCGCGGATCTGGAAAGAGCCTGCAAAGAGATCGATCACGCTTACCGTTCGATCTGCCAGTCCTCCAAATTCATCAGCGAATTGCGCCGCATCCGCAAAGAATTTCAGGGGCGTCCGACGCCGGTTTACCACTGCAACCGCCTTTCCGAAAAACTCGGCAACTGCCATATTTATCTGAAACGGGAAGACCTGAACCATTCCGGCGCCCACAAACTCAACCACTGCATGGGCGAAGCTCTGCTGGCTTCCTACATGGGCAAAGAGAAACTCATCGCCGAAACCGGTGCCGGTCAGCACGGCGTGGCGCTCGCCACAGCCGCCGCATATTTCGGTTTGAAATGCGAGATCCACATGGGCGAAGTCGATATTGCCAAACAGGCACCCAACGTGGCACGCATGAAAATCCTCGGCGCTGAAGTCGTGCCGGTCACCCACGGTTTGAAAGCTTTGAAAGAAGCCGTCGATTCAGCATTCGCCTCTTATGCCAAGCAGTATAAAACTGCCATCTACTGCATCGGTTCGGTGCTGGGTCCCCACCCTTTCCCGATGATGGTACGCGACTTCCAATACTGTATCGGTGAGGAATCCAGAGCGCAATTTCTGGAAATGACCGGCCATCTGCCCGATGCCGTCTGCGCCTGCGTCGGCGGCGGTTCCAACTCCGCCGGCAGTTTCGCCGCTTATCTGGCTGACCCGGTCGATCTGATCGGCGTGGAACCCCTCGGTCACGGCCCGGCTTTCGGTCAGCACGCCGCCAGTTTGACCTACGGCGAACCCGGCTCCATGCACGGATTCAAAAGTTATATGCTCAAAGATGACAAAGGCGAACCCGCTCCGGTCTACTCCATCGCCAGCGGTCTGGACTATCCGTCGGTCGGCCCGGAACACGCTTTCTGGAAAGATCTCGACCGGGTGCAGTATGTGCCGATCGACGACAAAGAAGCAGTCGATGCCTTTTTCAAACTTTCCCGTTACGAGGGCATCATCCCGGCACTGGAAAGTTCCCATGCCGTCGCTTATGCGATGAAATGGGCGAAAGAACACCCGTACGGTTCCATTCTCGCCACTTGCAGCGGCAGGGGCGACAAAGACCTGGATTACGTCATCGAAAACTACGGTTTCGGTGAAGAATTTCAATTCTGATAAACTTGTGGAGTAATTGCAATGCCTTTTGACCGCGGTTCATTTTCATTTACGATTTTTGACATCGCCGGGGAGATCCCGGAAAATTTTGCGGCGCTGTTTCTGCCCGGCAAAGCGGGGACACTGGATTCGGTGACTTCTGAAGTCCAGTTGGGCTGGGTCACCGGCAAACATCTGCTGGATACCAATATCGACGAGACGACCATCAGCCGCAGCGGAGCGTATTACCTGACGCTCCGTCAGGCGGTGCGAAAAATCCCCGCCTCGCTGCTCAACGCCCTCTGCCAACGGGAGGAACAGGCGTTTCTCGCCGCCAATCCCGGCAGGGATTACGTTTCCGGCAAGGACAAAAAACGGATCAAAGAAGACGTCATGGAGCGGCATATCAATAAAATGCCGCCGGCGCTTTCCGGGATCCCGATGCTGTTGGAGCCGCACTCCAAACAATTATATCTCGGTGCGACCAGCATGACTCAGATCGACCTGTTTATCGACCAGTTTTACCGGGCGACCAAACTGGAACCGCTGCAGTTGACTCCGGCATCCATTCTGGATCGGGAGTTCCACACGGTTCCGGCGATGCTGCCGACACTGGAACTCACCGGCAATCCCGCCAACCAGGTTGAACCGCAACCGGGACGGGATTTCCTGACCTGGCTGCTTTTCTACGCTGAAAAAACCGGCAAAATCACCATTGGCAGCAATGACTTTGACATCATGATCGAAGCTCCGCTACTGCTTGCCGGTGACGGTGAAGCTCACGGTTCGCAGGAAGCCACGATCAAAAACGGTGACAGCCCGCTGCGCAGTGCAGAAGTCAAAGCCGCCCTCAGTGTCGGCAAAAAACTCCGCAAAGCCAAAATCGCTCTGACCCGTGACGACAACTCCATCTGGAGTGGCACCTTTGATGCCGACACATTCGCATTCGGCTCATTCAAACTGCCCGAAAGTGAAGAAATGCACCCGGACGAAGTTTTCGCCGACCGCATCCGGGCATTGGGTGATTTCCGCGAAGCATGGTGCGAATATTTCAAAATTTTCGCCAAAGCCATGCTCGAAGATTTTGAAAACACCCAGCGCGAATTGCGCCAGTGGATCAAAGACCGGGAGGCGATCTGATCATGGCA
>SUVU01000020.1 GCA_015061865.1 Lentisphaerota bacterium
GCGGCAACCGTGGCGCAATACCAGTGCCTCTTTCGCCAAAAAAGGCGGAAGAGGCCGCAGAATTGCGCCACACGAGTCGAGCCACCAGCCACGCCATAAAGCGCGGACACACCAAGAGCAAAATCCCGCCTTGGCGGGCGCGGGGTGCAGGGGCGGCGTGAGCCCCTGCAAAAAAAGCGTAACCCCGCCAAATATCAAAATATATGTTTTTGACAAACCATAATGTAAGTGATATATTCTATGTGTTCATTCGGTCTTGTATGTATGTTTCACAAAATTTGGGACATTAACGGATAATTATTTGTGCCGGGAGCAGTGACAGAAAAATGAAAAAACTGTTCGGTTCAATGGCAATGCTTATTGCCACATTGCTCTGGGGAACGGCGTTTTCCGCCCAGAGTATGGGGATGAAGTTTCTCAAGCCGATGGTATTTACCACCCTGCGTTCCGTGGTCGGAGTGGCGGCACTGGCGGTCATCATCATCGCAGTTGACCTGTGCCGCAGGCGCCGGATCTCATTCTGGGGCGATGCCGCCACTCCCGCAGAGCGCAAAACGCTGCTGCTGGGGGGGATTTTCTGCGGTTTGGCGCTGGCTCCGGCAAGTATCTGTCAACAATGGGGGCTGATCTATACCAGTGCGGGCAAAACCGGATTTCTGACGGCGCTGTATATCATCATCGTGCCGCTGGCGGGGATATTTTTCCGCCGCAAAACTTCCCCGGCGCTCTGGGGTGCCGTACTGCTGGCGCTGGCAGGAACATATCTGCTGTGCGGCGGGATCGGCAACATCGGCAAAGGCGAATGTTTCGTCATTGCCTGTTCGGTGATATATTCGGTGCATATTCTGGTCATTGACCGCTATGCGCCGCAATGTGACTGCATCCGGCTCTCGTGTCTCCAATTCATCGTGGCATCACTGCTGGCGGCGCTCGGAGCATTGATCGTCCGGGAGCCGTGGCAGACCGCAGACATATCCGCTTCACTGCCATTCTGGGTCTTCTGCGGCGTCGGCTCCAGTGCAATCGCATTCACATTGCAGATGGCCGCCCAGAAATATCTCCATCCGGTGACGGCGACATTGATAATGAGTCTGGAATCCGTGTTTGCGGTGCTGGGCGGCTGGATATTTCTCCACGAACACCTGAACGGGATCGAATTGCTCGGCTGCGGCACGATATTTGCGGCAGTGATATTGGCACAGCTCCCGACTAAACCGGCAGGCAAGCCTCCGGCAGCACCGGATGTCCGGGGATGACCGTCACGCCGTCGCCGGAATACGGCTGCAATTCTGCGGCGGCGGCGATACATTTATCGGTGTAAGCGGCATCTATGGCATAAAGAGTCACGCCGTCAAAATTGCGGACCAGCAGTGATTGATGGCCGGGCGTGTGACCGGATGTCGGGACGGCAACGGCACTGCCGTCGCCGGAAAAATCAAATTCACCGTCGATGATCTCCCAATCCTGCGGGTATTGCCGGTGCAGCTGTATTCCGGCAGGCGTGTCAAGCTCCCGGCGCCGGATCAGTGTCCTGACTCCGGGGAAGTCCCGCAATCCGGCCGTGTGGTCACGATGGGCGTGGGAAAGCACGATCCCGGTCAGAGTCACCCCCAATCGGCGCAGCTGCGCCCCGGCAGTTTGGGTTTCAGTGACCGAGATTTGAAACGGCGCATCGGGACTTTGGGCGGTTTCCGGCGGGGTTTGTCCGGTGTCAAACAGCCAGTAACCACTGCGGCATTTCAGCAGAAAACACCGTACCGGCACAGTAACAGTGTCCGGTGCGGCATCCGGCTCCAGAAGATTTCTCCGGCATCTTAATGTCCCGGTGGTAATTACTGTAACTTCAGTCACGGCGAGAACTCCGGTATGCTGCGGCATTGGCGATAAATGCTCCGAAAATCGCCGGAGCCAGATCATCCATGCGTTCCGGATGAAATTGCACTCCCATCACCATCCGGTGTTTATCAGGCAGTTCGATCGCTTCGACCGTGCCGTCTGCGGCGCAAGCGGTTACCTGCAATTGCTGCAAACTTTTCCCCAGCACCGCCTGATGGTGAAAACTGTTGACGGTAAATTCTCTCCCCGGCGCCACGCCCAGACTCCGGCTGAGCCAGCCGTCAGCGCAGATCGCAGCGCTATGGAATTTGCCGTTGCGGTGGTATTCATCGGCATTGGGCAGATGCTGACAGAGTTTGCCGCCGTCGGCGATCGCCAGCATTTGACAACCGGCGCAGATCCCCAGCACCGGCAGGGTGGAATCCTGCAGAAGATATTGGCTCAACCACAGATCGTAGCGGGGGCGTTTCCGGGTGATGTCGGCTGCCGGGTGGGTGGTTTCACCGAAAAACTCTGCCGGATAATCTTTGCCGCCGATCAGCAGTACGCCGTCTGCGGCAGTTAGAGAAGAGACGATCAATTCCCGGTTTTCGATCACCGGCAGTATCAGAGGGATCCCTCCGGCGGCGGCGACTCTTTCGGCGTATTGACCGATCAGGATATTACACTCTCTGTTATTATAAGTATCAAATGCGGCATTGAGCAATATCACCGGCTGTTTTTTCATGTCGTTCCCCGTGTCAAATTGAATATATTTGGGGGAAATGTATCACTTTTTCAGGTAAAAAGCAAACAAAAAACAAAAAATACCAAACTTTTTATAAAAACCGCTTGCAAAAAATTTTTCAGCGAATTATATTAGAGATATCTTCACAAAAGGAAATGATGATGAAACTTTTTAACGGCAACCGATTTTATTTCAGCAGCAGCTTCGCTTTTCAGTTTAGAAAGCGGGGCGGTTCGGTTGTGGTTCGATTTTGAAAATTTCAAGATTAGAAAGCCGTCCGGTTCCCCGCATACTGATAAAGTCTGCGGGTTTTTTTATGCAGATAAAACCAATATTTTTACGATAAAACAAAGGAAAATGAAAAATGATCGTAATCCTCAGAGAAAATCCGGAAAAGAAACAATTTGACAATCTCGTGGCCTGGATCGAAGCCCAGGGCGTGATCCCCCATGTCACCCAGGGTGTCCATCAGACTATTCTCGGTCTGGTCGGCGATACGGCAAAAATCGACATCGATCTGCTGCAGCAAATGGAGATCGTCGAAGCGGTCAAGCGTGTGCAGGAGCCTTTCAAAAACGCCAACCGCAAATTTCATCCGCTGGATACGGTCATCAAAGTCAAAGATGCCGTCATTGGCGGCGGCAATATGACCGTGATCGCCGGGCCCTGTTCGGTGGAGAGCGAGGAGCAGATCATCGAAGTCGCCCAAAAAGTCAAAGCCTCCGGCGCCAAACTGCTGCGCGGCGGCGCATTCAAACCCCGCACCAGCCCCTACGCGTTTCAGGGGATGCGTGAGGAGGGCATCAAACTGCTGCTGGAGGCAAAAGCCGTCACCGGGCTGCCGATCGTGACGGAGATCATGGATCTTTCGCAGCTGGATCTTTTCGCCGATGTGGACGTTATTCAGGTCGGAGCGCGCAATATGCAGAACTTTGAATTGCTCAAACAGCTGGGCAAAAGCGACAAACCGATCCTGCTCAAACGGGGTCTTGCCAACACCTATCAGGAGCTGCTGATGAGCGCCGAATACATCATGGCATCCGGCAATGAAAACGTGATCCTCTGCGAGCGCGGCATCCGGACATTTGAAACTTATACCCGCAATACGCTGGATATTTCGGCGATCCCCGCATTGCAAACCCTGTCGCACCTGCCGGTCATCATCGACCCCAGCCATGCTGCGGGTATTGCCAGATTTGTCACGCCTTTGTCGCTGGCGGCAGTGGCGGCGGGCGCCGACGGACTTATCATCGAAGTCCACAATAATCCCTCCTGCGCCAAATGTGACGGTATGCAGTCGCTGACTCCGGATGGTTTCGACGTGCTGATGAAAAATATCGCATTGATCAAAGATGCGCAGCTGGCGTGCAAATAAGGAGATCTTTCCATGAGTGACCTTGCCAACGCCCGTGCTGAAATCGACCGGATCGACGCCGAAATATTGCAGCTTTTCGCCCGCCGGATGGCGGCGGGGAAAACCATCGGCAAAGTGAAAGCCGCCAAAAATCTGCCGATCTGCAACCCGGAACGGGAACGGGAGATCCTGCTCAATATCGCCGAATCCGCCGGAGCAGAGTTGAGCCACAGCGCCAGAATCCTTTTCAGCACGCTGTTTGAATTGAGCAAATCTTTGCAGCGGCGGGAACTGGTGAAAAATTCCGATTTCGCCCAACTGCTGGATGAGGCCCGGCAGGCGACTCCGGAAGTTTTTCCCAAAATCGCCAAAGTCGCCTGCTGCGGGGTTCCCGGTGCTTACGCCCAGCTTGCCGCCGACAAAATTTTTGAACTGCCGGATCTGACTTACTTCAATGATTTTGCCGCCGTATTCAGCGCCGTGGAAAAAAATCTGTGCCAGTACGGTATTCTGCCGATCGAAAATTCCACCTCCGGGACGATCGATCAGGTCTGCGATCTGATGCTTGACCATAAATTCTACATCGTCCGCAGTTACCGGCTCAAAATCCGCCACTGTCTGCTCGCCAAACCGGGTACCAGACTTGCCGATGTCAAAGAGATCATCTCCCATGAGCAGGGGTTGAAACAGTGCAATACTTTTATTGCCGGGTTGAAAAATATCAAACGTTCGACCGCTTCATCCACGGCAATGGCGGCAAAAACGGTGGCAGAATCCGACCGCCATGATTTCGCCGCCATCGCCAGTCCGGAGTGTGCGGCGATCTACGGGCTGGAAGTTTTGCAGGAGCACATCCAGAACCGGGATACCAATTACACCCGCTTTATCTGCATTTCCCGCAAAATCGAGATCTACCCCGGTGCGGATAAAATCAGCATTATGGGAACTCTGCCCCACCGCCCCGGCGCACTGTACAGTCTGCTGGCACGCTTTGCGGTGCTGGGGGTGAATCTGACCAAACTGGAGAGCCGCCCGCGCAAAGGCGAAGAATTTGAGTACATGTTTTACTTCGACTTTGAAGCCTCGCTTGCCGATCCGGAAGTGCGGGCGCTGCTGTGCGAATTGGTCGCTGAAGGCGGCAAATTCACCTTTCTGGGCAATTACTCCGAACGCTGAAATGCCGTGTATCCGGCGGCAGATGCCACGATCAACTGCCGCCGGAGCAGCCGGTCAAGTTCCGGGCGCAATTCTGCTTCCGGAATTCCGGAAACCTGCGCCAATGCGGTAAGATCCAGACAGCGGTGCGCAAGAATATCCAGCAATTTTTCCTCCAGCGAGCTGGAAGTGTGCCGCTGCTGTTCTTTAGTAAGCGGTTTGATGATCTCCACCTGACAGTACGGCTGCAATGCGGTGGAAAATTCTGCCAGTTTTTCCGGAGTCGCCACTTGAATATCCGCCACCACGCCGGGGCGGTCAAGCGTATTGAGCTGTACCGCCTGCGGTGCGATCTGTGCGACCAGTTGGGCAAATCTGGCAATGCTTGCCGGGGAATCATTGATCCCCGGGACGATGAAAATTTCCAATACCAGGCGGTGTTTATACTCCCGGGCAAACGCCGTAATATCCGCCACCAGAGTTGCCAGCGTGGAACTGCGGTGCGGGCGGTTGATCTGTTGATATTCAGCTTCATTGGACGCATCCAGCGACGGGATGACCAGATCTGCCGCCGCCACATCCGCACGCAAAGCGGCATCCCCGAAAAGCACTCCGTTGGTCAACAGACAGAGTTTGCATTGGGGATAATTGGTTTTTACGAAACGCACCACATCCCCGATCCGGCTGTTGAGCGTCGGTTCCCCGGCACCGGAAAAGGTGATATAATCCGGCAGCGGTGCATTTTTCAGAGTGTGATCCAATTCTGCAATGACCTCGTCCACCGGGACATATTCTTTGCGGGTCACGGTCAGATCGGTCGTCGCCCGGGCCTCACAGTAAATGCAGTCCAGCGGGCAGGTTTTGGGGGTGACCAGATCGACGCCGAGCGAAATTCCCAGCCGCCGGGACAAAATGGGACCGAATACATATTTACGTTTCACTGGCAGAACTCCTGTTGAAATTTTTCCACGTTGTAACGGGCATGTTTCGGAAATTTTTTCTGTGCCTGCCGGATCAACTGCATTGCGGCATCGTAATTGCCTTTTTTCGCTTCGATTTCGGCAAGTTTTCTCAATACATCCGGTCTGCCCGGGTCAAGTTCCAGCACTTTGATAAAACACTTTTCCGCCGCCGGGATATTGCCGTTGTGCCGGTACCACATCCCCTCCAGATCCCATACGACCGGAGAAGCGGGGCGCACTTCCCGGGCCCGTGCGGCGAGCTGCGGCACGCTCAAATGCGCCATATTGCGGGCGATCTCCTCCGTCGGCGGCATCAATTTGTCACACAGTTGCGCCAACGCCATATCCCGGCGCAGATAATGCCAGTTCACCCCTGCTGACGCCGCCAGCAATGCACTCAGGATGATGGTCACATAAAAACTCTTTTTGAGCGGCGGAGCCGCCGGGGCAGTTTCCCGGCAGGCGGCAAAATACAGCACTCCCATCGTCACCGGCAGCGCCGGTGAGTGCCAGTCGCAATCCATCAGCGAGTGCAGTGTAAACAATACTCCACTCCAAAATACCGCCATCGGAAATCCGGGCGTAAACCGGTGTTTCCACAGCAAACCCAGCGGCAGGATCAGCACCGCCAGCATCAGGATGCCGGGGATGACTCCGGCTTGCGAAGCAAACGCCGCCACGATATTGTGCGGGTCACGGGCGGATTCATCGGTGGATGAAAGTTTGATCTCCCGGTGGGTGCGGAAAAAATTTCCCCAGCCGCCGCCTGAAAACGGATGCTTTGCAGTCAATACCGCCGCACTGCGCAGATAATCGGCACGTTCGCCCATCGAGGCAAGTCCCCTGCCGTGACGGATGGCGAACCATGCGCCGATGCCGACGGCCAGTATTGCAGCGGCAAGTGCGGCAATGCGCCAGGAAGTTTTCAATTTTTTCAGCGAAAAAACCGCCAGCATCCCCGCCAGCAGCGGGCAGAGCAGCGAGCTGCGGGAGGAGGCGAAAAAGAGTGCGGCGGCGATCAGAATAAAAAACAGTGTTCCAAACAGCCGCCGGGAAACTTTTTCCGGAGCAAATTTTTTGCCCCATTCCCACGCAAAATACCACGCCAGCGGCGAAATCAGCAACAGCATGGAGCTGAAAATATTGGGCGAAGCCAGCGTACTGAACACCCGGGGGTCCTGCAGTTTCAACTGCAGTGCTTTCGGCACGGGCAGACCTTTGCGCAGGTTTTCAGCGGCGTACTCCCGCAGTTCGGTCAGTCCGTAAAAGTGCTGATAAATGCCGTATGCGGCACTGCATAATCCCCCCAGCAGCAGCGCGGCGGCGAAACGTTTGCCCCACACCGCATCCCGGGCGATGAAAATTCCCGCCGCCGCCGCAAATGCACCGATACCCAGCAGATTGGAGATCTCTCCCCAAGATTCGTCGGAGTGACCGTTGATGATCCCCGGCAATGCCGCCGCCGCCGGAATGACACACCACGCCAGGAGCAATCCTGCCTGCCGTACCGGCAGTTGCGGCCGGGTCAACAGCGCCCAGAGCAGCATATACGCCCCGGCGATCCCCACCGCATGCGGCGGAAACGCCACATAGAGCCAATCCGACAGCAAAGGCGGATAGAAACCGGCGGCTTCCGGCATCGCTGATAATCCGCCGAATTTCAACGGCAGTAAAAAGAGCAGCAGTGCCATAACTGTCCCGGCGACATTTGCCGGGGCAGCCGGACGGTTTTGCGGTGAAACAGCGGCGTCGATCATACTGAAAAGACGATCGTCCGTCTGCCGGAAGTAATGACCCGGTGTTCCAGATGCGCCCGGACGGCACGGGTCAGGACCCGGCGCTCGATATCACGTCCGCGCTGACGGAGTTCTTCGGGCAGACTTTCGTGGGTGATGCGTTCGACATCCTGTTCGATGATCGGGCCCTCATCCAGATCCGCCGTGGCGTAATGAGCGGTGGCGCCGATCATTTTCACGCCGCGTTCCCATGCCCGCTGATAGGGGTTGCCGCCCATGAATGCCGGCAGAAACGCATGGTGGATATTGATGATGCGCTCCGGATAACGGCTGATGAAGTTATCCGACAGCACCCGCATATAGCGTGCCAGCACCACGAGGTCGATCCGGTGGCGCTCCAGCAGATCCATGACCTGCGCTTCCTGCTTTTCATCGCCGCTTTCTTTCAGCGGGCAGCAGTAAAACGGCACCCGGAATTTCTCGGCGACCTCCTCAAGTTCCGGATGGTTGCCGATGACGAGGGTCACTCTGCCGCCGCCGAGCAGATTTTCCTCGGAATTGGTGAGCAGATCGTAAAGACAATGGCTGGTTTTGCTGACCATGACAGCGACATTCTGCACTTCACCGGAGTAGTGGACGGAGTAGGAAAGTTCCAGTTCAGCGGCAAGTTTGGCAAATTCGCTCTCCAATTCCGCTTTGGTCAGACCGGCGGGCAGTTCCACGGCGATACGCATGTAATATTTCTGCTCCAGAACATCGGTGTACTGGCGGCAGGAGAGGATGTTGAGATCACGGCAGGCAAAAAAGCCGGTGATCTGCGCCACCAGACCTTTGCGGTCGGCGGTACGGATGAGAAAAACAGCATTTCTGGTCATATCTGGTTCCTTTGTCATATCTGAAAATTACTTTTATCCGATTACAGAAATCAAACCTTTGAGGTAAAAGGTCTCCGGCACTGCCAATGCGGCAGGGTGATCCGGGGCCTGCTCCATTTTGCCGATAATGCGCCCGCAAACTTGCGCTTCCAAAGCGGCGCAGGCGGTGATTTTTTGAAACAGTTCCGCATCCATCAGCCCGGAGCAGGAGAAATTGCAGAGGATGCCGCCGGGGGCAAGCAGTTTGAATCCGAGCCGTGCCAGATCCTGATAGCCGCGCGAACCTTTGAGCAATGCGCCTTTGTGCGGCACCAGTTTGGGGGGGTCGAGGATGACCAGATCAAATTTTTCCCCGGCATTGACCAGCTCCCGCAACAAAGTGAACGCATCGCCGCACCGGTTTTCCCAATGGTTTTCAAAGCCGTTGAGACGCAAATTTTTTTCCGCCTGCAACAGTGCCGGACGGGATGAATCGATATTCAGCACGCTGGATGCGCCACCGGCAAATGCGGCGCAGGCGAATCCGCCGGTATAGGCAAATACATTCAGCACCCGTTTCCCGGCGGCAAGATTTCTGACTTTTTCCCGTGCGGTACGCAAATCAAAGTAAAAACCGGTTTTCTGCCCATTACGCAGATCGGTCTCGTAACTCAAACCGTTTTCAGTGATCCGCAAAACTTCGGGCAATTCCGCCCCGCCGAGCAGCCCGGAACGCTCCGGCAGTCCCTCTTTGGCACGCACCGGAATATCCGAACGCTCATAAACCGTGTCGATAAAGGGCAGTTCCAGCAGGATCTCCGTGATAAGCTCCCGGAATTTCTCCGCCCCGGCGCCGGTAAACTGCACCGCTGCCACATTGGCATAGCGGTCAACGATCAAACCCGGCAGACCATCACTCTCGGAGTAGATCAACCGGCAGCCGCCCGCCGGATCCAGCAGCCCCAGCGTCTGCCGCAGCTGCACCGCCGCATGGATCCGTTTGCGGAAAAATCCGCCGTCGATGACTTCAGCAGCATCGAAACTCCACACCCGGGCGCGCAGCTGGGATTCCGGACTCCACGCCGCCACTGCCAGAGCCTGACCTTTATGGTCGCAGACCAGCACTGTTTCGCCGGGGGCGAAAGCGGCATCACCGTTTTTCAACGCCCCGGAAAATATCCAGGGATGGCGGCGCAGCAGAGATTTTTCGCGCCCCGGCAGCAATTCACAACGGGGATAACTCATTTTTTCAACTCTTGGATCTCTTGGATAAAGTCTGCCGCATCGGTGAATTTGCGGTATACCGAAGCAAAGCGCACAAATGCCACTTCATCCACCAGCCGCAACGCTTCCATCACCCGGTTGCCGATCTCGGCGCTGGGGACTTCTTTGTTGAAATCCCGCTGCAAAGACGAGGAAACTTCGCCGACGATCCGGTCGATCTCGCCGAAAGAAACGTTGCGCTTGTAGCAGGCATGGTCGATGCCGCGGCGCAATTTTTCCGGGTCGAAATCCTCCCGGGAGCCGTCACGTTTGACGACTTTCAACTCCTCCGGGCTGACGCTTTCCAGAGTGGTGAAACGGTAATTGCAGCTGATACATTCACGGCGGCGGCGGATGCCGAAACCGTCTTTGACACTGCGGGAATCAATGACTTTATCATCACTGCAGCCGCATTTGGGACAACGCATAAATTATTTCTCCAGACGCAAATATTCCACGACCGAATACGGTGAGAGGATCACTCCGCCGCAAGCGGGGGACTTGCCGGCGGCGGCGATCAGGTTTTCCACCGCCCGGATAAAGTCGTTCCAGTTCCGGCGGCGCAGACGGTCGCTGTTGATTGAAGTATGAGTGGCAAGCGGGACTACTGCCAATACCTGACTTTTTGCCGGGGCATCGGCAAGTTCAGCGGTGATATTGGCGGCAAGCTGCGAGGGCAGATTGGCGGTGTTGACCATGGCGATCTGCGGAGCGATGGCGGCAATATCTTTGACTGTACCGACGGTCAAATCGCCTTTTTTCGCCCGGTCATGCAAAAAATCCGCCATTGCCACGGTCAGCGGCGGCAGTTTTTCGATCGCGGCGATGTTTTTCAGCCCGGCAAAAGTTTTCCGCATGAGCATATCATTATCCTCACCGGCACCGTAACTTTTTTCGCTCCAGCGGTAAATACTGCCGTACATCCGCCGGACATTGGTACCGTTATACAAATGCGGCGTGATGTGGACGGTGATACCGTCCAGGCGGGCTGTTTCCGGCAGTTCCTGATTGAATTCTGCGACCAGCCGGGCGGCATCGGTCAGCGTGGGAAACTGCACCATCAGCGGCCGGATGACCTGATTGACCTGATACTGCCGGTAAAAATCCTGCTGGGAAATGACGATCTCCACTGCAAAATTGCGCTCTTTAGCGGCAATGATGAAGTGCTGCAAAGTTTCGTTGAGTTCCCGTTCCGAAGTGATGTGGCAGTAAATGCGGTTGAAATTGCACTGCGCCAGCGCTTTCAGGACAGTATCAGTTTCAAACCGTCCGAAAACCGCCGCCGGAAAGATCACTGCACCCCGGATTTTCAGCGGCGCCATCACGTTGCTCAACTGCTTCGCCCGCGCCTGAGTTACGGCATCCTCTGCCGGGTGCGGCGGCAATGCTGCCGGGTGGATCTCCCGCAACGGAGTGTGACCGCAGCCGCCAAGCAGGAACAATGCAGTCAACAATACCGGTAATATTTTTATCATCATTCTGTTACACCTTTTATTATGTTGATTACATAATATACCACCGCTGCGGCATATTTACAACTTTTTTACTCCGGGATCAACCGGAACTGATACGTCACTGCGCCGTGGGGCGGACGCGGGACGTAATTGAGGTTGTCCAGCATCAGCCGGGCAGAATGGTTTACCGCACTGTTGGGGCTGAATTGGGCAATGCGTTTGCTGACCACCCTGCCGGACGAATTGATGGATATTTCCACGACCACGGCGGTAGTTTCATCGACGAGGATCCCCGGCGGGCGCACCCATCTTTCCATGATAAACGTTTGCAGTGAGCCGATGTACGCCTCCTCGGCGGCACTGATGTTATTCACCCCCCCGGCAGGAGTCCGGCTGTCGATGGCGCCGATTTTCTGCCCCCGGTCACGGGTGCCGATCGGGACATTTTTATTGGTATTGCGTCCGCTGCGTGCCGCCGGTTTGGCGTTGGGGTCAAAATTATCCCAGCTGCTGTCATGGAAAACTTCAGGGGCTTTTTTAACGACCTTTTTCACCGGCTTGCGCACCGGTTTTTTAACGACCTTTTTCACGGGTTTCCTGACCGGCTTTTTTACCACCTTTTTGACCGTTTTTTTCGGTTTTTTGACCGGTTTTTTCGGCTTTTTGACCGGTTTTTTGACCGGTGGTTTGGGCGGCGGCGGTTGCGGCGGTTGCGGTTGCGGCGGAGCCGGGGGTTCCGGTGCCGGAGGTGCCGGTGGAGTCGGCGGAACCGGTGACGGCGCCGGCGGGATTTTTTCCGGCGGCCCGACTTCCGGGGCGTGTGACGGCTCTTCGCCGCCGAGTTTCACCCGGAAAGCGATCGGCGGTTTGGCAATTTCCGGCGGTTTTTTGGAAATACATCCGGAAGAAACCAGGGCGATGATGACCACCAGATGCACCGTAAACACGGAAAGAAAGATCGTGAGACGTTTTTTCATTCCCGGTCAGACTCCGCCTGAGTGACCAGCGTGGCATCTTTGAAACCGCAGGAGCGCACCAGCGCCAGCAATTCAATGACTTTGGCATAAGAATTCTCCCCGTCGCCGCGCACCAGCAGCTGCGGTTTGGGGTTGCGGGCGGACAATACCCGCAGTCTGGCGGCGAGATCGGCTTGGCTGACGACCTCTTTATCCAGCATGATCGTAGCATCTTTCGTCAGAGTGACGCTGACGAAATTCTCCTCCGGCAGGGCATCGGAATTCATTTCCGGGGCGTTGATGACCGTGCCGTATTCCATCAGCGGCATGGTGATCATAAATGCGATCAGCAGCAGAAACGTCAGGTCAAGCAGCGGCGTGACGTTGATCTGATCGATCGCTGCCATCGGAGTACGGTTGCGGCGGCGGCGTGACATGGCAACAGACCCTCCCTCTTAAAAATTGCTGTTCTGCGACTGGTTCTTTTCCACTTTCAACTGGGAAAGTTTGACGCAGACCATGAATTGCTCGGTAAAGTTGTCCATCGTCACCGTCAGATTGCGGATCGTGCCGGTCAGCAGATTGTATCCGACCAGCGACGGAATGGCGACCACCAGACCGGCAACCGTGGTCAGCAGCGCTCCCGCCACCCCCGGTGCCAACGCTGCAAAATCGGATTTACCGGCGGCGGCGATCCCGCAAAACGCCATCATCACCCCCCAAACCGTACCGAAAAGTCCGCAGAACGGACTCAAACTGACCAGTGTCGCCAGCACACCGATGCGGGTTTCCAGATCTTTCAACTGGGAGGAAACTTCCCGTTCCAACACGGCTTCCACGGCGTTATATTGTGCTTCAGAGAGTTTGCATGGTTCGGGCATTCTGCTGCGGGGGGCAGTCGCCGGAGCGCCGGAATCGTAGAATTCCAGCAGTTTCTCCACTCCGGCACGGTAGATCGCCGCCACCGGACCGGAATTGCTCTCGGCATCCCGGAGCAGCGGTGTCGCCAGCAAATTTACTTCGCCATTGTCCAGAAACAACGCCAGAAACTGCGCCGACAGCCGTTTGGCACGGTAGAGTGACCAGGCCTTATCCAGCATCACCGTCCACGTCAGAATACTGCCGATCAAAAGAAAAATCACGATCGCTTTGCCCACAGCATCACTGTGTTCATAAGCATAATAAACTCCCGGGTCAGAAGCGGCACACAACAGATCCAGCATCATAATTTCATCGGCTCCAGATTTTTTGAGGTATTTTTTACAAAAACAGGCAAACAGCACTTTATAAAATATAACCGCCGTGTTATATTACTGCAAGGAACAAAAAAATTATTTATTAACAATTCTTTGACACAGGAACTGAAAAATGGCTGTTTTACTCGGATTTGATATCGGCGGCACCAAACTCGGCATCGGTCTCGGCACGGATAAAGGCGAACTGCTCGGCACTTCCCGGCGGGACAACCGCAACACCGACCCCAACGAAGTCCTGCCGTGGATGGTCAGCGAATCCCGCCGTCTGGTCGCCGCAGCCGGATTGCAGATGAGCGACGTGGCGGCATTCGGTATTTCTGCTCCGTTTCCGGCGGATGCCGCCCGTGGCATTATGACCAAACCGACCAATAACCCCCTCTGGCGCAACGTGCCGATCCTTGATTACCTCAAAGAACATCTCGCCATTCCGGGCTGTTTTGAAAACGATGCCAACTGCGGCGCGCTGGCGGAGTGGTTTTTCGGTGCGGGCAGAGGCTGTACGGACTTCATCTATCTCACGCTCAGCACCGGGATCGGCGGCGGGATCATCTCTGCCGGCAAACTGGTGCGCGGCGGTGCCGCATTGAGCGCCGGGGAACTCGGTCATATCTGCATCCAGCTCGGCGGCAGAAAATGCTCCTGCGGCATCGAGGGCTGTTATGAAGCCTACTGCGGCGGAGTCGCCATCGCCAACCGGATGCGTGAAGAATTATCCGCCCACCCGGACAGTATGCTGCACGAACTCTGCGGCGGGGATTTGAACAAACTGGATATGATCCTGCTGGAAAAAGCCTTCCGTGCCGGGGATGAATACGCCATGAAACTCTGGGATGAAATGAGTTTGCGCCATGCCCAGGCATTCGGACTTTTCATCCAGTCATTCAATCCGCAGAAACTTGTTCTCGGCACGCTGGCATGGGCGATCGGGGATATTTACATCGACCCCATCAAAGCGCAGTTGAGCAAATTCTGCTGGAAAGAACCGATGGAAGCGTGCGAGATCGTCTGCAGTGAACTGCGCCGGGACATCGCCAGTTACGCCGGGATCGCCGCCGCATTGAATTACCTGAATGAGAGGGCGTTATGAGGATTGCGATCATCGGCGGCGGCGTCGCATCACTGGAGGCTGCCATTGCGGCACGCACCACCAGCGATACCGCAGAAATAACCCTTTTTGCCGGAGAAAAAATCCGCCCGTACCGGCGGCCGATGCTCTCCGGACTGCTCAAAGGCAGCCCGGTGGATGAGAAAATCTTTTTCCTCAAACCGGAGGATTTCTTTGCCGCCAACCGGATCGGATTGCGTTTGGATTCACCGGTCGAGGCGATCAAAGGCAACTGTCTGGAATTGACCGGCGGGGAACTGTTCCCATTTGACCGTCTTATCATCGCCACCGGCAGCAAAGCCAGAGTCCCCCGGGTGCCGACGGCGCCGGGAGCATTGGTTTTCACCCTCCGGGAGTATCTGGATCTGGTCAAATTAAACGCCTTTCTGCCGGATTTCCGTCAGGTCGCCGTCATCGGCGGCAGTGTGCTGGGATTGGAAATCGCCGACAGTCTGCTGGCACGGAATTTGCAAGTGACCGTACTGGAGCGCTCCGCCCGGCTCTTTCCGGGCAGACTGGCTCCGGAAGCATCAGCAGAACTGCGAACCCGGCTTGCCGGACATGAACGGCTGACCATCCATTGCGGCGTTGATGTCGCCGGGATCAGCAGAGCCGGGGTATTGGATAACAGCGGCATGATCTACCCGGCGGATGCCGTGATTTTCGCCGCCGGAGCAGAGCCGCGCACCATCCTCGCCGCCGAAGCCGGACTGGAGGTCGGCAAAGGTATCAAAGTCGATGCTGCCATGCGGACTTCGCAGGAAAATATTTTCGCCGCCGGTGATGCCGCCGAATTCAACGGCACGGTGTTCGGATTGTTTACCGATGCGATGGCGACCGGAAAAATCGCCGGGATCAACGCCGCCGGAGGCAGTGCCGTTTTTAATGCCAAACCTGCGCCGCTGCGGTTGTTTGCGCTCGGCGAAAAACTCACGATGCCGTAATTCTGTATGGAACAGGTATTTTTCAAACAACTGGATTCATACGCTCCGGAACCGCTGCGCCGTGCTTTGCGGGAGATCCTCCTGCCGGCCGCAGCGCCATACGGCGGTATTGCCGGAAAGAAAGTGATGATAAAACCCAATTTTCTGGAGTACCGCCGCCCCGATGACCCCGCTTGTGTCCACCCGGTGATGCTGGCGGAATTATGCGCTCTGCTCCATGAACAGCACGCCGCCACTATCGCCATTATCGAAAATCCCGCCGTCCGTACCGCCCCGGCGATCGTCGAAGCCATGGGGTTATCCGGAAAACTTGCCGCCCTCGGCGTGACCGTCGCCAACTGCGACCGGTATGAAAAATTGACCATGCCGCCAAATTCGCTCTTTCATCAGCTGGAAATCGCCACCGAATTTCAGGATTACGACCTTATCATCGACTTCGCCAAAGCCAAAACCCATGCGATGATGACCCTGACCCTGGCGGTGAAAAACCTTTTCGGTCTGATCCGGGGCAGTGAAAGACTCGGCTGGCATCTGGCGGTCGGAAGAGATTATGACAAATTTGCCGATCTGCTGCTGGATATTTATATGGCGGTCAAACCGCAAATCTCCCTGCTCGATGCCGTTACCGGCATGGAGGGCAACGGCCCGGGCAGCGGTACGGAAGTACCACTCGGATTCATCGCCGCCGCCACCGATGCCCTCGCTCTGGACGATGCCGCGGCTAAAATTTTAAGCACTCCGGATATTCCGGTGCTGACCCGTGCCGATGCCAGAGGACTGCATCAACCATACACCGTCAGCGGCGATATCCCGGCAGTGCGGACGATTCAATTACCATCCCCGCCCAAACCGGCGCTCTCATGGGGCGTCTATTTCCCGGTGAAATTGCGGGAATTTCTGCGGAAAAAAATGGTTTCTCAACCGGTGGTCAATAAAAAACTCTGCATCGGCTGCGGTTTGTGCGTTGCCAAATGCCCGCCCCGGTCGCTGACCCTGAAACACGGGAAACCGGTCTTTGATTACCAAAATTGCATCCATTGCTACTGCTGCCAGGAGTATTGCCCCAAAGGTGCGATCACTTCCGGCAAAAGCCTGCTGATGCGCTGCGCCGATGCTCTGGAAAAATTGATACGTTGGTGATTTTCAACCGTCCGCCAGCGGTCTGACCGGATGCAGCCGGGGTGTGGTTGGCACTCTGCCGCTGCTCCAAGTTCCGCAAATGAACTATTTATTTTCCACAACGGTGATCGCCAGATGGCAGCTGAGGCGGAAACACCATTTCAATGCTTCAAACAGCAGCAGCACCGGGTCGATGTCGGTGAGGTATGCGGCATCATTTTCCACCCATTGCAGGTAATTTTCGGCGCAGGTAAAGGGGAACGGCGAGGCTTTGAATTCTGCGGTGATGCTGTCATCGGCGTAGATCGGCACTCTGCCGTCCAGCATGCCGGTCAGATCAAATTTATCCTCTTTATGATTATACATGTTGGTCACGGCTTCAGCGGCTTTGGCAAATACAAACGTAAAGAGTGAACTGATCTGGTCGGCTTGCAGATCGTCACCGTGCATTTTGCGGTATTCATCCAGTGCCGCCAGCATCTGCACAAACAGGATTTTTTCGGTTTCCGCCAGTTGCGGCGCAACCGTAACGGGCGAATTGAGCAGATTCAAACTGCGGGCAGTGTCAATGATACAGCGGGCCGCCGCCTGCGCCGGCAGCGAAGTGATAAATTCAGCCATAGATCCTCCGGTAAATCAAAACAACATGAAAAATATCCCGGTCAGCATAAATGCACTGCCGGTCAATAACAGAAATAAACGCCACTGCCGTGAGGAGCGTTCAGGCTGCCAGCTCCCCGGGGCAGCAGGTCTGCCGGCGAGCCGGTTGAACCCGCCGGTATTGACGTAATTATCTACTCCGATTTTCCGCATTACCGTACCGGAATAAACGATTCTTCACCGGTGAGTCCGGCGATGGTTTCGGTCAGCAGTTCCACTGCGGCTTCGGCATCACGCAGGTCGCACATTTCCACCTGGCTGTGCATGTAGCGGTTGGGGATACTCAACAGCGCCGTCGCCACACCGGCACGGGTCAGCTGGATCGCCGCCGCATCCGTACCGCCGGAGGCACGGTGCGACACGGATTCCTGATAGGGAATATTTTTGGCTTTGGCGGTCGCCCGGATGATCTGCCCCAATACGATATTATTGTCGCAACTGCGGCTCAATGCCGGTCCTTTGCCCAGCGTGATGTCACCGTACTGTTTTTTGGGAATATCCGGCAGATCAGTGGCAAAACCGACGTCAATGGCAAACCCGACCGCCGGATCAATGGCAAAGGCGCTGGCGGTGGCGCCGCGCAGACCGACCTCCTCCTGCACTGAACCCACGCCGAAAACTGCCACATTGAGTTGGCGCTGCGCCAGACGGCGCATGGTTTCCGCCACGATAAATGCGCCGATTTTGTCATCGGTGCCTTTGGAAATAAAGCGGTTTCCGTTGAGCATCCGGAAATTCGCCCGCATCACCACCGGATCACCGACGGCGACGAGTTTTTCGGCTTCTTCACGGGATGAAGCGCCGATGTCGATCCACATATCTTTCAATTCCAGAGTTTTATTGCGTTCTTCCGGGGTGAGCAGATGGATCGGTTTTTTGCCGATAACGCCGGGAACCATGCCGTTGGCAGTGAGGATGTCCACTTCGCTGGAGGGGACGTTGAGTTTGTCAATGCCGCCGTTATTGCGGAAATAGAGCAGACCTTCATCTGAAATATAGACGATCTGGAAGCCGATTTCGTCATAATGGGCATCGATCAATACCCGCATCGGGGCGGCGGTGTTCAAAGCAGCGATGGTATTGCCCATCACATCACATTTGACTTCACAGCAATCTGCCAGATAATCACGGAAAACTTTTGCCGCCCCGGCCTCATAACCGGTCGGACTGGCGCTCTGCATCAGTGCCGCCAGAAAATCCATACTGCGTTGATTGAACATTTTATAAACTCTCCTGAAAATATAACTTTATGGTGCATAATAATCATCATGCTTGGGAATCACGCTGGGCAGACTGAAAATCAGGATCAGCCCGAATAACGCCAGTCCGGAACAAATCAGAAACAACGTTTGGAAATCCGTGAAACCCACTCCCCACATCTGCCATGTCGCCGTCAACGCCCCGCAGCCGAGCAGAAATCCGGCGGTACTGCGCCCGACGGCGACCCCGATCTGCATATAGGTATTGGCAAATGCACTTGCCATCGTCGCATTGCCGGGACGGGCAAGGGCGAGAATCTCCTGCGAAAACGCACAGTAAAAACAGGCGTACACGAAATTTCCCAGAAACAGCAGTACGCCGATGACGATTTCCACATACGGCAGCGAATCATGGCAGAACGCCAACGCCAGCGGGATAAGGATAAAGGTGAAGTGGATGAGGATCTCCAGATTCCGGATGCCGATTTTTTTCACCGTTTTGCCGTAGAAGAAAAATCCGCACACGTTCCCGGCGATCCCGGCGCAGGAGAGCAGCTGTACCCAATCCGCCCCGAGGTGCAGAGTATTTTGCAAATAGGTCAGTGCCAGCGGCAGTACCGGCGCAAATGCCAGCATCATAAAGCAGCTGTAAACTGAAAATCCGACCAGCGGACTGTTGTGGACAGAGATGGAAAACGCCTGCGGCAGATCGTAATTCTGCGCTTGGTGCGGCGGCAGTTTGAGCCGGGAGATGAAATACCCCCTGCCCAGCACCAGCAGCCCGCAAGCTCCGATGATCAATTGCAGAAATATCTGCGGCGGTTTCGTCCCCATCAGCACGCCCAGTATGGCAAAACTTCCGCCGGTGATGATGTAGTATGAAAAGCGCATGAATCCGAAAAATCCTGCCCGTTCTTCCGGCAGCAGAATATTGCCGACCACCGTATACCACGCCGTCGTCCACAGCGGACGGTACAGACAATAAACCGCTATCCCCACCAACACCGCAAACTTGCCCACTGCCCCGAATAACGGTGCCAATGCCGCCAGCAGATACCCGCAACAGGCAAGAATACAAGCGTAACGGATGGAACGTTTCGTCCCCAGCTTATCCACGATTCCGGCAGAGGGGATCATCAGCAGCATGGAGACGATACCGGCGATACCGGTGGAGAGCATAATAATGGAACTGCCGGCGTCAAGCAGGGCAAAATAGATGATAAACACCCCCGAACTGTCCAACAGCAGATCGGCGAAACCGCCGCACCATGCGGCGGCATAAGCAGTCATCCGGGCGCGTTTGCGCTGGGAATCAGATAAAGTTTCAGCAAAATATTTCATATCAACACCAATCCGGCAGAGCAAATATGCTTCCGGAAAATTTCTTTCAATCGACGATGCACCGTAATCCGATGCCGGAGGGCAGTTTTTTGCCGGTGCTTTCCGGAATGAACATCTCATCGGATTCGATGAATGCTTTTTCACCGACAACTTCCCGCACCATGCGTTCCAGCACCACCAGCGAAAATCCGGGGGAGTGGCAGCTCAAAACCAGCGTAAAGGGGCGATCCGGCTTCCGCAATGCCAGACAATTGTCCAGCAGTTTGGGCAGATCGCTCTCGATTTTCCACAACTGTCCGGAAGCGCCGCGCCCGAATGTCGGCGGATCCAGGGCGATCAGGTCATACTGACTGCCGCGCCGCAATTCCCGGGCGATGAATTTATTGACATCATCGACGATCCAGCGGATGTTGCCGGGGATTTCCGGATTGAGGGCGAGGTTTTCTTTGCCCCACTCGATCATGCCCCGGGCGGCATCCAGATGGCAGACTTTGGCACCGCCGGCTGCCATTGCCAGAGAACCGAGTCCGGAGTAGGGAAACAAATTCAACGCATCCATGCCGCGGCAATTATCCCGGAAATACTGCCAGTTGCGGAATTGTTCAGCGAAAAATCCCAGATGCCCGAAACTGGTCGGTTTGATCCGGATCTCCATTTCGCCCAGTATGACCGTCCACTGCTCCGGCAGCCGTTCCCGGTTGCGCCAGCTGCCGTGACCGGAACTGTCGCGGATGAACTCCGCATCGGCGGATTTCCACTCTTTTTCCGGCAGCGACGGCTTCCAGAAAGCATTGAGCGCCGGACGTATCAACCGGTATTTACCCACCTGTTCAAGTTTGCGTAAATTGCCGCTGTCCAGCAATTGATATTTTTCTGCCATAGCTTAAAGATCCTTTGCCCGGTAAATCGTTTCGCCGTTCCGCACCGTCATCAGCGGACGGTTGCTGTTGCGCTCAAATACCGCCAGATCCGCCCGCTTGCCGGGGAGCAATTCGCCCCGGTCGGCAAAGCCGAAGTGACTGGCAGGATTGCAGGTGACTGCCTGAGCAGCTTTGGTTTCAGGGAGGTGACCGCAGCTCATCAAACTGTGCCAGCCGGCATCCATCATCGTGGTCGTACCGGCAAGTTTTCCGGCGGAATTCTGCGAAAAACCATCTTTGACGATGATCGTTGACGGGCCGATATGATATTCACCGTCGGGCATCCCGCTTGCCATCGTACCGTCGCTGATGCCGATGATCTGGCGCAGCGGTTTGCAGCGGCACGCCAAATCCACCATCCGGGAATGGACGTGTCTGCCGTCGATGATCAATTCCACCGTCACCCGGTCGTCGGTCAGCACGATCCCCGGCAGACCGACCTGCCGCTGGTGCAGCGGATTCATGCCGTTGAAAAGGTGGGTGCAATGGTTCGCCCCGGCGCTGATCGCCCGCAGCGTCTCCTGTTCACCCGCCAGACTGTGCCCCATCGAAGCGATCACATTGCGCTCCCGGAGCAGAGAGATAAGTTTGTCGGCATGTTCCAGTTCCGGGGCAAAGGTCATCACTTTGACCAGACCTTCACCGGCGGCGATGAGGTCGGCGGCGAAACCGAGGTCGATTTTCTGCAGAAACGGTTTCGGCTGGGCGCCGGATTTTTCGGGATTGAGAAAGGGGCCTTCAATATTGATCCCGATAGCATCGGCACCGGGGAGAGTTTTTTTCATTTCGCCGATCAATGCCCGGAGATTGGCGATCATTTTCTGCGGTTCGTCGGCGACCACCGTCGGAAAAAATCCGGTCGCTCCGCGCTCGCCGAGCATCACACTCATCGCTTCGATCGGATTCACCGAATCCACCACCTGCGAACAGTCAAAACCGCCCGCACCGTGGATGTGGGTGTCAATGAATCCGGGGGTGATATAACTGTTTTCAAACTCAAAAATCTCGATATTTTCGTTGAGATTGAAACCCGACACGCCACCGACGGCGATGATTTTGCTGTTTTCACACAGCACGGCACCATTCCGGATGATATGATCCGGAGTAATGAGATAATCGGCGATGTAAAGCCGTCTGATCCGGTTCTTTTTCATATTCTTTTCCACGTCAAAATTTCTCTGCTGTACGGAGATAAATATAACTCCTCTCCGCTGAAAATTCAAGGTTTACGCTTCAAAGTCCGGCTGTAAGAAACGATCCCGGTAACGATCCCCCGGGCAAGTTTGTCCTGATACACCCGCTGATTGAGGCGGCGCTCCTCCAGGGAATTGCTGATAAAGCCGACTTCGACCAGTACGCCGGGGGCATTGAGATCTTTCAGCACCGCAAACCGCGCCCGTTTCACCCCCCGGTCGTTGGCACGGGTATGGTAGAGCAGACTTTGCTGAATATGCCACGCCAGCAGGAAGTTGTTGCTGTCAAAGCGGTTGCCCGGATAACTTTTGCTCTCTGCTTTGCCGCCGTTGCTGGAGGGCGCACCCGCCGGAGTGAGGCAGTAAGTCTCGATCCCGGTAAGTTTCCGGTTGGCGGCGGAATTGATGTGAATGGAGACAAACAGATCGCTTTTGGAGCGATTTTGCAGTACCCCTACCTGCTTCAGCGGGATCTGCACGTCCCGGCGGCGGCTCATCACCACTTTGTAACCGTAACGCTGCAGCATAACGGCGACCTGCCAGCCGATCGCCAGAGTCAGGTGTTTTTCTTTGGAAAAGCGTCCGATGGCTCCGGGATCTTTGCCGCCATGCCCCATATCCAAAAACACCGTGCGCACCCGGTGCCCGGGAACTGTGGCAGGATAAAGCAGCGGCCGCAGGGTTTTCTGCCAGTCCAGCACGCTCATCCAGGTCGCTCCGCCGCCGGATACCAGCGGGAAACAGAGTTCCACCCGGCGCCCGTTGTAACTGAAACGGCGCTGTTTATCCTCAAACAGCAGCCGGGTCTTACCGATCGCCGCAGTGGTTTTTCCGTTGGCTTGAGTGGTTCTGATCCGGTTCAGCGTCAGCAGATCGTACAAATGGCAATAACTGCGGGAGTTGAGTTTTTTCTGCCGGATAGCCGGGGCGGCACTCAGAGATACAGCGGTCAATACCGCCAGCAATGTCAACAGCACTCTGGGCATGGATATCACTCCGCGGCGGTCAATTTGACCAGCTGGATGGAATCCTCCACCGGCGGGTACATGGCATGGATCTTTTTGCCGACCGGCACACACTGCGCCAGTGAACCGTAGACAAACGCCCGGCTTTCGCAGACCGCCTGTTTCCACGGCATCCCCAGTGCCAGCGTTGCCGCCAGCGCCGCCGAAAGCGTACAGCCGGTACCATGCGAAGCAAACGGCGGCACTTCCAGCCGGGGCGTAGTCAGGGTGTAAGTTTTGCCCTCTTTGACAATAATATCCACGCAGTTGGCACTATCGGCATGACCGCCTTTGAGCCAGACGGCGCACTGATACTGCGAAGCCAGCTTTTTGGCAGCAGCGATCATCCCGGTTTCGCCGGTGATCCCGGTTTCCAGCAGCAATTCTGCTTCGGGAATATTGGGCGTGAGCCATGATGCCAGCGGCAGCAGCTCTTTTTTCGCCGTTGCGATCGCATCGTCCTGCATCAATCTGGAACCGCTGGTCGAAACCATCACCGGGTCACAAACCAGTTTCAAATGGTGTTTTGCCACGGTTTCAGCCACCGCCGCCACGGTTTCAGCGGCAAACAGCATGCCGCTTTTGCAGTAACTTACGGCGATATTTTCCAGTACCGCTTCGATCTGGGCGGCAACCCCGGAAGCGGGGATCGGGTCGATCCGGCGCACGGCAGCGGGATTCTGGGCGGTCACGGCGGTAATGGCGCAGGTGCCGAATACGCCGAGCGCATTGAAAGTACGCAAATCAGCGGCAACGCCGGCACCGCCGCCGGAGTCACTGCCGGCGATGGTCATGGCGACGGGATAAAATCTCTCTTTAACAGCTTGGGACATTTGTTTTCATCCGGTTATGGTGTTATCTTATATCAATGCAGTAACGTACATCCGAAATGGCAAAAAAACAACCCCGGAATCCTGATGAAAACCGAAATAATCCGCATATTTTTGATAATTCTGCTGACGGTCATCTCTGCCGCCGGACTCCGGGCGGATATTTCGCTGGGGTACGACGTCCGGCTGCGCCGGGATATTTCCGGCAGTGACGGGAAATACCTGCGGCAGGTGCTGAACCAGCTGGAAAAACTGCGTAAACTGGAAGAACGCCGCAAATACTCCGGCGAAGCGCTGACCATCATCCCCGGCAGGAAAAAGTTTTATTTCAACGGCAGGGAATTATTCCTGCCCGGCGATGCTTTGACCTGGGAAAGCGATCCGGAATTGCGGCGGAAATTGTACGGCGTGCTGGCAGCACAGCGTTTCAATCTGAAATACCCGCCCCGCAGTCCCGGATTATCCCCGTGGATAGTTGCCGGTCTGGACAACGGCATCATGTCGGCGGCAACGGCGGGACAATATATCGCCGGCAACAGCGGCTATGGTCTGATCAGTGCGCTTGCCGGGGCTGACGGCAAGCTGCCGGATTTCGGAGCGCTCTGCCGCCTGAAATTTCCGGTCATGGCGGTTGCAGACGATTTCGCCGCCGAACAATCCCGGCTGCTGTTGGAAATTTTTGCCCGCAACGGCAGATTGCGGGAACTTTTTGCCGGGGCGCTTGACGGCAAAAGCGGGGATTTCTGGCTCCACTGGTATCCGTCCGCCGCAAAAGCGCAGGAGCTTTTGCAGCAGGATGCCGCCGGAATTCTCTTTGACCGTTACAATCCCATGCCGGTAGATCCGGCATTGAACCGGATTGCGGAACTGGAAATTTTTTTCATCCCCGAAACTGATGCCGCAGGCAAACCCACCGGCAAAATAACTGATGGCGATATTGCCGCTTTCTGCACGGCTTTGGAGCAGGAGCGCCCCGACCGTGCCGCTTTGCGCCGGGCGGCGATCTCCAGATGGCGGCAATTCGGACGCACGCTGGCAGTCAATGAAAGAGAACTCTGCCAGCAGATCGCCGACTCCCTGCTCGATGCCGGAGAAAGTTCCGGCGTGCCGGCACGGTTTAATAAAAATGTGGCAGAGTTGAAAAAAACTCTGCTCAAACGGCAGAAAAATTCCGCATTTCTGACTCAAGTACTTGACCGGATGACCCCGCCGATGCTCCGGCTGCGCACCATCCTGCGGGTGTGGGAGCAGGATGGTTCACCATTAAGTGACCGGCAGCGGGAATTTTTCACCCGGACGCTGGATCTCTATTTGAGGTGATCGAACTGCAATCTGGTCACGCCGTGAAACGGCCGTTCCGGAGTGATGACCACAGACGGGAAATCCGGGTGATTGACCGCATCGGGCCAGCACTGGGTTTCCAGACAGAAGCCGCTGTTGCGCCCGTAAACCGTCCCGGATTTGCCGGGATATTCACAACCGGGCAGAAAACTTCCCATGTAAAACTGGATGCCGGGACGTGACGTATGCACGGTCATCCGGATCCCGGAGTTTTCAGCACAGACCTGCGCCACGCACTCCCGGTAGAGTCCGTCCCGGTCAGCGATGATGAAGTTATCGTCAAATCCGCCCGGAGTTTCGCTGAAAATCGTCCGGAAACTTTTGCCGCACCGCAAATCAAAACGCGTGCCGGTCACATCCGGGGTTTCACCCGTGGGCAGCAAATGCTCATCCACCGCCGTCACCCGGTCAGCATGCAGTGTGACATGATGAGTGTCGCATCTGCCGGAATTTTCGCCTTCCAGATTAAAATAGGCATGACTGGTGAGATCCGCCACGGTTTTGCGGTCGCTTTCTGAGATCGGAAGACGTCGTGTAGGG
>SUVU01000021.1 GCA_015061865.1 Lentisphaerota bacterium
CGGTATCGGCATCGGTGAAGAGGCTGATTTTGATACTTTGCGGAAGATCCTGCCGGAACGCCCCGGTCCGGTGAAACTCAAAGGGTTGTGTTTCAAGGAGTTCTTCAAGTGGCTCACCGATTCACTCAAAAGCGTTTCAGCCAGTTCCGTTGCAGAACAGGACAATGTCCGACTGGGCAATGTGACCAGTTGGGCTGACCTTGCCGGGATTCCTGCTCCCGCGGAAGAGGAGGAGTGTGAATGAAATTTGCGTATCACGCAGTTTCCATTCCCGGCAACGGACACATCCGCACCGAACGCCCCTGTCAGGATGCTTGCGGCGTTTGGTGTGATTTTCGCCCCTGTCTGATCGTTTGTGACGGCAGGGGCAGTGCCACTTGCTCCCACTACGGAGCGAAAGCGGCGGTGGAGGCCTTCCGCACTCAATGTGCGGTAATGGAAGATCTGCTTGCCGCCGTTCTTGACGGCGAAAAGTGGAACGACAACCGCTGGAACCGTTTCTGTGAATTGATGATCCGTACGGTCTGCCAGAAGAAAATCGAGCTTGCAGAAAAATTTGATTTGCCGGAAAAAGAGTTTGACTTCACCATCGCCTTTGCCGTGTGGGGAAAGAAACGGTGCGGATTTTTTCAAGTGGGTGACGGCGCAATCACCGTCCGGGAAAATGGAGAATGTTTCACTGTTTTTGAGCCGGATAAAGGCGAGTTTGACAATCAGACAACTTTTCTGCGGTACGGCGATGAACTCAAAAAAGAGTATCACAGCCGCATGATCGCAAGCAGTGATATTGACGGTATCGCCATTACCAGTGACGGTCCGGAATATTTGATGTTCCAACTGCCAAGTATGATTCCGGGTCCGATCTTCAATAAAATGTTTGATGATTTGAAAAGTGATGTATTGCGCCGTCAGGATATTTTGGATTACCTGACAGGCTCCCGCTGGAGCCGCGATCCCCGGGGCAATGATGACCGCAGTCTTGCAATTTTAACAATAGGAGAAAACAATGAAAACGATCATATTCAGTACCCTGATCCTCTTGACTGTAACGGGATGTGCCCCCCGTCTGCCTGAAGATGAGTTGAGTTCGACCCGAAACTGTCTGGAACATTACCTCATGAATAATGCCATGACGCAGAGCGAAATAAACATTTTAAGTCAGTATATGCTGCAACTGGCGAATATGGAAAAGTACCTTATAGAGTTCCGCATTTGGAACCAGCACGGCTATGAGAAAATAGAAAAAGCATTTATGGCTGACTGTAAAGCCTGGGATAAACGTGCTGAAGCTGAAGAACAAAAGCCCAGTGAATTTGAAGGAGGTTCTATGGCTCCGTGTGATCATAATCTACGAATGACATTCTTTGTTCAAAAGCGCATTGAAGAACTTAAAAATAAATGGCAAAAAAAATAAAATATCCTCAAACGCGATTTAGCGTGATATTTTGTTTATAAAACAGCGTTCTATACTTAAAAAATTACTGTTTAAGGTGTATTTTACACACGATGTGTTTTGGAATTAACAACGGAGGTAAGAGACCCTACAAAACAGATATTTTGCAATTTACATAACCGTCTTTTGATGGTACTATATATAAATACGCGCTTCCCAACTAAATCGCCAAAAAAATGTTACTGTAGCGCGCACAGTCGAACTGTATTTGCGGTCCGGCTTGTTGCGCTGCTATGGGCCTTGGCGGGCCTCTCTCAGTCAATGAGTCGAGGCCGTTCTTTTTGTTCTCAATTTACAAACAATGAGGACACTCCCGAATGGTAAAAGCTCAAGCAAAACCAATATTCAGACTCCTACTCACATTGATTGTTGTGTTTTCTTGTTTCTGCTGGGCTGGCGAGCAAAAAACTCAATACGACAACCTCTCTTTCGGTGTCCCCGGAAAAGCTGATATCATCATTAACCGCCCCGGTTATGCACTTGGTTACATTGAATACCACGAACAACCTGCATGGGGCATTTACATAATGACAAAGACCGAGGCTCCCACAAAAATAGCGAAGCGGACAAACAAATTCCGCAGCAACCCCAAAATTCCAACAGGAAGCACGACAACAGGGAATTCCCGCCGGTCGGGTCACGGGACACATTGCTCCCGCTGCTGACATGGCCTTTTCTTGGCAAACAATGGCCGACAGCTTCTTCATGAGCAACATGAGTCCGCAGAAGCCAGCCTTTACCCGTGGGATATGGAAGGATTTAGAAGCATTTGTGAGGTGCTTTGCCATCACGGAACGGAAGATTGTTGTGGTCACAGAAGCCGCAAGGCTTCACTTCACTGCTTTTTGCAACTTGCCGCACAGCGGCAATCGCAAAAAAACTCTTCACTCAAAAGGCGCAGCCTTTTCTTCACATCTTCACCAAACGCCGGAGAAGCCTTGCTTGTGAAGATGTTCCGCTACGCTCCTCTTGCTTGTCTCGGCGTAATAAAATGAAGCCGGATGAAGTATTCTCGCTATCGCGAGTAAGGATTGTGCAGTTTTTTACTCTGTTTCGCTTACACGCCCATTATCCCCCTGGAAAGAAACATATCCTGATTTCTGCAGTTGTAAATACTTGAAACTGATGATATATTATCTCTGATTGGTTGGGAAAATATTCACAATCAGAGAAAGAGAGTAAAGTTATGAGATGCGGAATTCTTCTTATTGTAATTGCTTTATTCACTCCAATCTTTTATGGATGTGGAAGCAATCCCACTGGAGGATACTACCCCCCGCAAACAGTGGTCAACACTATCGGAATAAAAAAAGTACCTTTGGCAGCAGCCGGAATCACTGATTACAAGATGTTTTTTTCTTTTGAAAAAGAGCCTGAACAGGAGCAAAGATACAAAAGACTTTACAAAGGGAAGAAAATCTTGAATCTCTCTCCCGGTTATTTTACTGAAGCAGACTATCTTGGCAGAAAATATTATCTTTATGATGATTCTGACAGTTTGAAAATCATTGCAGCAGACAGCAAAAAAACGGTGGCACAATTTATTCCACCGCGGCGCATTATGCAGATAGCCGCCTTTCAACATCGCTTAAAAGGGAAAGATTTTCTGGTTGTTCAGCTGGAACAATCCACCTTGAGTAATTCTTCGACTCTACTCATTTTTGATGATAAGTTTCAAATCGTCTATCAGGATCACCTGCTCGGCGCGATTGAAATCGGACAAGCCGGAGATAAAATCGTGGTAAAAAGTGAAAATTTCTGGTATCCGGAAGAAATAAAAGTTAATATAAACGGCAATTGGGTATACTTTATACCATAATTCGCAGAAAACATTAATGGTGATATTATGAAGAAAACAACACAACTTCTGATGCTGGCTCTGTTTTCACTTTTGTTGTCAGGTTGCGGTGGAGGCGGCGGCAGATACTATCCTATGCAGACGGCTGTCAATACTATCGGCATCAAAAAAACTCCGTTGATAAAATCAGCAGTTAAAGATTACACTCTTGTTTACTCTTTTGAAAAAGAAAGTGACGATGAGTGGTGGCGCAGAGAGGAACGGGGAGATAAAGTTCTCAACCGAAGTTGCGGTTATTTTATTACTGTTAATTTTCTGGGAAAAGAGTATTATGTATATGATTCCATGGGGATAGACAGCTTGAGAATAATTTCCGCTTTTGACAGGCGGATTACTGTTGCAAAATTTTCTCCGCCCCGATATATTATGGGGATCGCCGCCTTTCAACAGCGGCTCGGAGATAAAGATTATCTGGTGGTATATGTAGAGCAGCAGGCAACCAGTCACTCATCCACGCTGCTTATCTTTGATGATAAGTTTCAGATCGTCTATCAGGATCATCTGCTCGGCGCGATTGAAATTGGGCATACTGCCGATAAAATTATCGTAAAAAGTGAAAATTTCTGGTATCCGGAAGGCGAATGCGTTACCGTAAATGGCGACTGGGTATACAGCTTATAATCATGTTTCTGTTTTTACTGCGCTTTACTTGCACGACGGCAAGCCGCCTTGTATTTTCTATTTGCGGTGTTATATTAAATCCCGTTCTTATGTGAATGAAATGTGTGAAGTTGTTTTTTGACAAAAATAATATTGCGGTTTATCAACAGCTTCGTGGTTTGATGGATTTTAAGTCATTGCGTTGTGGGCGGCTTTGAATGAGGAAACGATATTTTTTCTTTCGCAATATGTCGGCATTGCTGATGTGTATACTGACTGCGGCATCCGGGATTCTGGGACTGTTGTTTTCTGGCGGCTCACGGGCAGACTCAATATTTTATATTCCCTGGACATTTTTTGGCGATGCATTCATCCCCCTGATCATATTTTCATTTGCGCTGTGGTTCCGCAACCGTTTTTGTGCAATAGTTGCGATCGTTCTCTCTTTTCTTAATATTTTTCTGCGCACCACATCAATTGTTTTGTACCAGAAAACATTTATGCCGCTGGATTTTTTCTCGATCCAATTATTGTTGGAGCATGCAGATGCTGCCGGGACCCAAGCTGTTCTGGGAAGTAATTTCATTTTTTGGCTGGTTCCGCTGCTGGCAGCAATAAGTTGCGGTATCGCCTATTTATGCGTTGTGATCTGGCGCAGCAGCGGCAGAAAACGAAAGCAGTTGGCTTCTGCATGGCATATCTCGTTTGCGGTGTTGCTGGCGCTTTCGGCGCTATCAAATGTTTTTTACGCAGTATCTTCCAGAATCATCAATCCCCATTTTTACACCGGACATCTGGTACAGCCGCTGCCTTTCGGGGTGGTGGATATGGCGAATGATTCTCTGAATTACTTTTTTCCGGACAAGCATAAAACACACACATTTTCACCGGAAAGTCAGCAGCTCTTAATGCAATTCGGCATGTTGCCGCCTGCCGGAGAATTGTCTGCCACTCCTGTTGACAAACCATTTGATAAAATCATTATTATCGCCGTTGAATCTCTGGACTACAAATATATCCATGCCGTCAATCCGGAAATTCCCGCTGGGGTCACCCCCGTATTGGACAAACTCACCGCGGAATATCCGGCGATGACAAACTACTTTGCCGCCGCCCAACCGACCAGTTGGGGACTGAGTGCATTGCTGTTATCGCGCCCGGATTACCGTTGGGAAAAAAATTACCGCTTGAATGAATCGGTTTTTACAGTTGCCCAGAAAAATGGTTTCAAAACATACTATTTTTCCGCCGTTTCCGGTTCTTTTGGTAACAACCGGGAAACTTACCGCAGTATATTCAAGCCGGAAAAAATTTTCTTTTTGGAAGAATGGCAAAAATATTACGCCAAAGAGCAAAGTCCGTCCAGTGTCTGGGGCTTGGCAGATCACGAGCTTTACGATGGTGTGATGCAAGTACTGCAGCAGGAACGGGCGGAACGTTTTATTGCCGTGATCAGCACGATCGACACTCACCCGCCATACAATGCTCCAATGTTGACGCCGCAGGAAAAACAGCAGTTTTCAGGAGATTTCCTGCAGTCACTGTACTCCACTGACAAAAGTCTGGGGCAGTTTCTGAATAAAATCAGATCCAATAAAGCTCTTTATAATGAAAACACTTTGATCATCATTACCGCAGATCATTCTGCAACTCATGGCGAAAACTATCTGAAACGGGAGTCTTATGATCCTGATCGTATTCCGTTAATATTTGTCACGCCGAGAAAAGAGGTGTTCAACAAAATCAACTTGAATAAATACGCTTCGTCGATCGATTTACCGCCGACACTGCTTCAACTTATCAAATGCAATATTCCGGAATCTTTTATGGGCAGAACTTTGTTTTCTGAAAAAAGCACTGCTTTTTGCTGGACGATCCCGCAAGTATTAAATGTTCACACCGCTGCAGACTGGTGGAGTATTGAGATAAAAAATCCGCCCGTGCAACCTTTGCGACGGGCGTTTTATGACTTTTTCCGAATGTATTATCCTAATTGATCTCACTTGCCGGTTTGTAAAATTTTCTCCACGATGTTGGTGGTGGAAAATCCCCCGACAAACGGTGCAAAAATAATTTCAGTATTATTGGCAAGCAGTGCTTCTCTTTCCGAAGCATCAAGTTTTTCCAATGTATAATCTCCGGCTTTGACATAAATATCCGGCGCCAATGCCGCCAATTCAGCAGCGCAACGGCTGTCATTAAAAATCACCACCCGGCTGACCGGTTTCAGGGCGCACAATAAATAGCCGCGATCCTGCTCCGAAACCAGCGGGCGGCTCGGCCCCTTTAACTGCTGCACCGAAGCATCTGAATTTACCAGCACCAGCAATTCATCGCCGAATGAAGCCGCATGGCGCAGATAAGAGGCATGTCCCCGGTGAACCAGATCGAAACAGCCGTTGGTAACAACCAGTTTTTTGCCGTTTTTACGCAATTCATTGCGCCATTTTACCGCTTCAGCAAGCGAAAGGATACAATCCTGAGGATCCGGGCAGTTCATTATTCTTCCTCCATCGGGCGGACTTTGACTCCCGCTTCCTGCAACAGCGCCAGAGATACATCATCAATGGAATAATGTTTGTGGTAAACCACCTCCACGATACCGGCGTTAATAATCATTTTAGCGCAGAGCAGACACGGGCTGTAAGTGGTATAGAGGGTGGAACCTTTCAGCATGATGCCGTGATAAGCCGCCTGAACGATGGAGTTTTCTTCGGCATGGCTGCACAGACACTGGTGCAGATTTTCACCGGACGGCACATTGGAGTTGCACCGGGGGCAACCGCCGTCGGAACAGTTTTTTATTCCGCGCGGCGTGCCGTTGTATCCGGTGGAAATAATTTGTTTGTCCCGCACCACAACTGCTGCCACCTGACGGCGGCTGCAGTTGCTCCGGGTCGCCGCCACATGGGCAATATCCATAAAATACTGATCCCATGACGGACGCTCTTTTTTGATTTCAGCCATAATTTGATTCCTTATTTTATCATCCACAAACACAATTGTTTATACCATTCCAAAAAATAATTTCCGGCGAACACCCAAATCACGCAGCTGATTGCCAGAAACGGACAAAAAGCAATATGTTTGCGCTTCATCACTGTTCCGGTGATAAAACCGATCATTGAACCGGCACACAGCGAAAACATTATTCCCGGAAAACCGATCAGCATCCCGGCGCCGAGGATGAATTTTACATCGCCCCAGCCCATGATCCTGCCGCATTTGCACACTTTGGATGCCAACGCCAATAACGCCACAAATGCCGCCGGTACAGCTCCGGAGGCCGCGACAAAGAATAACGAATCCACTCTGGACTCCATCCCCCATGCTCCGGGCAGCAGTAACGCCGACAAAATGCCGCATGCGATCATGGAAAATGTCAATTTATCCGGCACGATCTGATGTTTCCAGTCGATAATAGCGCACCCGACGGCAAAAAATATCATTGCCGCATGTGCCGGAATAATTTCAGGAGTTTGCTGCAGCAGCCCGGTTTTTACCACCATCAGCGTAAATAATACCCCGCAGAGCAATTCCACAATGAAATATGATGCGGAGTAGGGCGTGCGGCAGCTGCGGCATCTGCCGCGCAGGATCAGAAAACTTAATACCGGCAAATTATCATACCAGTGTATCGGAGTACCGCAAACGGTACAGTGGCTTGCCGCTTTGGAGAGCGATTCGCCCCGGGGGATGCGCCAGATGCAAACATTAAGGAAACTGCCCAGACATGCCCCCATGGCAAAGACCCAGATCAACACCACCACGCCTACCGCCGGGTAATACATCCCCATGCGGGAGAACCAGTCTGTGGCTGCCGGATGATAGCACATTTCAAAATTCATTGCCCCGGCACTCCTGTGTCAAAACCTTTTCTCATCTCATCCAGAGGTGCATCCAACCCGGTCCACAAGCGGAAACTTTCTGCGCCCTGCTGAATCAGCATCTCTTTGCCGCCGCAACACTTTATGCCCAGCGACGCTGCATGTTTCTGCAACGGGGTAGGGTGGTAGATCGTATCAAATATTTTCAATTTCATTCCCGAAGTCAACCATTCCAGCGGGAACGGCGGCGGATCGTCGGATTTCAACCCCAGCGAAGTTGCCTGAATAAGATAATCCGCCCGTGACAACAACTCTTTGACGCTATCCGTATCCTGCGGAGAACAGCACACCGCAGTGATTTCCGGATCGACCCGATGACACAAATCGACCAACTCCCCGGCTTTGGCAACTGTGCGGTTGATAAAACTTATCTCCTGTACGCCGCAATGGGTAAAGTGTACCGCAGTTGCTCTTGCCGCACCGCCGGCTCCGCAAAACAGGATCCGCTTCCCGGCAAGCGACTCGCTGAAACAATATTCCAGCGCCCGTTCCAAGCCCACACCGTCTGTGGAATCTCCCAGAATATGCCCGTCGGAAATAATCAGCGTATTGACACTGCCGCACTCTGCCGCCCGTGACGTCAACTCATCTGACAATACGGCAGCTTGAAGTTTATGCGGCACGGTCAAATTAACACCGGAAAGATTTTTTCTGGCGTATTCAAAAAAATCCGGCAGCTCCGCTGGGGTGACATGGCGGATACCGTAAGGACGTCCGAGCCCGTGCGCTTCAAATGCGGCATTTTGCATTCCGGGTGACCGGCTGTGGCAGATCGGATCGCCAATTACAAGATATTTTGTCATTTTTTATCTCTTTTGAGTGGAAATTTTTCTATTTTGGAGTTAATATACATGAATAACAAATACTTGGCAAGAAATTTATATATAAAAACTGTGATTTTTGGAGAAAAACAGATGAAAAAGAGTTTTTTGTTGACCTCGATCATTCTTTTCGGTGCGATGTTCATGTTTTGCGGCTGTGAAATTCTGGAAGAAGCCATGCAGGAGTCTTACTCCACTGACGATCCCACCAGCGAAGATTACGAACCGCGTTTTGTAATTGGCGTTTTTGAAACTGTCCGCTATCCCCGTGCCATGAATCTGGAAAAAGAAATCACCGATAACACCGGTAAAAAAGTGTGGATCAACGCCAATCCGCTGTTCAGCAGCCGCCGTATCCGTGCGGCCCGGGTCGTTCCCCGGCCGGGCAATCCCGACCTGTGCGATCTGGAATTCCGCATCGACCGCATGGGAAAAACCCAGTGGCAAATGTTGAGCAGCGGTTACCGCGGCGAACAGCTGGCGTTTATGGTAGACAGCCGTCATGTGGGATATTTCGTTCCGGAATACAGCGGCTACGGCAATGCCGAGTGGGTCAGAATCCGTATCGGTATGGACTCCTACACCGCCCGGGGAATCGTGAAGTTTGCCAAGAAAAACTTTGCCCACTTCAATCCTGATGCTTCAGACTGGTTCAGCACGCTTTACTGATAACAGCGCTGATAATCCAAACGCCGCAGACGTTATTAACGTTTGCGGCGTTTCGCTGTTCAGCGGCTTTGCGGATTGCGCTCCAGAAACATTGCCAATATCAGCAAATCCCAGAGCAGATAGCCGAAATCATAACCTTTTTGATGCAAATTCCAATATTTCTGCAACGCATTTGCTTTAATAAAGCCATCACCGGTCAGACGGGATTCAAACAACTTGCGATACGCTTGCTCTTTCCAACTGCCGCGCAGCCATGCCGACACCGGGACACCGAAACCGCGCTTGGGGCGTTTGAGCAATTCCGGGGTAATAAATTCCGGGAACGCCGCACACAAAATATATTTCCGCCGCTTTGCGGATAATTTATATTTCATCGGCAATCTGGAGGCAAATTCCACCACATCACGATCCAGAAACGGACTGCGCAGCTCCAGAGCGTTTGCCATGGAAGCAATATCAGCTTTGGTAAGAATATCTCCCGGCAAATAGGTGCGCAAGTCCAATTCGCCTAATTTTTCCACCCGGTCCCGGGCGATCAACTCCCAATTCATCGAGGTAAAGCACTCTGACGAGTCACGATCAACGACCTCTCTCAATGCCGGTCCATACAACTCTTTTTTGATCGCAGCAGGGCAGCGGTCAAGCAAATTAAAATACCCGACTTCCTCCGGATCGGCAAAAAGTTTCAGCAGCCGGCGCACTCTGCCGCTTTTACTGCGTTCGCCATGATTGGGAAAAAGCGATGCAATGGAGTTAAAAATCAGTTTCCGGGCAGCTTTTGGCATAAAATAGACTTTTTCCGCATAACGCATTGCCAAATACCGTTCATAACCGGCAAAAATCTCATCCGCCCCGTCGCCGCACAGCGCCACGGTGATTTTTTCTCTGGCAAACTTGCTCAACAAATAAAGCGGCAATGCCGAAGCATCGGCGAACGGTTCGCCGAAATGGGCAAATAAATTCTCCACCAATTCAAAATCATCCGGGCGGATCTCACGCTCGTGATGGCGCAAATTACCGCCGGTAACTTTATTAATGATCTCTGCCGAACGTTTCGCCGCATCGCGTTCATCATATTCGCTGACCGAAAAAGCCGCCGTAAAAGCATCACACGGTGCCGGATACATCAGTTTGGCAGTAATGCCGGTCACGATACATGAATCCACGCCGCCGGAAAGAAATGTGCCGATCGGAACTTCAGAAACCAAACGTTTCTCAACAGCTTTTTCGACCAGACGGCGCAATTCTGCGGTCGCAGAATCCATCGTCAAGGTGCTGTTTTTTATGGAAAAATCAGCCTGCCAATAACAACGGATGGAGATTTGATTGTTATTCAAATGCTGTTCCAGAATATATCCCGGCGGCAACTTGCGGATATTGTTGAATGAGGTGTCAGGCTGCGGAATATATTGCAGCGACATGAAATTGTTAAGCGCATTTTTATCCAGCGTTTGCGGGCACTGCGGATGCTGCTGCAGACCGCGAAGCTCACTGGCAAAAACCAAAGAATCGCCATCCATAAAATAATACAGCGGCTTTTGTCCCAGCCGGTCACGCCCCAACAGCAGTTTACGTTTGGCAGTATCGTAAATGGCAAACGCAAACATGCCATCCAGAAAATTGACACATTCACTGCCATAGCTTTCATAGAGATGGATCAGGGTTTCCGTATCTGATTCGGTGGCAAACTGATGTCCGGCGGCGATCATTTTTGTCCTCAAATCGGCAAAATTGTAGATTTCACCATTTAAAACGACTACCAGTCTGCGATTATTGCTGAGCATCGGCTGATGTCCGCCGGCAATATCAATTACCGAAAGCCGATTATGACCGAACACGGCATCGGGACACTCAAATACACCGCTGTCATCAGGCCCGCGATGCTTTTGTACAGCAAGCATGGAGTCAACGATTCCACGATAATTTGCCCCGTGGGTGTTGACGATTCCGGAAATGGCACACATGGCAGTAGGTGTCTCTCTGTTAATGCTTTATTATAATAAAATTACGTTTATATAAAATACTGCAAAAAAAATTTTTTTCAAGTTTTTTTACTTGAAATCTGCATTTTTAGCGTTATATTCATTAGCCGACACATAAGGATCCCGAATATGGACAATATTTCTCAAAAAATCATTTCCTGCTGCGAACAGGATACTGAAAATTTTGCTGCCAAACTGGCTCAAACACTCACGCCCGGTACGGTCGTCACTTTAGAGGGTGATCTCGGTGCGGGAAAAACCGTCTTTGCCCGCGGCTTCGCCCGGGGGCTTGGCATCACTGATCCGGTTTCCAGTCCGACTTATACGATCGTCCAGGAATACCCGCTGCCGCAATCCGGCAGGCTTTATCACATGGATCTTTACCGGATCGATTCTGCCGCAGCGGCGCTGGCATTTGGTGTGGATGAATTTTTTGACGACAGCAATGCTTTTTCACTGGTCGAGTGGCCCGCCCGGGCAGGGGAGCTGATCCCGGACACTGCGGTCAAAATATTCATCCGCCATCTCTCTGAAACGGAGCGTGAAATAATTGTCTCTTTTTGAGGAAGCCCCGTATCAATCCGGTATAAAATTTATCCATTACCGGATCTGGTGGATTTTATTTGCGACGATGATCGCTCCTGCCATATTGAGCAGACTGGGACTGCCGGTAGCCTGGGTGCTGTTCACCTCCACGCTTCTGGCGCTTCCGGCGTGTATTGCGGACTGCAAAAAACTCGGCATAAAACTTGTTACCCCCTGCGATGTCCTGATCGTCGTCATCATTGCTGCAGGAATTATTGTTATGTCCGGTTTAGTATCAAAATTTTGGCGCTTGCAATTGGAACATTTCGGATTCAAGTTCAATGCCAAACAGCCTGTCGCAGAAATCATCGCCGCCGGCAGTCGATTTGATCTGATCATACTGTATATTTCAGTATGTATTATAACTCCCATCGTGGAGGAAGTACTGTTCCGGCGTTTGATTTACGGAATTATTCAGAAATACTCCGCACTTGCGGCATTCGCAGGCACGGCACTGATTTTTGCATTGGTGCACTTTTTTGTACCTGGATTGCCGGGGTTGTTTATTCTGGGCTGTGGCTTCCAATTTATTTTTCTGTTCCGAAAAAATTTGGCGTGTGCCATGTTGGCACACGCCATAGTCAATTCGCTGGCATTTTTCGTCAACCGCAGTTAAAGTTCCGGAATACTGGCAGCGTTATCAATAATAAAATCCGGATCGGCTCCGGAAATAACTTCTCTGCTGCCGTAGCCCCATGTTACCCCGCAAGTTGACAAACCGCTGGCTTTACCGGATAAAATATCGATTTCAGTATCACCGACGATCAATACATCCGCAGGGCAGGGGGGATTGGCAACACGCAGCGCCAGTTTGACGAGTTCCGGTTTGGAAAACGGATGCTCCGGGTCAAAAATATCCGGAGTAAACAAACCGGTGCAATATTCATTCAAGCCGAATTTAGCGACCAATTTGCGTAACGGCTTCAACCGTTTATTGGTAACAACAAACATTTTCACGCCGTCAGCAGCCAAACGTTTTACCGCATCTGTAATTCCGGGGTAGGGGATGGCATCATACGTCTCGGCATCATCATAGAAACTTTTGTATGTTTCCTCGATCACATGCCGAAACTCTCCGGCGGCATCCGGAAACAACAGTTTTGATGTTTCATGCAAAGACGGCCCCACCCGGAACACATGTTTGAACAGGTCGTCATCCAAACTGTGTTTGGCTAAAGTATTGCGCCACGCCTGGCGAATATCCGGTTCGGTATCGCCAAGCGTGCCGTCAAAATCAAAAAATATGGTCTGAAAACGCCCCATTTATTGCTCCAACGCAAAATCCAGCGTGACCACCAAACGCATGACCTTGTTGATCGAGCTGGTATCATAAGTACCATAATCACTGGTGTCGTTAGACGCCGGTCTGGTAATTTGGATGACTCCCTGACGGGCAGTCAGCAATTTACCGAGTCTGGAGCCGCAAGTTTGGGCGACCACATTGGCGCGTTTGTACGCCGACTGCGTGGCGGCATCGACCAGCTCCAGCTTGTACTGCTCCGGATTGCTGATAAAATATTCCACTGTGGAGACAAAAATATCGATTCCATCTTTGGTCAACTCATAAAGTTTGACTGATGCCGTTTCCAGAATTTTCACTTCCTTAGTGCGGACCCGGCAGGAACGGGTGAATTCATAATGACTGAATTCATCTTTAGAAACAGTTTTATTGTTCTCTTTTACAGTAATTGTTTTGTAGATACGGGAATAATGCACAACATCGTTTTCAACCCAGTCCGGTTTGATATTGAGTTCCGCAAATTTTTTCAGCAAAATACCGTGCAAACGGTTGATTTCGGCATAACCGGATTTAATATCCTTGGATTTGCAGGAGATTTTACAGGTAAATGCGCCGATATCAGAAACGACATCTTTTTCCGCCACCCCTTTTACGGTGATCGCTGATTCCCGGACGAACCCCTTTTTAACATTCACAGTCGGACGGCTCAATAACGCCGACGAAGCGATAATACCAGCGGCAATAACGATCAAGCCCAGCAGAACGATCAAGGAAATTTTTACAGTTTTTGACATACTCTCCACCTCCATCAGTTTTCAAATTTGGTTATAGATTCAAAGGAATTGATATTGTACGTTTTGATTTCCGGCAGGGTTCTGGAGCAAAGTTTCGTAAGCACATTGCCGGGACCGAATTCGATCATAGTGTCGCCGCCGAGCGCAGCCATTGCCCGCACACACTCTTCCCAGCGCACCGAACCGGCAACTTGAGTGGCAAGATTGGCTTTCAATTCATCTATATCTTTTGCCGGAGCCGCAGAGCAGTTATGGTAAACCGGCACCCGGGGCAGGGCGATAGTCGTATCAGCGATGACCGGTTTCAGCGCTTCGCCGGCAGTTGCCATCAGCCGGGAGTGAAATGCTCCGGCTACATTCAAAACAATGACTTTGCGCAAACCGGCGGCTTTCAAATCATCCACGGCTGCAGCAAGTTTGTCTTTTTTACCGGAAATCACGATCTGCCCGGGACTGTTGTAGTTAGCCACGTCAATATCATTTTTGGCGCAAACTTCACGAATAATATTCACATCACCATTAAGCACACTTGCCATTCCGCCGTCGGTGGCATTGCAGGCGGCATCCATCAATTCAGCACGTTTGGCAAGCAAACGCAAACCGGAAACAAAATCAAACGCTCCGGCAGCAGCCAGTGCGCCATATTCACCCAGGCTCAATCCGGCACAGGCGATCGGGGCTACATCAAATTTTTCTTTAAAAGCGGCGAGGGCGGCACAACTCATTGTATAGATGGCAGGCTGGCAATAGATCGTCTGGGTCAGTTTTTCATCCGGACCGTCAAAAATAACTTCACTGAGTTTATACCCCAATGCTTCGTCAGCCTGTTGAAACACTGCAGCTGCCGCAGCAGAATTTTCTGCCAGATCACGACCCATACCGGCGAACTGAGCGCCTTGTCCGGAGAATACGAAAAACGCTTTCATAACCCCACCCTTTCCTTTGTTTATATTATAATTGGTTATAGAGAATCAAGATATCTGTCAATGAGAAAATATAAAACCGCTTGTCAAAAAATCAAACCCTGATCTGTAAAAAAAATCAAATATTTTTATCACCGCAGATAATGAACCGTAAAGTTGTTACCAAGTTATTTACATTTTGGTTTGCCACTTTTGTAACACTATAATATACAACATGTTACAAGATGTCAACATCTCGATGATCCGATATTTAACTTAACATAACGCACATTATGCGACGTTATAAATATAGGCAAAAACAGTTGTTTTTCAGATATGCGTCTAAAAGTGAAATAAAAACAAGAATGGTGGACGGTGAAATATATTCCGGCGATGCTTCACACCGTGAGTTTGACGAGGATAAAATTATTCAGATCATACCGGAAATAAAAAAACGCTGCTCCGGAAAAATCCCGGAACAGCGTCTGCAAGTTTATCAACAAATGGCTTATTGCAATTTCCAACCGCAATCGACCAACAGTTTTTCAAACTTTCTGCCGTAAGAAACATAGTTGTTATAGCGGACCTCCGCTTCACAATCTTTAGCATTGCCTTCATGGAAAACAGCACCGAGATGCGGTTCCATCGAGAAGCCGCCGTCATAGCCGGTAGCCAGCAGATCTTTCACGATCGCACGTACATCACCTGCCCCATCACCGGCATAAGTATACTTAGGCTCCGGTCTGACACCATCTTCACGCGGCAGAGCCAACCCGTCTTTAATATGGACGTAAATAATATGTTCACGGACGTTTTTGTAGAATTCCCACGAAGACTGCAGCGGATAAGGAGCCGTACCGATGCGGCGGTAATTGAACACCGGATTGCCGGTATCATAAATCAGTTTCATGTTGTCATGGTTGACGTTTTCCAGCAGTTTCAGCGTGTGCAAGTAGGAATATCCACCGTAATTCATGCAGTTTTCATGTCCATACACCACTCCGCTGTCAGCACAAAGCTCCACCAGATAACGGACTTTGCGGAAAATAACTTTTTCCAATTCCGGATCGTCTGCCTCCGGGCCGTTGATCATCGCAAAACTCATGCCGCGCAGCAGCTTGGTGCCGAGTTTCTGCATCCTGGGCAATGCGGCTTTGACTTCATCAATGGATTTCTGGAAATCTTCTTCTTTGCGGGCATCCCTCGCCCAGTTAGCCACAGCACTGCCGTAACAGTTGATTTGGATTCCGGCTTCATCCAGTTTGGCATAGAATTCATCGAACTCCGCATCGGTTAACGTCGCCAGATTTTTGTCACCGATTTTTCTGGTTTCAATAAATTTCCACCCCAATTCTTTAGTGGCTCGGATTTGAATATCCAATGCTGCCCCTGCCTCGTCGGCAAAACCGGTAAGAAACATTTCCTTTATCCTTTCTGCTGTAATGTTAAATGAGCTGCTGTATTAAATTAATCTGTTTTTTACCAAAAGTCAACTGGTTTAACCGCAATTTCCGATTATTTATCCCCTGCCCCGTCGATAATGACTTCGACTCCGGCAGGATCGGCAAAACGCTCCCGCAGCAAGTCATTGCAGCGCTGTTGGGAAATCTCATTTATCCTCCGGCAACGCGAGGTCAGCTGCATCGGGTCAAATCCATAATACGCATCCATTGCAGCAGTACGCAGCCAAGATTCCGGAGTGTCAAATAACCGTTCAGCTTCAAATACAGCGGCGGCTTTAGCGGCAGCGATTTCTGCGGCGGTCAAACCTTTATTGCCCAACCGGGATATTTCAGAATTCAACAACTCCATAACTTTATCTCCTGCCCCGGGCGCAGTCATCGCGTAAAATGCGAAATATCCGGGATGAAATCCCATGGAATAGGTCATGCCGACGGAGTAACTTAGCGCATTTTTTTCCCGGACAAGTTTGAATAAGTTGGCACTCAAACCGTTTTCCGCTTGAGCGAGAATATCACTAACTTCCATCCAATCCCCGGCAGAGCAGGATACTCCCGGCACCATCCGGACGACCACGGTCTGCTCCCGGTTCAAACGTTGTGTACACCGTTTGATGCCAGCGGCAAATTCATGCGGCAGTGCCCGAGGCGGAGCGCTGTTACTCCAGGTAATGGCATCGGTGAGGATTTTTCCCCAGTGTGCAGCATTTTCGCTGGTGCAATCTCCGCCGAAACCGATCACGGTTTGACCGGCGAAGCAGCAACTTTTGAAAAACTCCCTGCCCTGTTCCGGCGAAATATTACAAATATTTTCCACACTTCCATAGCCGGATGCTGCATACGGATGAGTGCCGTATAACATTTTGCCGGCAGTGTCAAATGCTAATTTTTCCGGACGGTTGCTGCGCTCCTTTAATATACTTACATACCGCATCTGCTCCCGATGCCACGCTTCAGCAGGGAAACACGGAGCATGCAATATCTGCGCCAGCAGATTCACTGCCTGATCCATGCGGCGGCGGGGCGCAGAAAACTCCAGCGTCAGCGAATTCAAACCGCCGGAAATTTCCAGATCCACTCCGGCATCATCAAGCTGTGACAGTATTTGTGCTTCAGTTAATCCGTCACTGCCAGAGGTAAGGGCGACTGCAAGCAATTTTGATATGCCTCTCATATCCGGAGTTTCATGCAATGCGCCTCCGGGAATAATCATAAATAAATTGCACAACGGTAATTCATAGTCAGGTGCGCACAATAACCTGACGCCCCCTGCCCCGTCGATGACCTCAAGTTTTTTCGAGGCTTTTTTTATACCGGAAACAATTGTTTTATTTTCATTATTTTGCGCCACGCTCACCCAGGAGTTGTGAGCCATAAATTTGGCAGCGACCCGTTGAAGTTCAGGCAAATCAACTTTTGATAAATTGTCCAGATAAATATCTCCGGCATCCGGCGTTCCGGCATAAAGCACTCCACCGGCGATTTCGCCCGCCAGATTGATATTATCACGCAATTCCCGCAACCGGTCAGCATATTGCTGCTCTTTTTCCCGGGCGATTTCATCCGCAGAGAATTTTCCTTCCGCAGCAGCTTCCAGTTCCAGTTTCAACGCATCGCAAAATCCGGGCATTTGTGCCGGTTCAGCTTTGCCGGAAATCACCGCAAACGAATTTTCGCCCCAGGAGTAACAACCACTGCGGATCGAAACTCCCAATTGAGATTCCAAAATCAATTTACGATTGAGAATCGAACCGTCCCCGGTACCCAGTATGCTGAATAATAATTCCAACGCCGGCAACTCAGGCGAACCGAATTCCGGCGCCCTCACCCCGCACATGATCCGGTTCAGCGGGTCAGCGAACTTGAATTCCGTCTGCCGTGCTGCCGCCGGGAACGGTTCTACCGGCAACGGCGGCTCTGCCAGAAACGATGTTTCCCAACTGCCGAAATAATCGGCGGCAACGGCAAAAAACTCCTCCGGCTCCACGCCGCCAACGGCGGTAATAATGCAACGTTCCGGCGTATAACGCTCCCGGTGATACTCCATCGCCATATCCCTGCTCACCGTGCTGATCATATTCCGGTAACCGATCACCGGATGACGCAGCGGATGAGTCAGAAACATCTGTTTCATAAAGTGTTCATACAAGCGGCAATCCGGATCATCAGCACCACGGTCGCACTCCCGCAGGATAACGTCCCGTTCCGCCTCAAAACGGCGGGCGGGCAACAGCGGATGGCGCACCATGGCATTGAGCATATTCAACGCCTGCCGGAAGTGTTTGACCGGCATTTGCATCCGGTAGCAGGTGCGGTTGCAGCTGGTATAAGCATTGACATCTCCGCCTAATTCGCTGACCGTGTCTGCGATCGAATTTCCCGGAAATCCCTGACTGCCCTGAAACATCATGTGTTCCAGAAAATGAGATAATCCGCAGCCGAGAAAGCGTCCTTCATTGATGCTGCCGGTTGCGATATGTACCTGTATTTCCACCGCAGCGGTTTGCCGGGGCAGACAATATATTCTGATCCCGTTGGGCAGGAACAGTGATTGAGTATTTTGCAGTAAACTCATTATGGCACCTGTCAACAGTCGATAAAAGGCAAATTATCCGTTGCCGCCCTGACTGTTTTAAGTTGTTTTGGACGGATAAACAACTCATTGCCGGTATTGAAATCCTCCGGAGAATCATCGTCAGAGGCTCTCAACATCCCCGCTCCGATCAAAAGATAAACGACATTGCCCGCATCAATTTCATGGTGCAATCCCCAGGATTCCAAGACATTGCAAGCTACGACCCCGAACTTCTGCACGGCAAATTCCCGGATGCCGTCAAGCAGCTCCGCAGCAGAAACGTGGCCCTGACGCAGATGTTTGTCCACGGTAAAATTCACCGCTTCGGCAACAAAATAATATGCTTCTGAACGGTAACGCGGTTCTTTAGTCAGCAGCGCAGAAACTTTGCGATCAAATTCAGTTTCCATATATCAGAATACAACTCGACTCAGTAACCGCGCATCTGGCGCTGCGGTTTGACTTTCGGCTCTTCCAAGCCCAACGCATACCACATGTCGCCAAATCCGGAGTTGCTGTAATGTTTGCTTTTGCCGTTGCTCAAACGCTCGATGTTATCCATCATGACCTGATGATCAGTAGTCGTTTTGGAATCAAGCAGCGCATTGAGAGCGTCCTGATCTTTGCCTTGTTTGAGTTTCATCCAAGCGTACACCGAAGCAAAAAATGCCCGGCTGTCGCCTTTAAAGCGGCGGACTTTGGAACGGAAAAATTTATCCAATCCGGCATTTTCGGTTTTATACAGACGCACGAGTTTGATCGCCACTGTCTGGACATCGAACAGAAATGCCGACGGCAGCAATTCATCAACTTTATTGTACTCACGCAACTGGAAGTACAACTGAACTTTCATGGTATTTACCTGCTTGGACAGCATGAGGTTCCATTTATAAAAACGTTTGAAGTTATCCAGTTCAGCCAACGCATTGCGCACGGCATCATTCTGGATTTTCTCCATGATCTGCCGGGCAGCTTTTTCGCTTGACGGCGGACGGCGCTGAAACATTTCCATTTGACGGTTGATTTTGATTTGCGCCATCTGCATAATATCCTGCACTTTTTGCTGCTGTGCGGCAATTTTGCGACGCAGAACCAATCCCAGCACCGCCCATGCGACCAGTGCGCCCAAAACACCAAAAAATATTCCCCAGCCGGACGAGTGCAAACCTTTAGTGGCAAAAACAGCTGCCGCCACTCCGGAAATAATAACTATCAAAAATCCCAACATATTGCAATCCTTTATCTGTTCAGATGTTTTTCAACGTTTGCGCTTGCGCTGTTTGGCACGCTCTTTTTTGGCGAGCTTGGCAATTTTTTTCTTATGCTCCTGGGCTTTGCGGCTCAACGCTGCCGGAGCATTGACCAAACCGCCGCCGGGAGTAAATTCCGGCATGGCACCTCCGGCAGCCATACGGCCCAATACTCCGCCCGGACGCATCATTTTGCGCATCATTTCAAATTGTTTGACAAATGCGCTGACCGACTCCGTCGGCAGACCGCAGCCGCGGGCGATACGTTTGCGCCGGGAAAAATCGATCAAATCCGGATTGGCACGCTCTTCGGCGGTCATGGACATGACCATAGCTTCCATGCGGTTGAATTGCCTGGTATCCACGCTGGACAATGCATTGCTCAACTGTTTGGCACCGGGGAGGAATTTCAAAATTCCTTCCATGCCGCCGAGTTTGGAAATCTGTTTGAGCTGCAGCAAAAAGTCGTTATAATCAAATTTGTTTTTTCGCAGTTTTTCCTGAAGTTTTTTGGCTTCAGCTTCGTCGATTTCTGCAGCGGCTTTTTCCACCAGCGAAACCACGTCGCCCATACCGAGGATGCGTCCTGCCATGCGGTCGGGATGGAAAACTTCCAAAGCATCCATTTTTTCGCCGAAACCGGCAAATTTGACCGGAACTCCGGTGACTTTGCGGATCGACAGCGCCGCACCGCCCCGGGCATCACCATCCAGTTTGGTAAGAATAAAACCGGTCAGTTCCAGAGCTTTATGAAAATGCTCCGCTACCGAAACCGCTTCCTGACCGAGCGCAGCATCAGCAACCAGCAGAATTTCATCAGGATTGACCGCCTGCCGGATCCGTATCAACTCCTGCACCATCGTATCGTCGATCTGCAAACGTCCGGCGGTATCGATGATCACGCAATCGTAACCGGATTTGCGGGCTTCAGTTACCGCATCGCTGGCGATTGCCGCCACATTGACACTGGTACGTTCCACATGCACCGGGACATCGATCTCCCGCCCCAGAGTTTCCAACTGGTCAATAGCAGCGGGACGGTAAACGTCACCAGCGACCAGCATCACCCGTTTGCCATCCTGTTTCAGCTTCAATGCCAGTTTGCCTGATGTGGTGGTTTTACCGCTGCCGTGCAGACCGACCATCATAATAACGGTCGGGCGGTTGGCAAAACTTATCTCTCCGGTGCCTCCGCCGAGCAATTCCACCATCTGATCGTGGACGATCCTGACGATCTGCTGTCCGGGGGTAACGCTTTTCAAAACCTCCTGTCCGATACAGGATTCTTTTACTGCAGAGATAAATTCATCAGCAATACGGGCATTCACATCCGCTTCCAGCAATGCCAAGCGGATGTCATGCATCGCTTCGGCAATGTTGGATTCGGAAATACGGCTCTCTCCACGGAGCTTCTTGAATATTCCGTGGAGTCTGTCACTCAACGAATCGAACATCTGTTTTTCTCTCTTTCTATTATTATACCTTATATAAAAAAACAATCATCTCTTAATATACTTTAATCATGCCGCTTCGTCAAGGTGTTTTTTCAACAACATCTCATAAAAAAACAAACCGGGGCAAAACCCACCCCGGTTTGCAGCAAAAACACTTGCTCAGTTAAAACGTTTGCTCCCGAATTTCTCCACCAGTTCAGCGGCTTTTTCCACGCAGCGGATGCAGGAAGTACGATTACGCATTTTCAAAGTGAAGCAAGTGTCGGCTCCGGCAAATTCCACAAATTTTTTCCGGACATTTTCCCGGCATGCTTCAGGAGACAGCAGCATTGCTGCATAAAGCGCTCCGCACAGCCCTTCCGGAGCTTTGCCGCCGCCGAAATTGGCAAATTCCTCCACCAGATCTTCACGCCCTGCCCCGGCTGCCACAGCTTGAGCGCAGTTGTGAAGTTTCGGGGTGGCAGTAAACAGTTCGACCGCTTTACTCATAAATCTGTCTCCTTTTGCTACGATGTTAAAATTTCCAGGAATAAACTGCCTTTACAGGTTTGGGCACATTATCGACGACTATCGGCGGCGGTGCTTGAGTCAGCTGCCGCAACTCCCGATGTTTTGCTGCCAGGGCATCGCTGTTCTGCTGTAATTTGATCGCAGTCGCCAATGCCAGATTGGTAAAAATAAACTTCGCATCGGCGTTACCGGCAAAATCTTTCATCGCCTGCTCATATTCAGGGTAAAATCTGCTCCATTCAAACTGATACAACTGGAGCAGGACCTCCCGGGCGCCGTGATCTTCCGGATGAGCTGCCACGGTCTGTTCTGCGATCCGGCGGATCAAAGCCGGATTGCGCTGATTGATAAACAGTGCCAAACCGCACAATCCCTGAATCAACCGTTCTTCAGTCGGATCACCGCCTGCCGGAATGTGTTTGTCCAGAATAATCTGCCGGTACAATTCACTGTGACGGCAAATCACATCCTGCCCCATCAGCAGATAATCGTGCTGATCGTTTCCATTAGAGGTCGAAGTCTGACGGTTATGCACCCGGTACAACGCCCGCGGAAACTCCCGGTCATAATGAAAAACAGAGTCTTCTGCCAGACGGAACATCAACCATACATCATGGTTGATCCGGCTGCCCGGCAGCGGTTTGAAACTCTCATGTGCAAACAATACTTCCCGCCGGATAAGCATGGAGTTGATGTTTATTTTCGGCTGAAAAAATTGCAGAAACGGCGAAAACAGATCCCCGTGGACATCACCGGTCAGCCCCGAATCATTGAACAGATATTTCCGGGCATAAGATGCGCCTGTTTCCGGATGATCGTCCAAATATTTCACCACCCGGTCAAGATCAAACGGCAGCATAATATCGTCCTGATCAAACGATGCCACATATCTGCCGCAGGATAACTCTGTCAGAGCGCAGCTGGTCGCCCCCACTCCCCGGTTTTCCGGAAAATGAAACGCCCGGACAATACCGCTGAATTCCTTTTCATAACCGGCAAGCACCGGAAAACAATTATCCGGAGAACCGTCATCACCAAGCAGCAATTCAGCAGAAACTGCCGCTTGCCGGATCACTTTTATAATGGATCGCACCGTCGCATCCAGCCACTTCAGATTCGGCTTATATACCGGCACGAAAAAACTGACATCACACTTTTCTGTCACAACAGACCTCCTGTAATACACTGCAGTAATATATTATACAAAAACCGGCTTTACAAGTAAAAATATCGTTTTATTCCTGAAAAACACTTGAAAAATATCGTAAAAATGTTTATTTTTATGCTGTATCACAATTATTGCAAACAAAGGTGTTTTATGGAAAACATATCCTCATCACAAATTTTATACAGTTTACTGCTGACTTTGATTGCCGGTCTGGCAACCGGTGTAGGCAGCTTTATCGCATTCTTTTTCAAACACTCCAACCGCAAATTTCTCTCTTTTGCGTTAGGATTTTCCGGCGGAGTGATGATTTATATTTCCATGACGGAACTGCTCCCGGAAGCCCAGCACACCCTGACCGGCATTTATCCGGCACGCTCGGGGCTGCTGTTAGCACTGGCGGCATTTTTCGGCGGCATTCTGATCGCATTTCTGATCGACAAACTGGTGCCATCCCATGAAAACCCGCATGAAGTCCGTCGTTTGGAAGAGATGGATTCGCCGCAGCACCGGGATAAAATTCTCCGCAGCGGAATGCTTTTTGCTCTGGCGGTCGGTATCCATAATTTCCCCGAAGGCATGGCGGTTTTTGTATCTGCCATTTCCAATCCCGGTACCGGGTTGTCGATCGCTGTGGCAATTGCCATTCATAACATCCCGGAGGGGATAACCGTTTCCGTGCCGATCTATCACGCCACCAACAGCCGCAAAAAAGCATTTCTTTACTCTGCGCTTTCCGGCCTGGCAGAACCATGCGGTGCTTTAGCGGCATGGCTGATTTTCGCACCGTTTCTCACCCCTGCCCTGCTGGCAGTACTTTTTGCGGCAGTAGCCGGCATCATGGTTTACATCACTTTTGACGAATTACTCCCGCTTGCCGAAGAATACGGAGAACACCATTTATCCATTGCCGGAGTGATTATCGGTATGATGGTAATGGCTTTAACGCTGGTTTTTGCATAAAAAACCGACTTTTTTCCAATATCACTATTGAAAACCTGAAAAAGTGCGGTATATTAATAGCTGTATACTAAAAATAGTATACGCTTTTAACTGTAATTCATCAGGGGAGCAATGAGAACATCTGTGGAATTGCCGCGCCGTGCGGAAAGCGCCCGGAATGCGCTGATAACTTACATCCACGATAACGGTCTCGTTACCGGAGACCGTCTGCCCGCTTATGCCCGGCTGCGCTCGGAATTCGGTTTCGGCAGTCAAACCATTGCGGCGGCAGTTGATTCTCTCTGCAAACTTGGCGTATTGGAAGTCCGGGATAAAGTCGGACTTTTTGTTGCCGACCCCAACGGTGGCGGGCAAATGACCGGCAGAACCATTGCGGTAGTCGTCCGTCCCCTGGCAGGCAGTGCCTACGCTGCCACGCTGGCAAGTTTTATTCAGAAGTTATTGGCAGAGCAAAGCTGCCGCTGTCTGACCTTTTATCAGAATACCGATACTCCGGCGGCGGAAACTTCCGGTCTGGCGGATTTCCCCGGCTTGGAGCAGGCGGTTTCAGAACATCGCTGCGACGGTTTGATTTCGCTGTGTCCGCTGGCGGAGAGCGAACAGCGGCGCCTGAAAAAATACGGCATCCCCTGCTGCTTTATCGGTGACGACGATCAGGAAACCATGCCGCTGTCGGTGGTGATCGATGTCAAGCGTTTTATTGATGATGCCGAAGCGGCACTGCATGATGCCGGATGTAAAAAAATCGTACAGCTTTGCACTTCCGAAAAACAGTTGACGTCCCGCAGTTCCAAACTCCCTGCCCTGATCGGCGACTCTTATCATGGCGGCGAGATGATTGCGGAAAAACTGTTGTCACTTTCTGCCGACAAGCGTCCGGACGGCATTATCAGTGACGACGACACCGTGGTCAGCGGCCTGCTGGCTGGGATGATTTCCCGGCAGCTGCCCAATATCACTTACCTGCCGCATATCGCCACGATCGTCCATGCGGAACTGGGAGAAAAATACCCATCCGGCCGCATGATCCTGTTTCAGCAGAATATTGAGAAATACGCTGCAATGGCAGTGGAACTTTTACTGGATTCTCTGCGTGGCGGTCATCCGGAAAATAAACAGTTGTTTTACCGGTTCACTCCGGTTACGTATTAAAAAATTTTCAACCAACCAATTCCAAAACACAAGGAGGAAAAAATCATGGCTGAAAAATTGGCAATCGACGGCGGACAGAAAGTCTACAACGGTGTATGGCCGGCATGGCCGACTTTCAACGAGAAAGTCTATGACAAAGTCACCGACATTCTGAAATCCGGCAAAGTCAACTACTGGACCGGCAAAATCGGTATGGAATTCGAAAAAGCATGGGCGAAATGGCTCGGCGTCAACAACGCCATCAGCG
>SUVU01000022.1 GCA_015061865.1 Lentisphaerota bacterium
CCGAGGGCGCCCGGGTCCACTCCGGCCGCAGCCGCAACGATCAGGTGGCGTTGGATTTCCGGCTGTATCTGCGTGATGCAGCTGACCGTTTGATCGCCGGGATCCGGGATTTTCAGCGGGAACTGGTCGCCAAAGCTGATGCGGAAGCCGATACTGTCCTGCCGGGCTTTACCCATTTGCAGCATGCTCAGGCGGTACTGTTGGCGCACCATTTGCTGGCGTATGTGGAGATGTTTGACCGGGATGCTGAAAGATTGGCGGATTGCCGCAAGCGGATCAATGTGATGCCGCTGGGGTCCGGCGCTCTTGCCGGTTCGACTTTGCCGCTGGATCGGGAGGCGGTCTGTGCGGAATTGAAATTTGACCGCATCACCCGCAACAGTATGGATGCGGTGGCGGACCGGGATTTTGCGATCGAATTCGTCAGTGCGCTGGCGACGATGGCAATGCATTTCTCCCGGCTTTCAGAAGATTTGATTTTGTGGAGCAGTCAGGAATTTGACTTTATCGAATTGAGCGATGCTTTCTGCACCGGTTCCAGTTTGATGCCCCAGAAAAAGAATCCGGATGTCTGTGAACTTACCCGTGGCAAAACTGCCCGGGTCTACGGCGCATTGACGGCACTGCTGACACTGTGCAAAGGTCTGCCCATGACTTATAACCGGGATTTGCAGGAGGATAAAGTGGCGGTGTTTGATGCTCTGGATACCGCTGAAATGATGTTGACGGTCTATCCGCCGATGATCCGGGATATGAAAGTCAAACGGGAAAAAATGGCACAGGCGGCGGCTGACCCGGCACTGATGGCAACTGACCTGGCGGAAAAACTGGTTGAACTCGGCGTGCCTTTCCGGGATGCCCACCATCGGGTCGGCGCATTTGTCAAATACTGCAAAGACCGGAATTGCGCTCTGGATGAGGTGACGCTGGAGGAGATGCAGAAGACCATTCCGGAAGCCACTTGTGAATTTGTGACCATGTTCGATCCCCGTGAAAGCATCGCCAAACGGCGGCTGCCCGGCGGAACCGGATTTGAACCGGTGCGCGATCAGATCGAATTCTGGAAAAAAAGATTTGCCGACGGCTTGTAAAATAACCGTTGCGGTGGTATATTAAAAGAACGATTCTGGATGCCCACTGGCCGGGCGTCAGATGACAATTAAACCAAAAGGTGGCTTGATTAAGTGCATTTGAGTAAACAGCACGGTAAAGCGCCGCAAAGAGAAAGGATTTTGCAAATGGCCAAAATTACGATCAACGATCTGTTGGAAGCGGGTTGTCATTTCGGGCACCAGACCCGTCGTTGGAACCCCAAAATGAAAAAGTATGTCTACGGTGCCAAAAACGGTATCAGCATCATCGACCTGACCAAAACCATGCGTCAGATCGCCGACGCCTGCAACTTCCTGCAGAAAGTCGTCAGCGATGGCGGCGATGTCCTCTTTGTCGGTACCAAACGTCAGGTGCGTGACCTGATCCGTGACTGCGCTGATAAAACCGGTATGTTCTGCGTTTCCGAACGCTGGCTCGGCGGTACGCTGACCAACAACCAGACGATCCGCAAAAGCATCGAGAAAATGAAAGAGATCGACGGTATCCTTTCTTCCGAAGCTGTCAACGGCATGAAGAAAAAAGAAGTTTCCGCGTTGAGCCGCCGGGTCGAAAAACTGCATCGTGACCTCGATGGTATCGCTGCGATGAAAAAACTTCCCGCTGCGCTGATCGTCGTTGACGTCTGCAACGAGTTGAATGCGGTTCGTGAAGCCAATAAACTGAATATTCCGATCGTTGCTCTGGTCGATACCAATGGCGACCCGACGATGGTTGATTATCCTGTTGCTACCAACGATGATGCGGTGAAATCCGTTCAGATCATCACCGATCTTTTCAGCGAAGCTATCAAAGTCGCCAAAGAGATCCATCTGAAACGTGTCACCGAAGAACGTGATGCTGCCGAGGCAGCGAAAAAAATCGCGCAGGAAACTGCTGACGATCAGGAAAAAGAAGAAAAAGCCAAAGCTCCGCGCAAACGTGCTGCCAAAAGCGATGATGCCGCCGCCAAACCGGCCCGCAAAACTGCGAAAAAAGCCGCCGCTGCCGACGCTGAAGCCAAGTAATCAAATTTAAGCAAGGTGAAATAAATGGCTGCTATTACTGCAAAAATGGTTTCCGAGCTCCGGGAAAAAACCGGTGCCGGTATGATGGATTGCAAAAAAGCTCTGGTCGCCGCTGACGGTGACATGGAGCTGGCGATTGATAACCTCCGCAAATCCGGTGTTGCCAAAGCTGAGAAAAAATCCGGCCGTGCCACTGAACAGGGTAAAGTCTGGACCCGTATCGGCGATGGTGAAGCTGCGATCGTGGAAATGCTTTGCGAAACTGACTTCGCTGCCAAAACCCCGAAATTCGCCGGTTTGGTCGAAGCCATGCTCGATGGCGCACTGAAAATTGCTGCTGATGGCGATATTGCCGCTGCCCTCAATGAGCAGGAAAAAGATATCATCACCAGCCACATCGCCACCATCGGTGAAAACATGTCCTTGCGTCGTGCGGTCAAATGGCAGGGCGCCGGTTCCAAATTTGCCTCCTACCACCACATGGACGGCCGCGTGAGCGTGCTGGTCGAGGTCGAGGGCGAAGATGATCCGGAATTCCTGAACGATCTGTGCCTGCACATCGCGGCTTTCAGTCCCCGTTACATCTCCAGCGCAGATGTTCCGGCTGAAGTCGTGCAGAAAGAAAAAGAGATCGCTGCCGCCGCTGATCCGAAACTGGCGAACAAACCCGCTGAAATGCTGGACAAAATCCTCGCCGGTAAAATCAACCGCTTCTACAGCGAAAACTGCTTGGAAAATCAGGCTTGGGTCAAAGATGACAAAACCAGCTTGAAAAAATTGAAACCGGCGCTCAAAGTCAAACGCTTTGTCCGTTGGGCGATCGGCGAAGAACTCTGAGCCTGATCCGTTAAAACGATCTGAAACCCCGATGTTGCGATGTCAGCACCGGGGTTTTTTATTGTGGTGGCGGAGGTTATTTGCCTTTCAGCATGGCGAGGATATCGGAATTTATTTCGCCGATGGGGCGAAGTCCAAACGAATTGGTGAGCATTTCTGCGACAGCCGGGGAGAGAAATGCCGGCAAAGTCGGCCCTAAACGGATATTTTTGAATCCTGCCGCCAGCAGCGCCAGCAGCACCGCAACGGCTTTTTGCTCATACCAGGCGATGTCAAATGAAACCGGCAGTTTGTTGATGTCATCCAAATCAAGAGTTTTTTTCAGTTCCCGGGCAAAAACGAGCAGGCTGTAACAATCGTTGCATTGTCCGGCATCCAGAATTCTGGGGATGCCGTTTATTTCGCCCAACTGCAACTGATGATAACGGTATTTGGCACAGCCGGCGGTCAGAATGATGGTGTCGCCGGGCAGACGTTGCGCCAAATCGGTATAATATTCCCGGGCGGCATAACGGCCGTCGCATCCAGCCATGACGATAAAGCGGCGGATCGCCCCCGTGCGGACGGCAGCAAGAATTTGCCCGGTCAATTCTGCCAGTTGACCGTGGGCAAAACCTCCGGAAATCCGGCCCTGTTCCAATGGCGTTGGCGGCGGAGCGGTGCGGGCGATGTCGATCAATGGGGAAAAGTCTTTGGGATGTCCGGCTTTTCCGGCGGGAATATGCGGTATGCCGGGGAAGCCGCAGGCTCCGGTGGTAAAAAGGCGTTTGCGGTATGACGATGCCGGAGGAGTGATGCAGTTGGTGGTCATTAAAACCGGACCGTTGAAAGCGGCAAAATCTTTGCTCTGCTGATGCCACGCATTGCCGTAATTGCCGTAAAGATGCGGATATTTCTGCAATTCCGGATAAAAGTGTGCCGGCAGCATTTCGCCGTGAGTGTAAATGTCGATCCCCAAATCAATGGTTTGGGTCAAAAGATCATGCAAATCTTTCAAATCATGCCCGGAAACCAGAATTCCCGGGCGGGTGCCGGTGTCAACTCTGATCCGGGTGCGGCGGGGAACGCCGAATTCTGTCGTATTGGCAGTGTCAAGCAGCGCCATCGCTTTTTCGGCAACTGCGCCGCACTCCATGACCAGAGAAATCAGGTGTTCCATCGAGTGATCGGCGGCAGTGGCACGCAATGCTTTGAAAATAAAATCGTATACGACCATATCTTCTTTGCCCAATACGGCGGCGTGTTCTGCGTAGGCGGCAATGCCTTTGACGCCGCAGGTGAGCAATTCTTTCAGCGACCGGAGATTTTCGTCAGCTTCTGCCAGCACTCCCAAAGGAATAAGGGTTTCAGTCGGAGGAGTTAATTTTTCAGCAGTTTTCAGTTGCCGGAGCAGGGATTTTTCATCGAAATTAGTGTTGGTGACCGTCATAAAAAGTGATTGGATGATAAAGCGTCCCAGTTTCAAATTGGGTTCGTGGGCGATCGCAATAGATTTCAATTGCCGGATCATTTTATCCATAATATTGGCACAGGCGGCTGATTTGCCGCACACCCCTCCGGAGGTACAACCGGTTTGACGGGCGGTTTCCTGACACTGAAAGCAGTACATGTGACGGGAGAGCATTTTACATTCCTTTCGGGGTTGGTGACTCCGCAATAACAATAATAAATTTTTTGTAATAAAAATCAAGGCTGCGGAATGATGATGACGGCATGGTTTTCTGATATTTTTTTATCTGAAAATTTGAATTTTATATAAATCGTGCTATATTTCCACTATGCAAGTAAAGTACTTAAAGAGATGTTTTTATGATCGTACCGATGAAAAAAGTGACGCTTCTGGCGTTGAAATCCGATAAGGAAAGTGCGCTTGATGCGTTGCGCGATCTCGGCGTGATGCAGATAACTTTATCCCCGGCTTTTTCTGACGGGACGTATGCGTTGAAAGAATATATTTCCCGTGCCGGCAGGATCGGAACCGCATTGCGGCAAATCGCTGAAGACGCCGAACTGGAGATCCCTGAAAACAGCACTGCAGATGGCAAAAAAGTGCTGGATGATGCCGAAAAAGCATTGGCGCAGCGCAATGCGCTCAATGCCGCCGGGATCGAATTGCAGCGCCGGCAGGATGAATTGGCACTATGGGGCGATTTTGACAGTGGATTGCTGACCAAACTGCAGCAGGACGGCGTGAATATCCTGCTCTGTCAGGGAACTGCGGAAGATTTTGAAAAAGCGCAGGCTGCTGAAGATAATGACGGTTGTTACCGGATCGCCGCCAGCGGCGGCAGGGTCGCATTTGCGGTGATATCACTGCAGGAAATCGATCCGGCAAAATATCCGGTGATCCGCCGCAAAGCCGATGAAGATCCGCGCCAATTGGCAGCGGCATTGCAGCAAAATCAGGCTGCCAAAGAAAAAGTCGATGCCGAATTGAGTAAATTGGCGCTTGAATCTGCCGCTGTTGATGCTGAATTGTCCGATGCGGCGGCGAAATTGGAATTCAGTCAGGTGCGGGATTCTCTGGCTGCCCATGGGGAGATCGTGGTGCTGAATGGTTTTGTCCCGGCGCCGGAAATGGTAAAGATCAGTGATGCCGCCAAAAAGTTCGGGTGGGGCTTCCTCGCCGCCGATCCGGATGATAGTGACAATGTCCCGGTGCTGCTGAAAGACAATAAATTTACCCGCATCATCAAGCCGTTGTTTGATTTCCTCGGTATCGTGCCGGGATATCATGAATTGGATGTTTCTGCGGCGATATTGGTGTTTTTTACGATTTTTTACGCCGTTATCATCGGTGATGCCGGATATGGTATCGTGTTTTTGCTGTTGGCGTTGTTTGGGAAAATCGCTGCCGGAAAACGTCCGGCATTGAAAACTCCGGCCCGGTTGCTGACTGTTTTGAGTGTGGCGACGATCGTATGGGGGGCGTTGTGCGGCAGCTGGTTCAGTATGCAGCATATCCCAGGTACGGATCGGCCGTTCCCGGCGCTGGAGTGTTTGCGGGATTTTTCCGGGGACTCTGCCAAACAGGCGAATGTGCAGTTTTTCTGCTTTATTCTGGCAGTGGCGCAGTTGTCCACCGGACGGATCTGGAAAGCGCTGCGGGAACGCAATTGGCGCTCGACCGGTGAACATCTCGGCTGGATATTGATAATCTGGGGCAATTTCTTTTTGACATTGCGTCTGATCGTATATCCGGGGGATTTCCCGCAGTATATGTATTATTTTTACGGCGTCGGGTTGCTGTTGGTGATGTGTTGCGGAGTCAGATGGAATCAGGTCGTGGATGTGTTTCAGTTTCCTTTTAACATCATCGGCAGTTTCACTGACGTACTCAGTTATATCCGGTTGTTTGCGGTCGGACTTGCCGGTGCGTGTATCGCCGGAAGTTTCAATAATATGGCATACGATGTTTGTCAGATCTCCAAATACATGCTGCCGGCGGGTATTGTGGTGGTGCTGATCGGCCATGTGCTTAATTTGTGTCTGGGAATGCTCAGTGTGCTGGTGCATGCGGTGCGTTTGAATACGTTGGAATTTTCCAACCACACTGGTATTTCGTGGAGTGGTCAGAGTTTTAAAGCGTTTAAGAAAACGACAAATAAAAGTGAGGAGTGATAAAAATGAGTGATGTTTTAACTTCGTTGGCGATGGGGTCCAGCTATATCGCTGTCGGTTTGGGTGCGATCGGATCGGCGGTCGGTACCGGTCTTGCCGGTGCGGCGGCGATCGGCGCATGGAAAAAATGTTATATGCAGGGCAAAGAAGCCCCGTTTTTGCTTCTGGCTCTGGTCGGTGCGCCGTTGAGTCAGACGATTTACTCCATGATCATGATGATTATTCTCAAAGGTAAAATCGTTGCGGCTCCGGAATATGGTCTGCTTTACATCTGTATCGCACTGCTGGGCGGTCTGGCGCAGATGGCTTCTGCGATTTATCAGGGCAAATGCGCCGCCGGCGGCTGTATTGCTTTCGCTGAAACTGACAAAGGTTTCGCCAACTACCTGATGGTGGTCGGTGTGATCGAAACTTGCGCGATCTTTGCGTTGGTATTCAGCTTCCTGGCGATGCCGTAAGCAGAAACAAAAAATGTTTTGCCGTCCGGAGAAATTTCGGACGGCTTTTTTTAAGGAGTTGTCACCGTGCGGTTGTTGGTAAATCATCAAACTGACCCGGCATATAATCTGGCACTGGAAGAGTTGCTTGCTTCGGAAAGCCGGGAAGACATGCTGATGCTGTGGCGCAATGATAATGCGATCATTGTCGGCAGAAATCAGAATACCGCCGCAGAAATAGATGCGGATTTTGTGCGGGAAAACCGTATTCAGGTGGTGCGCCGCATGACCGGGGGAGGGGCGGTTTATCACGATTTGGGCAATATCAATTACACGATCATTGCTCCGGGCAGACAGTTGGAGCAGGAGGCATTCAGCCGCAATGCGGCGGTGATCGTGGAAGTTTTGCGTTCTTACGGTCTTAATGCGGCATTTCAGGGACGCAATGATATATTGCTGGATGGACGCAAAGTTTCCGGCAGTGCCAAGTGTGTGTTAAATGACCGGACATTATTTCATGGGACACTGCTGTTTGATACGGATTTGTCGGTGCTGACCCGGGCGTTGACTCCGGATGAGAGTAAAATCGCTTCCAAAGGGATCAAATCTGTCCGTTCCCGGGTCGCTAATATCCGGGAGTATCTGCCGCAATTTGACCGGGAAACGTTTTTTGCCGATTTGCAGAACCGTCTGGCGGAAAAGCTGGGTGTATTTCCGGAGGCGATCCCGGAAAAATTACAGCATGCCGCTGAAATTCTGGCGCAGCAGAAATACCGGACGTGGGAGTGGAATTACGGTTCGGTGATGGCGTATGCGTATAATTGGAAATCCCGGTTTACTTGCGGCGGGGTGGAGATCGGCTTCAATGTAAAAGATAATCTGATCGCAGACATGAAAATCACCGGAGATTTTTTCGGCAGTCGTGATGTCGCGGAACTGGCGGCGAAATTCAACGGTGTGCGCCCGGAGCGCAATGCACTGCTGGCGGTGATCGCTTCCGTGGACATCGGTAATTATATTGCCGGGATCAATCCGGACGAATTTATTTCGCTGTTTCGTGTATAAGACCAATTTTCCAATGTGTTTTCTCCAGTCGGGAACAGAACGTAATTAAAAAAGTCAAATCCGGTTGAATTTTTGCCGCTTGGAGTTATATTAGAAAAAAGCATTGGGTAAAAAGGAAAACAGTGATGAAAATTGTGCATTTTTCTGATCCTCACGGCGGTGGGCCGGCGGAAGATTGGATGGCGTATTTTGATAAACGCTGGGTCGGGGTATTCAATTATACTTTCCGGCGGAAATTCCGGCACGATTTGAAAAAACTTGCCAATGCCGTGGAATATATCCTCGACACCCGTCCGGATGCGGCGGTCTGCACCGGGGATTTGACCAGTGCCGGACAGCCCGGCGAATTTGCCAAAGTGCTGAAAATTCTGGAACCGCTGAAAAATTCTGACATCCCTTTGATTTACACCCCCGGCAACCACGATTGTTATGTGCGCCGTCCGAAATGTGTGGCGGCAATGCATGCGGCAGTGGCGGAATTGAGTCAGGGCAAGTACACGTTTCACGATCTGCCCCGGCGTTTGGAGATCGGCGGGGCGGAATTACTGGTGATAAACACCAGTGCGCCGTCCAATTTGCTCTGCTCGTGGGGATTTTTGCGTGCGAAAGAGCGTGAATTCATTGTGAATAATTGCACCGGAAATCATGACCGCCCCCGGATTTTGATAACTCACTATCCCATGACCGAGGAGTATCCGGTGTTGCGGATGCGTCACCGGCTTTTCGGGCAGAAACAGGTGCTGGAATTGATGAAAAACGGCGCACTGGATCTGGTGTTATGCGGTCATGTGCATAAGCCGTATCTGAAAATCGATGGCGACGGGCGCGGCGAATGTTGTGCCGGCAGTGTCAGCAGTAACGGCTCGATGGTGGAAATAGATTGCGATACCGGAAACAGAAAATTTACTTACCGCACCATTGAGTTATAAATTCGGCGATGGTGGATGTTTTTACCGCAAATAGGACAACGATCATAAAAAAATCTCCGGCTTGAGACCGGAGATTTTTTGGTTCGCAAACTTACCACTCTTTGCGGCGGGGCGGACGTGCCTCGCGGGGACGGGCTTCGTTGACCACGGCTTTGCGGCCGCCGATGTCATTGCCATTGAGAGCTTCGATCGCGGCTTTGGCTTCCGCATCGTTGGGCATTTCGACAAATCCGAAACCTTTGGGTCTGCCGGTTTCGCGGTCATTGACGATTCTGGCGGCGGCGACTTCGCCGAAAGCGGAGAAAACTTCCTGCAGATCGTCCGGAGAGGTACTGTACGGCAGATTGCCAACGTAGATGTTCATTAAAAATCCTTTCCTTAAATATGAACAAATTGCTTGTTCCGCAACACTTTGACGGAATAAGACGTTATGAATAAAGTATACGTTATAAAACACTTAATGTCAATAGCAGATATAAAAAAAAGCCAAAAATAATATAAAAAGTCCGGGGCACAGAATTTGACAAAATTTGAAAATCGGAGTATATTGGGTCTTTCGGAGGTGAAATTTTGGGTAAAGCAATCGCAAAAACCAATGCCATGCGGCTGATCGAAAGTTCCGGTACCGCTTACCATGCGTATGAATACGATGTCAGCGACGGCAGGATCGATGCACTGTCGATCGCAGAAAAAATCAACAGGACGGCGGATGAGGTATTTAAAACTCTGGTCGCTGAAGCGCCGGGACATGAATATTTTGTTTTTGTCGTCCCTGCGGCATCGGAACTGGATTTGAAAAAAGCCGCCCGCACCGCCAACCGGAAAAGTATTGAATTGATTCCGCAGAAGCAATTGCTGCCGTTGACCGGTTATATTCACGGCGGCTGTTCACCGTTGGGGATGAAAAAACTTTTTCCGACATTTATTGATGAAAGCGCCGTGCTGTTTGAAACGATTTGTGTCAGTGGCGGCAGAGTTGGGTTGAATTTGGCTCTGCATCCGGAAGAACTTGCCGGGTTGGTCAATGCAGAGTTTGCCGATATCGCAAAATAAGGAAATTGCAAATGGATAAAGTAAAAATCGGGACAATGGAATTCCGGGCGGATTGCGTGCCGGTGTGCGGAGCAAAATTACTGGTTATTCAAGGTCAGCACGGGATGCTCGGCTGTGGATATTTCAATCTGGCAACGGCCGACAAACTCGGTCATGCGCTGGCGATCGTAAGCGGAGTATCGTGCTACGATGATATGCTCAAAGCCGAGGTCAAAGGCGTTTCCGCAACTGCCGCATCGTTGGGGGTGACCGTCGGCATGAGTGGCGCGGAAGCATTGAAAAAGTTTTTCTGATCACCAATAAAAGCAGGGATTACTGCTGAAAGCGGCAATCCCCGTTTTTTGTGATATGATTGGTTATTTATTTGCCAGATATTCTTTTGCTGCTTTGGCGATGGGCAGATAATCATTGGTGAGGATCGTATCGATCCCCATGTCAAAGATCCGTGCCACATCTGCCGGTTCATCGCAGAAATATAAATTGCACTGCAGACCGTGGTCGTGGGCTTTGTCGATCATTTCCTGATTCCAGCACGGCACAAAAAACTGGACTTTCTGACAATTATATTTGATGGCGTTATCCACGATCTCCCATTTGCCGGCATCGGCGCTCATACAGCGGGGGATTTCCGGAATGATCTTTGCGGCAAGCTGCTGGATTTCCGGTGTCGCCATGAAGTAAATATGCTCTGCGGCATCGTATTTTTTGATCAATGCGACAATTTTGCGGAAATAATCTTCCGGGTAGACTGGTCCGAGAGATTTGATGTGCATATTGATGATCGTGCGCCGGGAAAATTCCGCTAAAATATCTTCCAGCGTGTCGATCCTTGTGCCGGCATAGTCCGGGCTGAATTTGATACCGAAATCAAGTTTTTTCAACTCCTCCAGCGTATGCTCCTGCACCGTGCCGGTGCCATTGGAAATACGTTCCAGAAAATCGTCATGGATACTGACCGGAAAACCGTCTTTGGTAAAACGGACATCCAATTCGATCTCCCCGGCACCGTTATTCACCGCCGCATGATACGCCGCCATGGAGTTTTCCGGTGCGGCGGCACTGTAACCGCGGTGGGCGCAGATACGGGGAAATTTCAAATCTTTTTCGCTGGGAAAACTGCGATCAATCACGCTCATTGCAACCTCCGGGTAAAATTAAATTTCCGGCGGCAAAACTGTAAAAATTATTGCTGCCTTCACAGGCGGTAATGCCCGCATAACACTCCTGACCCCAGTCATCTGCCAGACGGCAGCCGAATTGGGGTTTGTCAATGCCCATAAAAATAAATGGCCCGCGATCAGAGAAGCGCAATTCCACCGCCAGCAGATGTTTTTCATTGGCTTTCAGATTCAAATCCTGATAAGCGATCAATTTCCACGAGGGGACGCCGTTATGAAAAAAATGGTGCCATAAATTGATCCCGCGGTCAAAAACGACGATTTCCAGATGTTCATGAAGCACCGGTGTCAACTCTTTGGACAGAACGATCAATGGCGCCATGCGATAGGCAAATGAGCAGGTCGTTTCCACATGAATATTGCCGCAAAGCGGCTGTTTATACAGCATACTGATATAAGTTTCACCGATGCGGCTGGTTCTGGCAGCCTCGCAACTCATGTCCGCAGGCATGGAATTGGTGATGCAATCATCTTTTTGCACCCAGGAGCTGGAATATTCCCAGCGCGGGCTGCGGGTGATCAGAAAATCATCCTGACTCCAATTACCGGGGGTGAAATCGCATTTGAAATCCATGTTTTTTGAAAATCCTTTTTATAACCAGTTGAGTTTCGGGAATAATATACCATATTTAAGTGGAAAATCAACTGGCAGGAGTTGATTTTTGCCTTCAATGGCAGTACATTCTATGAGAAGTTGATGAAATTGCTTGAAGGAGGAACAGGAAAAATGTCAGGCAGATCGATTTACAGCAATATGCTGCAGGAGTATAACGTCAGCCGCATCCGGCAGATGAATCTGGAGCGTGCCGCCCGGATCAATAAATTGCAGACTCAGACCGATGCGGAAAGTTACTGTCTGGAGGTGCGCAGTAAAATTTCCGGTTGTTTCAACCTGCCTGAACGCCGCACATTGCCGGAGGTAAAAGTTACCGGAAGTTATGAATTGCCGGAGTGCCGGGTGGAGAAAACAATTTTTTTCAGCCGTCCCGGTTTTCCGGTGACATCATTGCTTTATTTACCCAAACATCTGTCCGGACTTGCTCCGGCGGTATTGTTTCTGTGCGGTCATGCCCAGGACGGCAAAAATAACAGCACTTATATGACCTGCTGCCGGTCGTTGGCTAAAGCCGGATATGTGGTGCTGGCTGTCGATCCGGCAGGGCAGGGGGAGCGTTATCAGTTTCTGAATACGGCACACTCTGACGGGGTGAACGGGTTCTGTACCCGGGAACATAATATGGTCGGCAAGCAGTTGAATTTGTGCGGAGAATTTTTCGGCACCTGGCGGGCGCATGATGCTCTGTGCGGTTTGGATTATCTGCTTTCCCGTCCGGAAGTTGACACTTCCAGAGTCGGGGTGACCGGAAATTCCGGCGGCGGTACGATGACGACATTTGTACAGGCGCTGGATTACCGTTTCACTATGGCGGCGCCCAGTTGCTATGTGACCAGCTGGAAACGCAATATTGAAAATGAAATTCCCGCTGATGTGGAACAGATCCCGCCCGGAATTCTGGATGCCGGATGTGAAATGGGCGATTTTATTCTGGCATTTGCGCCGCGTCCGGTTATTCTGCTCGGTCAGCAGAAAGACTTTTTCGATCCGCGCGGCTTGCGGGAAACTTACGAACAGTGCCGCAAAGTGTACGCACTGCTGGGCGCAGAGGATAATATCAGAATGGCGATCGGGCCTGATCCGCACGGATACAGCGAAACCAACCGTAAAAATATGTATTCGTTTTTCGGAGAGATTTCCGGAATGCCTGTGAATATCGAGGAACCGGAAATCTATTGCGGCGCACCGGAAAATCTGTGGTGTACGCCCTCCGGTCAGGTCGCCGATCACCCGGAAAGTAAATCGATCCATGATTTTGTGGTGGATAAACTCGATGCTCTTGCCGCTTCGCGTCCTGAACTTGCGGCGGATGAATTGCGCCGTACTCTCGCTGCCCGCCTGGGGCTGGGCGGGACGATCGCCGTTCCTTATTGCCGGGTGCTGCGCCACGCTGTTTACAGTAACGGTGTGCCGTCCAAAGTTGTTTTCAGCCGTTTCGGCTTGGAAACTGAACCGGGGATTTTGACTGTTTTGAAACTTCGCAAAACGGATGGATACGGCTTCCCGGCGCTGGATGAATTGACCCTTTATGCGCCGCATCAGGATTCAGCAACGGAGCTGATCTCTTTGGCATGGGATGGCAATATTGCCGGAGTCGATGTCCGGGGCATCGGTGAAAGTATGGCGCAGACGTGTGATTGGAATGAGGAATCGTTTTTTGCTCCGTACGGGCGGGATTATCATTATAACTCCTGTGCGCTGATGTTCGGTTCGTCAATGCTCGCTGACCGGGTGCGGGATTTGCTTGGCGCTGTGGCATTTTGCAAAGCCAACGGGGTGAAAGAGATCAAACTTGCCGGCAGAGGGCTGGGGGCGATCACGGCGGCAGTGGCGGCGTTGATTTCGGATGATGTCAAGGCTCTGACGTTGTTTGATGCTCCGGAATCATGGGATATGATGGCACGCAGCCGGGTCACGTTCTGGCCGCAAAGCATGATGCCGCCGGGGATATTGCAGCTCACGGATTTGCCGGAAATTTATCAGGCGGTGCGGGAAAAAATGGCGCTGCAAATCATTAATTTCATGGATGAATTACTGCAGCAGAAATATTGAGCAGATACAAAAAATCCCCGCCAAGCCAGCGGGGATTTTTTATTGCCGGATCTGCGGCTGCATCCGGTAATATGTACCGCCGAGGGCGAGCATTGCCGCTTCGGCAAGTTCTCGCGGGTCGAAAAATCCGGCAGTGAAAATATCCAGATAAACCGTTTTTTCATTCAAGCTGATAAAGCCGCCGATCCTGCCGCGATCGAAATTCAAAGAAAATTCGGTCGTTTCGGCACGTTTGGTAAAACTCCACGTCCCCGGCGTGCGGTCTGCCGGGGAGATTTGAGTGCGGATCGACAGGACAAATTCATGCCAATCTGATTCCGAGGTGAAGTCGATTTTTTCGCACCGGTAAATATCAATTCCTGCAGACATAGCCCGGGCTTGAGAGTGGCTGAACCGATCCCGCCATGAAAGCTGTAAACCGCAGGTACGTTCATTTTCCACGACCGGCACCAGACGTTCAAATTCGCCGGATTCGTGCAGTATGCCCCGGTTTACCATACTGGAAATGATCCAGTGACCGGATTTCATGCCGGCACCAAGTGATTGGACAGCGGCATCAAAGTTTACTCCGTCACCGCAGGTGAAAAGATCCACTGCCGCATAATCATGCTCCGGCCAGGCGTGGACTGCGAAGTGGGATTCTGATATCACCAGAACGCCGCTGACGCCCTGCGGTTCAAAGGAATGGAAATTGGAATTGACCACGTGCGCTCCTGAAACCCGTGCCGCTTCCAGAAACACCTGTTCCATTTGCGACACGTCGGCAAGAATGGCGGCGGAGCAATCGTAAAACTCCACCGTCATCTGGCGTCCCAGTGCGATCGCACCATCGGTCCGGTCGGAAATATTCATGCTTATTCAGCCTGTCCTTTTTGCGGAATGTCAGATTTGCACTGTTTGGAAATTTCAGCGAGCATACGCTGATAGGACTGCTGCTGTTTCAACTGCGCCAGCTGCATTTTGATCTGCTCTTTGGCAGCGGCAAATTTGCTCATATCGCTGGGCGCGCGTTTGATGACCCGCACAAACGCCGGACCGGCTGACGCCATGAACGCCTCAATATCGCCGGTGTGGAGCTGGGGCAGACTGCTCAGCAGCGGGTAGATCAGCATAAATTTATTCATATCCTGCATCAGTTTTTCATCCGGGTAGCTGATGGTGGTGACGGTGCCGTATTTTTTCAGATCGGCAAAGGCTTTGACGGCGGCTTTGCGATCGGTCATTTCTTTGATTTTTTTCGCATTTTCAGTGGCAAATTTCACGGCTTCTGCGATTTGTTTTTCCTGCTTATATTCTTTGTTGACATCCACTAAAGCCGCTTCAAAAGTCAACTGTTTGTTGTCTTTGGTGAATTTGGTTTTGTTGGCATTGTAAAATTTCTGCAAATCATCTTTTTTCGGCGGAGCGACTTTGAATTTCGCCGGATCAAGCTGACAAATTTCCAGCGTGAACTGATTATTGGTGGCACGGTAGAATGCTTCTGCTTCCTGATCGGAAACATTTTTGTCCGTATTATTCACGAGGCTGAGTTTGTTCATGACCACCATCAGCCGGATCGCATCAGAAATATCTTCGTCGTTGAGACCGGCATTTTTGGTGAATTTATCAAATTTTTCCACGTCAAATTTGTTGTCTTTGCGGGCGACCGGCAAAGTTTTGATCATGTCGGCAACTTCTTTGTCGCTGACGGTCAAACCGATACGTTCAGCGTATTTTTCCATGCAATACATCTGAAACAGCGCATCATACTCCGGCATTTGAGTCATGCGTCCGTCAGAAATCATCGTCATTGCGACCGAAACTTTTCTGCCGAATTTCGCCAGATCATGGTAGGTGACTTTTTCCCCGAATGCCGTACCAGCCTGCTGTTTGCCGGGATCCTGATTGCAGCCCCCGGTCAATCCCGGCATGAATGCCACGATGATGAGCAGGGCGAAAATGCCGAAAAATATCCGGCTGTGTTTGCTGAACACGGAGTTGAGTTTTTTGATAACCATACGTTTTTTCCTTTATGTTTTGTTGAAAATTGTTAACTGCTGAATTATTATTTATCCTTTTTATGTTCCCGTATCGTCACTCTGACCGCAGCCGGAGTGATCGACACGACTTGAACGGAAGAACCTGGTTTTGCCAATGTTGCCTGCAGCGGCACGGTATGATCTCCCGGCGCCGTGATGCCGCTTAAATCCGCAAAAACGGTAATATCATTACGGGTGAGCAGATTGACCTCATTCTGGTTGCCCTTGACTTTTACCGACACTTTATTCGGAACCGGAAGTTTTACCGGATGGTCGTCGCTTTGCAGGGCAGTATGCAGATATTTCACCGTGACACTTATATCACGGGTGATATCATAAGAATCCCGGATGTCAACAGTAACATACGCCGCACTGACACTCAACTGCAATTTATCGGAATTGGGTTTGACCAGTTTCAGCTCTTTGCTGAACGTTTTATCATCGTTATCAAGCGGGAATGGTTCGGTGCTGATCTCTTGGGGCAGGGAATTGACCAATTGTTCCGGGCCGGATACGGTCACTTTTGCCGGATGAGCGCGCAGTGAAAACACTTTACCGGGTTTGGGCGAACCGGTGATTTGCGGGACGATATTCAATTCCCGGCTGATTTTGCGCTGGATCGGAATTTCCAGCACTTCCGGTTTGATACTGACGATTTTGATTTTTTTATCGGAGCTGAAATTATGCTGACGCAGATAAACTCTGGCTTTGCCGGTGCGGATCGCATCTGCATTATATTCCAGTTTGACCCGCCCGGAAATCGCATCTGCCAGAGCAAGTTCCTCGACTTGACGCTTGGTGCCTTTGATTTTCAAATGCACCGAAGTGTTTTGATACGATGGATCTATAAAAATATCCGGATCGTGGTTGATTTCCACTTTGACATCGTGAATATCACGCTCTTTATACTCATACAAATTAAGATAAAGCACACAGGCGATGGTCAGGGCAATAAGTTTCCGCCAGATGTCTTTGGTCAGAAAATTGACGATAAAATTCATTTTGCCACCTCGCTTTCCGCTTCTGCCGGAACAGTTTCAGGAGAGTCTTCATTGAGCTGGCGCACGGTTTCGTTGAATTCTCCGACCTCTTTCTGCACGACCAGTGCATCCAGCATCCGGTGCAGTTCCGCCGGTGAAAGATCGCGGTACAATCTCTCCTCATGGGCAATACTGATCGCTCCGCTTTCTTCGGAAACCAGGATCGTCACCGCATCGGTTTCTTCCGCCAATCCCAATGCTGCCCGGTGACGGGTGCCGAGCTGCTGGGAAATCTGTTCCGAGCCGGAAAGCGGCAGGATCGCTCTGGCGGCAACGATCCGGTCATCACGGATGACCACTGCGCCGTCATGCAGCGGTGAATTCGGGAAAAATATGGATTCCAGCATCAATGAATTGACGTGGGCATCCAGCTGGATGGCATCATCGATCAACGGCTGCAGACGGACTTTGCACTCAACTACGATCAAAGCACCGCATTTACGTTTCGCCATGTTGTGGACAGCGGTGACGATTTCGCTGATAAGTTCTTTGCGGCGGCGTTTTTTCGCCATGGTGATACTGCCCAGATGTGCCAGCCCCCGGCGCAATTCCGGTTGAAAAATAATCATCAGCATCAGCGCCAGCGAGTTGAGACCGATCTCCAGCAGTTGTGACATCACGTCCAGATTCAGTAATTTCGCCAACGTCCACAGCATCATGGTCAACACCAGCAATCCCGCCAGCACCAGTGAGCCGTGGGAGTTGCGTAAATAATGCATGATCGTGTAAATAATCACAAACAGCAGCACGATTTGCAGCAGTGCGCGCCAATCAAAGAAAATATCCCACAGCAAATTCATGATTTCAGATCTCCATTTTGAGTCAAAACCATCAAGGCTTTATACAAATCCTTAACTGCATGGGTGCGGATCATTGCGACCCCCTGCAATGCCAATATGATTTCTGCCGTCAAGGTCTCACTGCCGCGTTGGGCGGGGATTTTTTCTCCGGTCAAGGAGCCTAAAAATGTTTTCCTGGAAACTCCGATCAGCATTTGTGACAGCGGCGCCACGGCAGCGAGATCATGCAGCAGTTCCCAGCACTGTTGAGTGTTTTTGGAAAAGCCGAATCCGGGATCAAGCAATATGTTTTCCGCTTTATTACCGGCAGCGACCGCTTGAGCGAATGCCGCAGACAGTTCCTGTTTTACTGCCGCTGCAACGCCGTCCGGATATTGACAATATTCCGGAGCCATCATGGTTTGCGGCGTGCCGCGGGAGTGACTTAAAATCAGTCCCGCGCCGTATTTCGCCGTCAAATCTGCTGTTTCAGGTGCGTTGTTGAGCATGGAAACATCATTGATGATCTCGGCACCGGCTTCCAGTGCCGCACGGGCGGTGGCGGCATTGCGGGTGTCGATACTGCACACGGTTTCGGGATGAAGCCGCTTGATTTCAGCGAGTACCGGTATGATCCGGTCGATTTCCTCTGCCGGAGTTACCGGCGCTGAACCCGGACGGGTCGATTCCCCGCCCAGATCCAGCAAATCTGCGCCGTGGTCAATGAGCATAAGCGCCCGTTCGACTGCGCTGCCGGGGGCGGAAGCCGCCCCTTCGCTGAACGAGTCGCCGGTACAATTGACGATGCCCATGATCGCCGGTTGCCGGGTGCGGCGGAGGAAATCAGTCAGAGAAAACATCGGTCATTACGCCTGGGGAGCCCCGTTATCCTGTTCCGCCGGAGTTTCCGCCGGTGCATCAGTCGGCACGACGGTCACGTCGAGCGGAGTTTCCGCATCCGCAGTTTCCGACTCGCTGTTTTCGGCATTCATCGCCTCTTCTTCTGCGACTTTGACGATTTTGGCAACGCCGGTGATCCGGTCATTTTTGTTGAGGTTCATGATCTTCACGCCGAGAGACGCTCTGCCGACCCGGCGGATCTCAGCTGCCGGGATACGGGAGATCTGACCGCGTTCGGTGGTCAGCAGCAACTCATCATCACCGGTGATCTGCACCACCGTCAGGACACTTTCGCCCTCACGCAATCTGATATTGACCACGCCGCGGGCGCCGCGGTTGGTTTTGCGGTAAGTCGATACATAGGAGCGTTTGCCCATACCGCCGTCGGTGACGACCAGAACTTCCGGACCGATACCGGCAGCATCTTCACCGGCAGCATCTTCTTCAACGGCTTCCGGCAAATCGGCGGCAGTATCATCAAGATCTTCAAACTGGGCTTCGTCGAATGTCGGTTCGGAAATAACTTCCAGACTGACCACTTCGTCACCCTCAAGTTTGAATCTCATACCGGTCACGCCGCGGGCAGTACGGCCCATCGGACGGACTTGCTCGTCATTCTGATCGAAACGGCACGCCATTCCGAGTTTGGTGGACAGGAGCAATTCATCGCCGTTGGAGGCAACTGCGGCACCGATAAGATCGTCGTCTTCCTCGATGACCAGCGCCCGCAATCCGGTACGGCGCAGGTTTTTGAACAGCGCCAATTCGGATTTTTTGACAAATCCGCGTTTGGATGCCATGACGATATATTTATTCGGGTCTTCAAAATCTTCTTTGGAAACGGTGAGCATGGCGCAGATTTTTTCGCCCTCTTCGACTTTGATGAGGTTGATGATCGCTTTGCCTTTGCCGGTACGGATGCCTTCGGGGATTTCGTAGACATTGAGCCAGTACATGAAACCACGGTCGGTAAAGAAGAAGATGATATCGTGGCTGTGGGCATTGAAAAGATGCGCCACATGGTCTTCCTCTTTGGTGCCCATGCCGATAATACCTTTGCCGCCGCGATGCTGGGTGCGGTAAGTCGCCGCCGGAACCCGTTTGATGTAACCGGTGTCGGAAACGGTGATCACGCAGCTGTGGCGGGGGATCAGGTCGGCAATATTGAGGTCACTGTCGTCAAACGTGATCTCGGTACGCCGCGGAGTGGCATATTTTTCTTTGATCTCAAGGAGTTCGTCTTTGACCACGCCGGCCTGTTTTTCCCGGCTTTCAATAAGACCTTTGAGGTACTCGATATTGGCGGTAAGTTCTGCAAATTCATTGTTGAGTTTTTCGATTTCCAGACCGGTCAGGTGCGACAGGCGCATATCAAGAATGGCATTGGCCTGGATTTCGGAGAATTCAAACCGGGCGCGCAATTTATCATGGGCATCGGCACGGTTGGCGGATTTGCGGATGATATCGACCACTTCATCGAGGTTTTCCACGGCTTTGATCAAACCGACCACGATGTGCATTCTGGCTTCCGCGGTTTTCAAACGGAAAATACTGCGGCGCAGAATGACTTCCATGCGGTGATCGATGTAAGCCTGCAATACCTGGGCAAGGTTCATGATCCGCGGACGGTTGTGGTCGACGACCAGCATCGTACAGCCGATGGTGGTCTCAAATGCGGTCAGAGAGTAAATCTGATTCAATACGACCTGTCCCATGTGACCGCGTTTGATGTCCACCACGATACGGGTGCCGGCACGGTCACTGGTTTCGTCACGGATGTCGGCGATACCGTCGATTTTTTTGTCGGCGATCAGCTGGTCAATGCGGGAAATCTGTTCGCTGCGGTAGACACCGTAGGGAATTTCACTGAAAATGATCTGCTCTTTGTCGCCGTTGGAAATAATGTCAGCTTTGGCACGCAGCCGGACGCTGCCGCGACCGGTCTGGTAAAACTGGCGCAGCGTGTGGCGGCCGCGGATGATCGCCCCGCCGGGGAAGTCCGGGCCGGGGATGTATTCCATCAGCTGATCGATGGAGGATTCCGGGTTGTCCAGCAGTGCCACCGTGGCATCAATGACTTCCCCGAGGTTGTGAGTCGGGATATTGGTTGCCATACCGACACCGATACCGGTGGTGCCGTTGACGAGCAGCTGGGGGAATTTCGCCGGCAGCACTGACGGTTCGACGTCGGATTCGTCAAAAGTCGGAACCATATCGACGGTATCTTCTTTGATGTCCTGCAGCATCTCTTCGGCAAGGCGTTCCATACGGCACTCCGTATAACGGCTGGCGGCGGCTTTATCGCCGTCGTCGGTACCGAAGTTACCCTGACCTTCGATCAATTTTTCCCGGAGACTGAAAGGCTGTCCCAACCGGACGAGGGCTTCGTAGATTGCCGAGTCGCCGTGCGGGTGAAAGTTACCCATGACTTCGCCGACGACTTTGGCGCATTTTACCGTCTGATGGCTTTTGGTGATGCCCATGCGGCTCATTGCGTAAAGAATACGGCGGTTCACCGGTTTGAGTCCGTCGCGCACATCAGGGATGGCACGGCCGACGTTTACACTCAGGGAGTATTGAAGATATGCGGTATGCATGATCTCTTCAATATTGACGGGGATGTCGCGCAAAGGAGTATCGCTCATAGTTTCTTTCTCTATTTTGTTAAAAGTATACACTTCACCTTACTATACATTATTATAATATAATAATATAGCACGTTTTTTGGTGTGAAACAAGTGTTTTCAGCACTGTTGGTGCTTTTTTTTCGGTAATTTGCGGACAAAAAAAACGGCGGCATGACTGCCGCCGTAAAGAAATGCGTTTTTCAGAAGTTGTCTGCAATGTAATCAATGGCATTGCGGAAGAACTGCACGCCGTCGCCCTCTGCAGGAAGTTTGCCGGTCGTGGCTTTGACCTGCGTCCAATCCGGAGCGTTGTACGGGGAGAGGAATGCTTCCGGGTGGGGCATCAGACCGAACACTCTGCCGGTCGGGTCGCAGATGCCGGCGATGGAATTCAATGAGCCGTTGGGGTTCGCCGGAAATTCGGTGGCAACCGTGTCGTCATCGTTGACATAACGGACAGCGACGAGATTGCGGGCCTCGATCTCCGCCAGAACTTTGGGATCAGCAACAAATTTGCCTTCGCCGTGACGCAGCGGCAGACGCACCGTATCCATGTTGCGGGTGAACACGCAGGGGGAGGCGCTGTTGGCTTTCAATTTGCACCAGTCGTCACGGAACACGCCGGAGTCATTGTGCGCCAGCGCTGCCGTCTGAACGAAGTAATTGCCGTCCAGTGCCGGAACCATGCCCAAACGGGTCAGGGTCTGGAAACCGTTGCAAATGCCGATCACCAGCTTGCCGTCATCAATGAATTTCTGCAATTGGTCACGCAGATTGAATTTTACCCGGTTCGCAAACACCGTACCGCTGCCGAGGTGGTCGCCGAATGAAAATCCGCCGATGAAAGTCAGAAAATGGTATTTTTCCAACGTTTCTTTGCCGGCAAGCAGATCGTTGAGGTGAACCAGTTCGGGGGTGCTGCCCGCCAGACGGCATGCCGCCGCGGTCTCCTTTTCGCAATTCAACCCGAAACCGGTGATGACCAGGGTTTTAATGTCGGATTTTTTCATCTTTTCCTCGCAGTATTAAGTGTGATAATCAGCATTGATTTTTACATATTCATAGGAGAAGTCACTTGCCCAGACCCAATATTCGCAATCGCCGTCATTGAAATCGCAAGTGATCGTGAATTCGCTTTTTTTGACCGTGTCCAGCAGGTCTGTTTCGGCAGTGCCGGCATCGCCGCCGTTTTTTACCACCGGGATCGCATCGAAATAGATGTCGCATTTGTCCGGATCGAACTGCGCTCCGGAATACCCCAGCGCCGCCACGACTCTGCCCCAGTTGGGGTCATTGCCGAACCAGGCGGTTTTGCACAACGCCGAGTTGCCGACTGCTTCCGCGGCAAGTTTGGCATCTGCCACACTGCGGGCGTTGACGATTTTGATTTCCACAAATTTGGTTGCCCCTTCGCCGTCAATCACCATGCGGCGTGCCAGATTCTGCATGACTTGCAGCAACGCATCGGCAAAAAGTTTTTCTGCTGCGCTGTCCGGGGCGATCTCCACGCCGCTTCTGCCGTTGGCAAGGGCAAGCACGGTATCATTGGTACTCATATCGCCGTCAACGGTGATGCGGTTGAAAGAATTTTCAGCATTTTTGCCGAGGATTTTCAGCAGCGTTTTATTGGAGATCACTGCATCAGTGGTGACAATGCAGATCATAGTGGCATGAGGTACGGTCAATTTGGGGTCGATCATCCCGGCACCTTTGGTCATGGCGCCGATGGTGACGGTTTTGCCATTGATCTCAACTTTGACCGCCGCTGCTTTCGGCACGGTATCGGTGGTCATGATCGCTTCTGCAGCCTGATTGCCGCCGTCGGCAGCCAGGGCAGGGACGGCAAGCGCCACGCCGCGCTCAATGAGCGACATATCCATCTGTACGCCGATCCTGCCGGTTGATGCCACGCCCACTTCTTCCGGAGCGATTCCCAACGCTTTGGCAGCGATTTCGCAACTCTGCTGCGCTGCCGCCATACCCTGATCGCCGGTGCAGGCGTTGGCGTTGCCGCTGTTGATGATAACGGCACGCATATATTCATTTTTCAGTACCCGTTTCTGACACAACCGCACCGGGGCGGCGGCAAACGTGCAGCTGGTAAAAACTCCGGCGAAATTTGTCTGCGGTTCTTCGCTGAAAACCATGGCGAAATCCGGTGCGCCGCTGCGCTTGAATCCCGCCGTGACTCCGCAGGCGAGAAATCCGGGTACGCTGGTCACCGAACCGTGGTCAATAAATTCAAAACTCATCAATACTTCCTCCGTAAGTCGCTTTCACATTGATGGCGATGCCGCCGCGGGGACGGAATTTGCCGATCACCTCTGCTTTGCGCGGAGCGCAGGTTTTGACCACTGCATCCAGCAGGGAATTCACTGCTTCCTCGTGAAAAATATTGGCATTGCGGAAACTGTAAAGGTAAAGTTTCAGCGATTTGCTCTCCACACAGAGTTTGTCGGGAATATAACGCAATTTCAAGTGTCCGAAATCCGGCTGCCCCGTGACCGGACAGAGCGAAGTGTATTCCGGGCAATCAAATTCGATGACGTAATCACGGTCGCTGTAAAGATTGTCAAAACACTCCAGTTTGGCTTCGCCGGGGTGTTTCGGATAGCGTTTTTCCGAAGCGGCAAGCAACGTGAGTTTGTTAAAACGCCGGGCAGAATTTTTATCCATGGTAAACGAACTTCTCCTGAATCGCACCGTATTCCGGAGCGCGGCAAAAGCCTCTGTCCCCGGATGTTTTTGCTTTGTAAAAAAATGGAGCCGGCTATCGGACTCGAACCGATGACCTGATGATTACAAATCAACTGCGCTACCAACTGAGCCAAGCCGGCATCCCATACTTCTTAATATAACTGCATTTCAATCAGATTGCAAGCAGAAAAAAGAAAATCCCCGCCAATAAAAGCGGATTTTGTGAAATTTTGTCTCCGGAGACTTGACAGAATTCTCAGGCGGTATTATCTTAATATACATATTTCATTGAGTGAAAACTATCGTAGAGAATGTTAAATGGCTGGTAATAAAGATATTCCGGTATTTGTGAAAATAGCCGAGCAGCTGCGGCAGAAAATATCCCAGCAGGGATATGCACCGGGGGCGCTGCTGCCGCAGGAGGTTGAACTCGCCGGAATGTTCAACGTTTCGCGCTCCACGCTGCGCAATGCCATGGCGATTCTGGAAAAAGACGGCTGGATCATCCGGAAAAAACGTTTGGGAACCGTCGTCGCTCCGGATGCATTGCGCCGCAAATACCGCAAAATCGACATCGGATTTTTTTTCCGCTGCTCACTGACCAATTATCAGGAATATCTCTATTTGTTTCAAAACAATCTGCAAATGGGGTATGTGCTGCGTCAGGCAATAAAAAGGGGATATTTTGTCCGGTTTTTCCCGTGGGGAGTATGCAATGTCGACAACCGGCAATACGATTTGGAGGAAATTCTGCTCCGCAAGCAGGTGGATGCGTTTGTGGTTTCCAATCCGGCATATCTGACCGATGTCGTTGACCGTCTGCGCTCCTGCCGTTTGCCGCATATCGCACTGGAAACTCACATCGACAAGCCGGGAGTGAACTCATTTGTGTTTGACGATGAATATGCTATCCGCTTGTTGATGGGGAAACTGCATGATCTCGGACACCGCAAAATCGGTTTTCTGGGGGGAGTTTTGAAAAAGGCGGAACTTTGTGGCCGCGCCAGAAGACACCTGTGTTATTTTGTAAAAATTGCCGCTGAATTCGGCATGACCATCAAAGATGAGTGGATATTCTGTACCGGCGCCGAGGAAGTTCGCAATGTTCCGGCTCCGATCGGCGAATTCAGCACCGAACTGCTGCTGTGCCGGGAAAAACCGACGGCCGTGTTTTGCATGAGTCCGGCCGATGGGGCGGTTTTTATGCAAATCGCCAAACAAATGGGTATCCGGGTGCCGGATGATATTTCGCTGGTTTATACGCAAGAACAGATTGATGAACCGGAAAATATTTTAGCTGACATTTCCGGAATCAATTACCGGATGGATTTTTTTGCCGATGCGGTGCTGGATGAATTGCTGTTGAATTTACGGCAGCCCTCGTACCGGGCAAAGTGTCATACGATGAAAGGCGAATTCAATCCCGGCAAAACTTTGAAAGCATTAAATTAAAGGTAATGTCCCAAATTTTGTGAAACATACATACAAGACCGAATGAACACATTTTATGGCGACACATAGAATATATCACTTACATTATGATTGGTCAAAAACATAAAACGGTTTGATTGCACCCGGTG
>SUVU01000023.1 GCA_015061865.1 Lentisphaerota bacterium
GCGGTCACAGTCCCAGGAGTTTGTTGACATCTGCGCTCTTTTTCAGCAGCAGATAACAGTAGATTTTGCGCTTCATTTCCGGGTGTCTGGTCTCCAGATTTTTGCGCTTGCCGAAAAGTTTTTCTTCGGCCCGGGGAGTCTTTTTGGTCGGCAGAGATGCTCCGAATTCCTCCAGTTCCGTGTTGTAGACCGCATGGGCGCGTTCGGTGGTTTTGACCAGACAGATCGCATCGCCGCCGTATTCTGCGGCACGGCGGAAAACTTTGTCCTCCACATCGTAAATATGCACATCCGGTTTGGCGGTAACGGTAAATCTGCCGACGATGGTGTAGGTGTCCTGCGGCAGCTCTTTTTCGTTTTGATAGACTTTGACGGTATTGCCGGTCGGAGCAAACGTTTTGCCCACATAATCAACTCTTACGCATCCGGCAGCAAGCAGCAGCGACAGAAAAAGCAGCCATTTCATAATTCATTCTCCGATGATGTTTTCAGTATGCCCTTACAATATATCATGCCGGAAGCGCAATTCCAAATCCGGAAATGTTTTTTTTAATAATTTGCGGCAGAAAAACTGTTTGCAGGTTGTAAAATCGGAAAACAGCAGTATAGTATAGAAATTGCATTTCAGTCAAAAAAGATGTTATACAACGAAAGGTTTTTTACAAATGGCAAACAAATTGATCGAATCCATCGTTCTGGAAGTCAAAGAAAACGGCGCCTGCAGCAAAGTTTTTGAATTCAAAGTCCCCGCTGACGTCGCCAAAAACGAGTCCGGCAAAGTCCTGAACTACATCGCCGGTGTCGCCCATCTGCCCGGTTTCCGTCCCGGCAAAGCTCCGCAGGCTCTCGTGAGCAAAAAATATGCCGCCGAGATCGCCGAGGAATTGCGCAACCGTTTCGTCGGTGCCGCCGTGGAGAAAATCGAGGCTGACGGTGCCAACGATTTGCTCTCGCTCCGTTTCAAAGAAATGGGCGAATTCAAAGCCGGTGAAGAATTTGCGTTCTCCATGGAGGGCGTCGTCGCTCCGGAAATCAATATCGCTGACTACCAGAGCATCAAAGTCGAAGTCCCCGCTGACGCTGTCGAAGAAAGCGCCATCGCCGAACGTCTGGATATGTATCGCTCCATGTACGGCACTTACGCCGATGCCGAGGGTGCCGCCCAGGCCGAGGATATGCTCAAAGTCGATTACAAAGGCGATTTTGAACTCCCCGAAGATGCTTCCGCCTCTTTGAAACGTCAGGTCGAAGCCAAAGATGCGTTCATGTGGCTCAATGAGCCGGAAAACATCCCCGGCTGTATCAAAGCCATGACCGGTGCTGAAGTCGGTAAAGAATACAGCTTCACCGCCGAATATCCCGCTGATTACCGTGAAGCTGCTCTCGCCGGCAAAAGCGTCAACTACACCGTGAAAGTTTCTGCGGTGCAGCGCCGCAAAAAACTCACCGACGAAGAGTTGGTCGAGCGCACCGCCAGCGAATCTCTGGACGCTCTGCGTGAAAACATCCGCAAAGGTCTGGAAATGGATTCCAAAAACAAACAGCGCCGTGATGCCGCTGAAGCCGTTTATGCCAAACTTGACGAAATGGCCGGCGAATTCGCCCTCCCGGAAGCCCTGATCGAAAACGAAGTGCAGAAACTGCTCCAGGCGAAAGCCCGTGAAGAGGTCAAATCCGAGGAAGATGCTGAGAAATTCAAAGCTGCCATCGCTGACCACCGTGCTGCGGTCGAAGCTGATGCCAAAGCCGCTGTCCGCCGGACTTTGATCCTGCGTCAGGCTGCCAAACTGGAAAACATCACTGTCGATGACAATGAGTTGGATGCCCAGATGCAGATGATGAGCCGCTACTACGGCTGCAAACCCCGCGAACTGCGCGATATGCTGGAAAAATCCGGTGCTATCGACGAGTTGCGTGTGGATATCATCAACGGCAAAGTGTTGGAAAAATTGACCGACGCCGCACTGGCATAATGCCGGTGCTGTGCAGGTGTCAATAAATTGAAAATCGGGTGAACCGGGGGAGAGAGGATCGCATTATGAATAAGACCAATTCCTACTTGGTGCCGACTGTTATCGAGCAGAGTGGCCAGGGCGAACGGGCGTTTGATATTTACAGCCGTCTGCTCAAAGACCGGATCATTCTGCTGGGTACTCCGATTGACGATCAGGTTGCCGGTTTGATCGTGGCGCAGCTGCTGTTTCTGCAGGCTGAAGATCCGAAAAAAGATATCGATCTTTACATCAACAGTCCCGGCGGTTCCGTGACCGCCGGATTGGCGATCTATGACACGATGCAGACGATTTCCTGCGATGTCCGCACTTATTGCGTGGGGCAGTGCGCCAGTATGGGGGCAGTGCTGCTCGCCGCCGGTGCGCCGGGAAAACGTCTGGCACTGCCGCACAGCCGGATCATGATCCATCAGCCCTGGGGCGGCGCCGAGGGTACGGCTGCGGATATTGATATTCAGGCCAAAGAAATTTTGCGCCTGAAAGAATCTCTGAACCGTATTCTTGCCGACCATACCGGTCAGCCGATCAAAAAGATTTATAAAGATACTGAACGCGACTTTTTCATGAGCGCCGCCGAAGCGGTGGAATATCACCTTATTGATAAAGTCGTCAGCAAAGCAAAGTCGAAATAATAAATGGCAAATTCCCGTGATAAACAGCAGACCTGCGGTTTCTGCGGCGCCAAACTCGGCGAAACTCAGGATGTTTTTTTCATCCCCAGTATGTACGAGGGGTTGTTCATCTGCTCTGAATGTCTGAAAAAAGGCAACGAGATCATCAGCGAAGTGCAGCAGGAGCGCAACGGCAGCAAAAAGGCGAAAAGCAATTCGCCGGTCGCCGCATTGCAGGTGCCTTCACCGCATGAGATCAAAGCCGAACTTGACCGTTCCGTGATCGGTCAGGAGCAGGCTAAAAAAGTTCTTGCCGTGGCGGTGCATAACCATTATGCCCGGCTGAAAGCGAAATTTTCCGGCAAAGATGAGGCTCTGCCGGAAGATCTTGCCAATGTGGAACTGGATAAAAGCAATGTGCTGCTGCTCGGTCCCACCGGTTGCGGTAAAACTCTGCTGGCGCAGAGTCTTGCCAAAATGCTGGATGTGCCGTTTGCCATTACCGATGCCACGACCCTGACCGAAGCCGGTTATGTGGGCGAGGATGTGGAAAACATCCTGCTCCGGCTCTATCAGGCGTCCGGCAATGATATTGAAAAGACCCAGATCGGAATCATTTATATTGACGAGCTGGACAAAATTTCCCGCAAAGGCGAAAATGCCTCCATCACCCGTGATGTTTCCGGTGAAGGGGTGCAGCAGGCGTTGCTGAAAATTCTGGAAGGCACCGTCGCCAACGTGCCGCCGCAGGGCGGGCGCAAGCATCCCAATCAGGAATTTCTGCACATCGACACCACCAATATCCTCTTTATTTGCGGCGGTGCGTTTGTCGGTCTGGATAAACTCATCAAACGGCGGCGCGGCAAACGGGTTTTGGGCTTCACCGATGCGCTTGCCAAAGCCGAAGTTGCGGTCGATGCCGATGATGAGAAAAATACCGCTAAACTGCTGCACGAGTGCGAACCGGAAGATCTGGTGCATTTCGGCTTGATCCCGGAATTGATCGGTCGTCTGCCGGTGATGGCGGCGCTGGAGCCGTTGGATAAAGATGCACTGGTGCGGGTGCTGAAAGAGCCGAAAAATGCGCTGGTAAAACAGTACAAACGGCTGTTGGCTATGGACGATGTTGAGTTGAGTTTTACCGACGAAGCGCTGGCTGAATTGGCGGCGCAGGCGGTGAAACGCGGCACCGGTGCGCGCGGTTTGAGAGCGTTGATGGAAAATCTGATGCTGGATCTGATGTTTGATGCGCCTTCCGGCAGCGGCAGGGCATCTTGCGAGATAAGTGCTGAGGTCGTGCGTGGAGAAGCCAAACCTAAAATCAAACGTAAGCGCGCTTGAGCCGGAGCAGGATCACACTGTCGTCATCGCTGATGATGTCGCAGACAGTGGCGACGGCAGTCTGCTGGACTCCCTGCCGCTGAAACCGCAGGATCGTTACAAATTTATCCGCAGTATCGGTTTCGGTGGCATGAAAGGCGTGCTGCTGGTGCATGACCGGGATACCGGCAGGGATGTTGCAATGGCGATCATGCCGGATTTCCGTGACCGCCCGGTGCGTGACCTCAACCGTTTTGTCCGTGAAGCGAAAATCACCGCTAAACTGGAACACCCCAATATCGTCCCGGTCTATGATATCGGGATCGATGCGCTCGGATCGCCGTTTTTTACCATGAAATATCTGCATGGCTCGACGCTGGCGGTGATTTTGCGGCGGCTGCGTTCCGGGGATGCGGCGGTGGAGCAGGAGTATCCGCAGCACCGGCTGATCCAGGTGTTTCTGCGGATCTGCAACGCCGTGGCTTTCGCCCACTCCCATGATATTTGTCACTTTGACCTCAAACCGGGGAATATTCATTGCGGCGCATTCGGCGATGTGCAGATCATTGACTGGGGGCTTGCCGGACCGGAAATGGAGATCGGCGATTCCGGTCAGCGGATCGGTACGCCCGGTTACATGGCTCCGGAATTGCTCGTTCCCGGCGGCAAAGCCGGTAAAGCCAGTGATATTTACTCTCTGGGCGGGATATTGTATGCGATATTGACGTTGGATTCGCCGTTTGCCGGACTGCCGCAGCAGGAGATCCTGCGGCGCACTGCCGCCGGTAAGATCGAGCCGCCGTCGGTGAACGGTCAATCCGTTTCGCCGGGATTGGAAGCGATTTGTCTGAAAGCAATGGCGCACGATCCAGCTGAACGCTATCACAGTGTGGTCGAAATGCGGCGGGAAATCCAGGAAACACTTTCCGGTTATGCCGCCAAAGCGGAGCAGGCATCCATGCTGCGCAATATGTTGCTGTTTATCCGGCGCAATATTTATGCGGTTATTATCGTTATATTGCTGGCGCTGATCGGTGGTCTGGCGCTGCTGGTATTGCATTTGTATCATCAGATTTGATAAAAAGAGGTGGATATGGCGGTAAAACAGGTGGTGGTTCTCGGTGCCAGCGGTTCGATCGGGCGCGGTGCCGCAGACGTGCTGGCGGCGAACCGTGACCGGTTTGCAGTGTATGCGCTGGCGGCGAAAAATAATATTGCGGAATTGGCGGCACAGGCGGAGCGTTTGAAGCCGCAGGTGGTGATCACTGCCGCTGAAGATAAATTTGAGGCTCTGCGTTCTCAAGTGCCTGCCGGGGTGAGGTGTGCCTGCGGTATGGAGGCGATGGAGGAGATCGTTCAGCGGCCTGAAGTTGATATCGTGCTGTGTGCGATCGTCGGTACCGGCGGCATCCGTCCGGTATTGGCAGCATTGCGGGCGGGCAAAAAAGTGGCATTGGCAAGCAAAGAAGTGCTGGTGCTGGCGGGCGAATTGGTTATGAAAGCTGCGGCGGCTTCGCCCGGCGGCGGGATTATTCCGGTGGACAGTGAACATTCCGGAGTTTTTCAATGCCTGGCGGGGCGGCGCCGTGATGAAATCGCCAAAATCTGGCTGACTGCCAGCGGCGGACCATTCCGCACCTGGGACCGGCTCCGGATCGAACGGGCATCGTTGCAGGACGCGCTGGCGCATCCGACGTGGAACATGGGGCAGAAAATCACGATCGATTCTGCTTCGATGATGAATAAAGCGCTGGAATTGGTCGAAGCCAAATATCTTTTCAATGTCGATGCCGACCAGCTCGGCGTGATCGTCAATCCCCAGTCCATAATCCATGCTTTGGCAGAGTTGACTGACGGTTCCATGATCGCCCAGATGTCGGTGCCGGATATGCGTTTGGCGATCGGGTATGCGCTGGCGTATCCGGAACGTCCGGCGAAACCGGGCAGCCGTCTGGATTTGAGCGCCGTGGGAAAACTGGAATTATTTGCGCCGGATAAAGAAAAATTCCCGTCACTGCAATTTGCCGATGCCGCATTGCGTGCCGGGGGCACACTGCCGGCGGTGATGAATGCCGCCAATGAAGTGGCGGTGGAGCGTTTCTGCCGGGGCGAAATCAATTTCGGCGGCATCTGGAAGATCGTGGAAACGGTGATGAATGAGACCACTCCGGCTCCGCAGCAATCATTGGAGCAGGTGCTTGCCGCCGATGCTGAAGCCCGGGTCAGGGCGTGGCAGGTCAAACTTTAACCAATTCAGGAGCTGTATGAGGTTGTGGCGCAGAGTAGTTGCCGGGATCGTGTTATGCACGGCGTTGGGTTCACTGCCGGCAGTACGGGCATTTGACCCGATGACGATGAGCAGTGCGGCACCGCAGGCGCTGGAACTGGCGTCATTGTGGAGTCCTCATGCGATCAATGCCATGCAGTCATGCGGCATCGGATTTGTCAAAGTCGGGGAGTCGGCAGTCAATATTTTACGTCTGCCGCTGGGGGTATTGCAAGCGACTTTGGGGTATCCATTCGGATACGGCAGTGCGGGGGTGGATAATTGCGTGCGCGGTTTTGCAGCTCCGTTTGAATTGGTGTATCATGTGCTGATGCTGCCGGTGCGGATATTCAGTTTGGGCGCAGTACGTTGATTTTGCGTGAGGAATTGTTGCCGGATGGCTTGAATAATCGGTGCGGCAGTGCTATATTCCAATATTGAAGTGTAAAGTATACCGGTGTTTTTTTTACGACAGTTTGGACAGTGATTGTAAATGGGCTTTTTTCAGAAACATAATGCGGTTTGTGCCATTGAGATCGGGACCTCGAAAATCTGTGTTCTGATCGGCGATGTGGATCCCCGCGGCGGCATCGGTGCCGTGTTGGGGCAGGGGGTGGTCGCATCCGGAGGCTCGGTCATAAAAGGCGAGATCGTGGATATGGATCGCTGTGCCGGATTATTGGGCAAAGCTCTGGAAGCCGCTGACCGCAGTTCCGGCGGTGAATTGACCAATTGCCGCCTGATCACGCTGCTGGTCACCGGCGGCGGGATCGATTCCTGCTCAAATTGCGGTATCACCACCGTGAAAAACAGCGAAGGTATCGTCACTGAAGCTGACCGGATCGAAGCTGAGGCCAACGCCAAATTGCTGGATATCGGCATCGACCGGGAGATCATCAATGCCTCCACCTCATATTTTTTGCTGGATAACCGCCGGGTGGTCAATCCGCTGCGTTTGTCCGGACGCCATCTGGAAGCCCAGGTACATATCATTCATGCGTTGAGTTCCCGGATCGCCAATTTCAAAGAAACTGTGATCGGCGCCGGAGTCGAGGGATTGCAGCTGGAGTCGGTCTTTTCGCCGCTTGCCGCCGGTTTCGGGATCGTGGATGAACAGGAAAAAGAAAACGGCGTACTGCTGGTAGATATCGGCGCCGGGGTGACTGAATATCTGGTGTTTTTTGATCGTGGTGTCAGTGCCTCCGGGGTGATCCAGCTGGGCATGGAACATGTCGCCAATGATTTGGCGATCGCATTGGAAGTTCATATCGACACCTGCCGCAAATTGCTGGAAAGCGGTGCATTGGCGCAGGCGATCAAAGAAAAACGTGCCACGATGGAATTTCCCCGCTCCGGCGGCAGGACCCGGACGGTGCCGGTGAGCGCTCTGGAGGTGATCGTGGATACCAGATTGCGGGAAATTTTTGAACTTGTCCGCAAAAAATTATTGGAAAAAAATGCGCCCCGGGTATTGGGCGCCGGCGGGATCCTGACCGGTGGCGGTGCGGAATATTTCCGCAGCCGGGAGCTTTTCAGCGATGTATTTGACTTGTCCTGCCGGATCGGTGAACCTGCTGATGCCGGCGGTATCGGCGGTTTGCGGAATCCCCGCTTCAGCGCCGTGTGGGGAGCGTTGAAAGTGGCGGCGTTTTTTCAGGAAAATTATTCCCCGGTGCCGGAAAGTATGCTCTCCAGATTGATGAGCAAACTGGGCCGGGGCATGGATGGATCGGGACGTTAAGATGGCTGAAAATATTACCATATTGGCTGTCGGCGGTGCCGGTTGCCGGATCATGAAAGAGTTTGTGGATTGTGGATTTGATTCCGGATTCCGGCTGTTGGCTCTGGATAGTGACGTGGATTCGCTGCGTGACAGCGGTTTGCCGGAAAGTTCCTGGATCCAGGCCGGTAAATTGTGGCGTTCCGGTCACGGCTGCGGCGGCGATGCCATGGCTGGGCAGATGGCGGTAGCTAATGAACGTAAAGTTATCGGACCCAAACTTGCCGGGACGAAAATTCTGATCGTGATCGCCGGTTTGGGCGGCGGTCTGGCTTCCGGCGGTTTGCCGGTGATTTTCGGTGAGGCTGCCAAACAGCATGTGACCAGTGTTCTGCTGACGACGTTGCCGTTTGCCATGGAGGGGTACCGGCGGCGCAAACTGGCGGATGAAAGAATCGCCGGAGATATTCTGCCGGTGGCGGATGCGGTGATCGCTTTGCCCAATGATATATTGTTCAACACGCTGGATGCAGAAGTGCCGATGGCAGAAGCATTCAGATACTCTGACCGGCAGATGGCACAGAGTCTGTTCGCTATTGGGGCGATCCTCGGCGGCGGAAATCTTTTCAATGCCGATTTTGCCGCATTTACAGGAATTCTGAAACGGCGGCACACGCTCTGTTCGCTGGGCGTCGGTGTGGTGGACAGTAACGATGCTGCCGCCCCGGAAACCGTGGTGGAAAAATTGCTGGAATCCCCGCTGCTCGGCGGCCCGGAAGCGTTTACCACGGCAGATGCGGTGGCATTTACGTTGCTGGGGGGCGATGATTTGTCGCTCGGCAATTCCCGGGCGGTGCTGGATCTGGCGGTGCGGCAGATCGATCCGCACGATGAAAAAGAGGTCTTGCTGGGGGCGGCGGCCACGCCCGGTTTCGCCGGAAAAATCCAGTTGACCGCTTTGGCAGTGCGCTATCTGGATAACACTCCTGCGGAAACTGCCCATGACGGCAAACGTAAAACCGGCAACAACCGCCACTTCACTGCTGTATCGGAAAACAGCGGTCATGGTGAACAGTTGGAATTGCTGCTGAATACCGCCAATAAAGGCATTATGGAAAACACGTTCCCGGTGATAATTGATGGCGTGGATATGGATATTCCGGCGTATGAACGGCATAAAATAGTGCTGGATTTGGGAAAATAACGGAGGAAATTTATGTGGGAAGGTCTGATGTTGATCTGTTTCGGGGTCAGCTGGCCGCCGGCGATCATTAAAACGCTGCGGGTCAAAAATCCCGCCGGAAAAAGTTTTATCTTTATGATGCTGGTGCTGACCGGATATTTGTCCGGTATCATCGGTAAAATCGTCGCTATGGGCAGCGGATGTCTGACTTATTGGGTTTTCTGGCTCTATGTGCTCGATTTTGCCATGGTCGGGACGGATTTCTGTTTCAGCTTGTATTATGCCAATTTGCGGAAAAAAGAGTTATAAATACTCCGCTTTTTGACAAATCGTGCTGATGGTGATATATTTCTATACTGTAACAGTAGAAATCGGGCGATTTTGAAAAAAATCGAAAAAAAACTGAAAAATAGTTAAAACATTAAAATAATTTCAATAACCTTAACGTTATAAGGTTGAAAGCACTCAGAGAGGGTGTGCGACTAACCAACTTAACAGAAAGGACATTAAAATGAAAAAGAACACTAAAGTTTTGATGGTCGCAGCGTTTATGTTCGCCGGTTGTGCCGTATTTGCCGGACCTCACGGCGGTCGTCATCATCATCACCACCACAAACGTGACGGTTTGGATCTGGCAGCCGGTATCGTCGGTCTGGTCAAAGCCGTGGTTGCTCCGACTCCGGTCGTGGTGACCCAGCCGGTGGTGACCCAGCCGGTGGTGACCCAGCCGGTGGTAACGCAGCCGGTAGTTACGCAGCCGGTCGTGGTGACCCAGCCGGTAGTGGTGGCGCCTCCGCCGCGTCCGGTTTACTACCGTCCGGCACCGCCTCCGCCGCCGAGATACCATCATCGTCCGGCACCGCCGCCGCGGCATCACCGCCGCTGACGACAGAAAAGGAGTCAGATGATATTTTTTGACAAGCGAAAGCAGCGAAAATTTCTCGCTGACTTGAAAAGCCGCCGCCACGCCGAGGATGACTTGCTCTCCCCGGCGTTGCGGTCACGTTTTGATGAAGTGATTGCCAACCTGGAGCAGGCACAGGGCAAAGATATCGCCGGGGCAATAAAAACTGCCGAGGCTGAATATAACGCTCTGCCGTTGCCGCGCCGGGGGTGGCAGTATGTAATCCTGGATTTGATATTTGTTGTCGGTGCGATCGCATTTGCACTGCGGGGATTGTATTTTCAGCCGTTCCGGATCCCGACCGGTTCGATGCAGCCGACGCTGTTCGGGATCCATTATCAGAGTGAAAAAGGCAATGCCAATCCCGGATTCAAAGTCTTGCCGGGGGTATTGCACCAAATCGTTTACGGCACGGCTCCTGCCAAAGCCGAAGTGAAAAATCCGGGGGCGTTTCAGGGATTCACCCATCTGGAGCCGGGAACCGTTTTTGACCGGATGCGGTTTCAAATCGGCAGTGATGAGTATTCGCTGCCCGGAACCGACCGGCAGGTATACGATTATGCCGGATTGGCACGGGGAAGTTTTGATGCCGGAGATAAATTGGGCGGTGGCGATATCACGATCGGGGATCATTTGTTTGTCGAGCGTTTTTCCATTTACCTCAAAGCTCCGTCCCGGGGGGATGTGATCGTATTCAATACCGAAAATCTGTCGGTTGACAATATTTCATTGAGTGATGCCGGCGGGTATTACTACATCAAGCGGGTCGCCGCATTGCCGGGGGATACCGTTAAAATCGAAAAAAATCAGTTGTGGGTGCGCCCCCGCGGTAAACGTGAATTTCGCCGGATCCAGGATATTGAGCCGCGTTTCCGGAAAATTTATTCACACCGGGGCGGGTATCACGGCCATTTGAGCTGTAATGAGATGGACACCGGGGCGCAAGCCGGAATGAGAGATTTTTCCCGGGGAAAAGAGTTTACTGTCCCGGAAGATGAATACTTGATGCTGGGAGATAATTCCCGTTTCAGTATGGACAGCCGTTATTTCGGCACGGTGCCGCGCCGGAATCTGATCGGCAGGGCGTGGATCGTCTTTTATCCGTTCAGCCGCCGGGTGGGGACGGTGGACCGGCAAATGCCTCTGGACGAACCGACCGGAACTCCGGGGGTGGCAACGTTTCCGGTGATGTCAAAACAATAGGGGGGAATAAAAAATGTTGTCTGGTTATTGGCATGGATTATGGCGCATTATCAGATACAGCGCCAAACGTTTCGTTAAAGACCAGTTGGGACAGCGTGCGGTGGCATTGACATATTATACCCTGTTTTCCATTGTGCCGCTGGCGGCACTGTTGTTTGGTATATCTAAAGGATTTTCTCTGGAAACGCAGTTGCAAACGGCGATATATTATCAGCTGCCGAGTCAGAAAGCGATGCTGGATCAGGTTTGCTCGTTTGCGGAAACGGCATTGGAGCAGGCTTCCGGCGGAGTGGTCGCCATGGCTGGTATCATTATTCTGCTGTGGGCGGTCATCTGGCTGATCAGCAACGTGGAAAGTTCATTCAATGCGGTTTGGGGCGTACCGCTGCGGCGCAGATTATGGCAGCGTTTGAGTACTTATGTTTCGCTGTTGTGGCTGACGCCGATCATATTGATCGCAGTCAGTGCGATGGGCATTGTGATCCGGGCATGGCTGCAGCAGTGCGGAGATGTATTGTGCATCGGCAGCGGTTTGGCGAATGTGGCTGCCGTGTTGATGCCGGCGGCGGTGTACAGTGTATTGTTTACTTTGATGTATAAATTTGTCCCCAATACCAAAGTCTGGTTCAAAAGCGCATTGTATGCCGGTATAATTGCCGGGGTCAGCTGTCAATTGCTGCAGGAGGGATTTTTCTTTTTGCAGAAATGGGTGTTTGCCTATAACCGGATCTACGGCAGTTTTGCCGCATTGCCGCTGTTTCTGATCTGGCTGAACTGGTCGTGGCAGATCATACTTTTCGGTGCGGAATTCAGTTTTGTCAAACAGCATATCGCCAGCGGCGTGTTTGAAGACAGCCGGGTTTCCCAATTGAGCCAGAAAGTCCGGCGGGAGCATCAGTTGGCGATTTTGCAGTTGGTGTTCCGTGATTTTCAGCGCGGGCAGGGGGCGGTGGCGGAACAGGAGATCGCCAACCGGCTGAAACTGCCGGACATCATTTTGCGGGACGAAATCGCAGAATTGCTGGATTTGAATTTGCTTTGTGCGGTGGTTTTGAATGATGGTTTACGGGGGTTTGCGCCCGGAGTGCCGCCGGAAAAATTCACCGTGGTAGATTTTCTGCGGCGGGTCAATGGCATGGGGAATTCCGATATACCGGAGTTTGCCAAATTTGATGCTTTATTCGCCCAGATGGAAAAAGAGATCGTTACCAGCGGCAGTAATCAGTTGATACATAAAGTATAAGTGAGATAATACCGCGAAAAGAGGAGAAATCGCAATGGATAAAAATTGGAAAATCGAAACATTGGCTGTTCAGGCGGGCTACGAGCCTGAAGACGGGGCGCCGCGGATCGTACCGATCGCCCAGAGTACGACTTATAAATACGATGACGTGCAGAGCGTGGCGGATTTGTTTGACCTGAAACGGGAAGGTTTTTTCTATACCCGGCTTGCCAATCCGACCGTGGATGCGTTTGAGAAAAAAATCGCCGCTATGGAAGGCGGTGTCGCCGCAGTGGCTTTGAGCAGCGGTCAGGCCGCCAATGCGTACAGTTTGCTGAATATCGCCCGGTGCGGCGACCATGTGCTGGCGTTGTCCAGTCTGTATGGCGGCACGGTGTCACTGTTTACCAATACGCTGAAAAAAGCCGGTTTGGAGATCTCTTTTGTCACTCCGGAAATGGGTGAAGCCGAGGTCGAAGCGCAGATGCGGGAGAATACCAAAGCGCTGTTTATCGAGTCGCTTGCCAATCCGGCGCTGGTCGTGGCGGATTTTGAAATGTACGCCCGGGTCGCCCATAAATTCGGAGTGCCGCTGGTGGTGGATAACACGTTCCCGACGCCGATACTCTGCAATCCTTTCAAATTCGGTGCGGATATCGTCACGCACTCCACGACGAAATATATTGACGGCCATGCGACCAGCGTGGGCGGTATCGTGGTGGAAAAAGGCGGATTCAACTGGAGCAACGGCAAGTTCCCGGAATTCACGGAGCCGGATGCCAGTTATCACGGTTTGATCTACACCAGAGATTTCGCTGCAGCGCCGTTTTCGGTAAAAATGCGGGTGCAGCTGGTGCGGGATTACGGGATCCCGATGATGCCGTTCAACGCATTTTTGTCCCATCTGGGGACGGAAACGCTGCATTTGCGCATGGAGCGTCACAGCGAAAATGCGTTGGCGATGGCGGAGTTTTTGCGTAATCATCCCAAAGTCAGCTGGGTCAATTACCCCGGTCTGGCAGACAGTCCGGAAAATGCCAAAGTCCGTAAATATTTCAAAAACGGGATGGCTTCCGGGGTGTTGTGTTTCGGCGTGAAAGGCGGCAGAGAGGCGGGCGAACGGGTGATGAATGCGTTGAAACTGGCGGCGATCGTGGTTCATGTCGCCGATGTCCGTACCGGCGTATTGCATCCGGCAAGCATGACGCACCGGCAGCTGTCCGAAGCGGAATTGGTGGCGGCAGGGGTGTCGCCGGATTTGATCCGGTTGTCGGTGGGTATTGAAAACATTGACGATATAATCGCAGATTTCGATCAGGCGCTTGCTCAGGCGTGATATGAGCCTGTGGTGCCGCATCCTCTCCGGGGTATTGCTGATATGCAGCAGTGTATACGCCGGGGAGGTTTATATTATCGGCACGGCAGATTTGCATGGCAATATCTGGAATCTGGCGAAACTTGCTCCGGTTTTCCGGCGTTATCCGGAGGCGGTGAAAGTTGACGGCGGCGATTCGCTGCAGGGCAATTACGCTGTGACTGAATTATGCGGCAATCCGGTGATCGGGGCATTAAATTATTTAAATTACGATGTCTGGGTGCCGGGAAACCATGAGTTTGAGTTCAGGCAAAGTGATTTTGAACGGTGGGCAAAAGATTTCCGGGGCACGATCCTGGGGGCGCAGTGGCAGTACGGCAGTTATCGTCCCGCCGGTCATACAGTGATCAGGCGGGGGAAATACCGGATCGGGCTGATCGGGTTGAGCGAAAGCGGCATGGCGGCGAAGCAGCATTTGGTGCCGGAGTTGAAGTGGCAGGACGAAATGAGTTCACTGCGGCAGGCGGTCACGGCGCTGAAGCAGGAGAAGTGTCATGCGGTGATATTGGTTTGCCATATCGCCCTGCGGGGCAGTTACGGAGAGATTTACCGTCTGCTGCAGGCGTTTCCGGAAATAGATGCGGTCATCAGCGGTCATTCGCACCGGGAGCATTACGGCGACCAGATTTCCGGCAGGGTGGTCGCTCAAGCGGCATCGCATGGCAGATCGGCGGTGCTGTTGACGCTGCATTTCGGGGATGATGAGGTGTTGGAATATACCACGAGTCGTTTGCTGTTTCCGGATGGCGCCAGGGATAAAACTCTGGTTCAGATCGCCAGACGGGCGGAGCGTGCAGTTTATAAACGGGCGGAAAAATATTACGGAGATTTCCCGGATGCCGGATATTTCGGTAACATTGCCGCCGGAGTATTGCGGCAAGCCGTTGGAGCAGATGCAGCGCTGGTAAGTTTCAATGAAAAATATTTCCGGTGCCGGATGACCGGCAGAAGTTTGTTTGATTTGTTTCCGTTCGGCAACCGGCTGGTGACGGTCACGATGGATGCGGCGGAATTGCGCCGTTGGGGCGTTCGCTATGAGGCGCCGCCGCGCCGTTGTTTTGTCAGCATCGCTCCGGAAATATCCGGGAGCAGAGTGAAAGTGGTGATGTCTGATTTTCTCTGTACCCGGATCCCGGAATTGAAAAATGCCGAAGTTGAAGTATTACCGGTTTTTGAGAGGGAAACCATTGCCGGACAACTTGAAAAATTGCTATCGGGTACTATTTTATAGAGAGTGCGTTAAATATTGTATAAAACCTGCGGGGATTTATGAAGGATATGGAAGTTCTGCCCCAGTCGCTGATATTGGAAAACCGTGGCGGGGCGAAAAGGTGGATACTGTTGACAGTGGCGTTGTTTCTGCTGTTGTTTCTGCCGTGGCTGATTTCCGGGCGGGAATTATTCCGTCAGGAGGGGTTGTTTGCCGCTATTGCCACGGAATATATGGAGAGCAGTGATTTTCTGACCAACGGCATGTCGGCATCGGCACATCATGTGGTGGTGGACGATGCGTTTCCGCTGTATCCGATGGTAGTGTCGCAGGTCTGCCGCCTCGGGGTGCCGATGGAAATGTCACTGCGGCTGGTGGCAATGTTTTTTTTGGGTGTTTTGTCACTGTTGGCAGGAATATGCGCCGCTTCCAGGAGCAATGCCCGGGCAGGGGTGGTGGCGGCGTGCTGCTGTTTCGGGACGTTGTTTGCATTTGAAAAAACGCAGATCGGCGGACCTGAAGCGATGGCGGGTTGTTTTCTGTTTGCAGCTCAAATGCTCTTTTTCCACTACGGCAGCCGTCTGGCAGACTGGAATTCGGCGTGGGTGGCGGCGGCGATTCTGCTGACATTGGGATTTCTGACCGCCGGATTGGTGGTGATTTTATTTTTCGCAGTGCCGCTGGTATTTTTGCGCCGCCCGCTGTCATCGGCGGGGAAATTCCGGACGCCGGGATTTATTGCCGGGGTGATATTACTGCTTCTGGTGGTGGTCAGCTGGGGATTGCCGACGGAATTGGCATTGCGCAATTACGCCGCTGAATCCGGATTCAAGGCGGTGGAGTTGAAAGAATACCTGAAAGACCTGCTGGTATTTCCGGCGATGTTTCCGGTGCGGATGCTGCCGTGGGTACTGGTGATGTGGATGCCGTTTTGTGTGGCATTGCAGGCGATTTCGCCGCTGCCGGTATTCAGTTTGTATTTGCGGACGCTGTTTTTGTCGATGCTGTCATTGACCTGGCTGCTGCCGGGAGTTTCGACGGAGCAGATGTTTTTTATCATCGGACCTTTGGCGGTGCTGACCGGAATTTATTATGATCTGGGCATCCGCAGGTACGGCAGAAAATTACGCAAATTCATTGCCTGCTGTACGGTTTTGTTCCCGCTGCTGGGATTATATGTTGCGGCGGTGTATTGGCTGCCGGAAAAGTATTTGCACTGTTTTACCACGGTGGAAAAATTATCATTCCGCAATACTGACGAACACTTTTTGATCGTTTTGATTGCGCTGGGAGGTTTTGCCATACTGCTGTTATTGCTTCAGCTCGGAGTCCGGAAGTTCCCGGTATGGGTGAATTTGCTGCTGATGAATCTGGCGGTTGCGATCGTGGGGGCGGCGGTGCTGCTGCCGTACCGTTCGCAGAGCCGGGAGTGGCGTGATTTCGGCGGTGAGGTGAAAAGTGATCTGCCCGCCGATGCGGAAATGATTTATAAATACAATATTCAGGGGTTGTACAGCGGACTGTTTTACACCGGCAAACCGGTATATAAAATCCGTAAAGATGATGCACTGCCGGATAAAAAAACGGTCTATCTGCTCGCTCCTGATTATCCGGATCTGCCGAACCGGTCATGGGAACCGCTGCGGCAGGATGGTTACATCTGCCGGGGCGAAAAGGTATTTTTATACAAAGGCGTTCCGGTGCGGGATGAATTTGACGGAGCCGGCAATGAGTGAGCGTGAACATATCGCCGTAGCGATGTCCGGTGGCGTGGATTCGGCGGTGGCGGCGTATCTGGCGCTGCAGCAGGGATATCAGGTAACGGGAATAAATTTGCACTTGGACGACGAACCTGCGGATGAATCACTGCTGAAATGTGCCGAAGCTCTGCAAATCCCGCTGCTTCAGGCAGATTGCCGTCAGGCGTTCCATGACCGGGTGATTGCTCCGGCGGCGGCAGAATATGCCGTCGGCAGAACTCCGAATCCGTGCTGTGACTGCAACCGGGTATTGAAATTCCACGAATTGCTCCGGGTCGCGCAGGAACACGGTATCAACCGGGTTTTTACCGGGCATTATGTGCAGTTGATGCAGGATGAAACTGGAGTTTTTCGGCTGTTGAAAGGATCAGATCAGAGCAAAGATCAGAGTTATTTCCTCTATCGTCTGACTCAAAACGAGTTGTCCCGGGTCGGTTTTCCGCTGGGGCAGTTGACCAAAGTCGAGGTTCGCCGGATCGCCGCAGAAGCAGGACTGCCCTGCGCTTCCCGCCCTGACAGTCAGGATGCCTGTTTCCAAATCCCCGGCGAATGTTGCGGTGAAACCCTGCGCCGCCGGTGCGGTTTGCCGGTGAACCGGGGCAAATTTATCCATAACGGTAAAATCGTGGGCAAACATGACGGTATCCACCGTTATACTATCGGTCAGCGGCAGGGGTTGAATGTGGCGCTGGGGGTGCCGGCGTATATCGCGGCGATCGACGCCGCAAGCGGCAATATTTACCTGACCACCGAAAACCGGGAGCTGCTGGCGGGAAGTTTTACCGTCAAACAGGTCAACTGGTGCAGCGGCGAAATGCCGTCTGATGGAGAGATTTCGGTGCGTATCCGTTACCGTTCGCCCGGATGCGATTGCCGGTTTGCCGAGCTTGATAACGGTGATTTGCTGGTCACACCCGGAGTGCCGCTGCGGGCGGTCACGCCGGGGCAGGCGGCGGTGTTTTATGCCGGAAATGTGTTGTTGGGCGGCGGAGTGATCGACCGGGTCGGAGGAGGTGAAAATGCTTTTTGAAGCGCTGCAAATCAGTTCTGAAATATTTTTCCGGCAGCCGGATGCTGATGATATGGTGATTTGTTTTGACCGTCAGGATGCGTTGCTGCTGCCTGATGCCGCCGGAAATCCGGTACAACTGCCGCAGTGGCAGATGGTCGCTTCAGCATTGCCGGAGTCGCGGGAATACTGCTGTTTGGGGACAGTGGATGGCAAACGCTGTTTTGCCGTAAAGGGCGAACTTGAAAAGGTGACACTTGACGGTATTGGTAAATTTACCTGCCGTCAGGTGCTGCTCACCGCTGATGAGGCGTTGAAATCAGTGTTGTGCCGGGGCAAAAAACTGCTTTCATGGGCGGCAGGACACCGCTATTGCGGAGTGTGCCGGAAAAAATTGACTCCATCGGCAACGGATTTGGCACTGATCTGTCCTGCGTGCGGTGAACACTACTATCCGCAACTGGCTCCGGCGGTGATCGTGGCGGTCACCCGCAACGGCGGCAAAGAATTATTATTGGCGCACAACCGTAATTTCCGCAATAATATGTACAGTTTGATCGCCGGATTTGTCGAGGCGGGCGAAACGGTGGAAGCCGCCGCCGCCAGAGAAATCATGGAGGAGTGCGGGATCACGGTCAAAAATATCCGCTATTTCACCAGTCAGGTCTGGCCTTTTCCCAATTCACTGATGCTGGCGTTCACCGCAGAATACGATTCCGGCATTGCCGAAGCCGACGGCACGGAATTGAGCGATCTGGGCTGGTTTACTGCTGATAACCATCCGGAATTACCATCCCCCGGCAGTGTCGCCCGCAAAGTGATCGACCATATTTTCGGCTGGTAAAAGCGTCAGTTTGAAATGACGCTCATTTTTTTCCACTTGCCCTGTTTGTATCTGGCGTAGAAAATCGATCCCAGCATGATGATGTAAACGTCGCAAATCGACCACAAAACCCACCAGCACCAGGTCTGCGCCCGGTCACTGCCAAAGTAACTGATCGCCGCTTCCCCGGAAAACCACCAATACGCCGCAATGCACGGGATCGCAAACGCCAGCCAGCCGAGCAGAATCCCTGCCACCATGACGAAATAAGTATCACCGGCGCCTTTGACGGCGTTGCTGTATAAAATATTGGCGGCATCAAAAATCAGATAACCCACCGTGAAAATCAGCATGATCCGGGTCATGCTGCGCACTTCTCCTTCCGGTAATTTGAATATTTGGAACAATAATTCCGGATAGCAGACAAACACCACGATCATCAGTATCGAGTAGCATAACAGCAGAAATCTGGCACTGCGGATACATTTTTCCGCATACGGGATATCTTTCGCCCCCACGCCCTGACCGACGAGGATCGAGGCGGTCTGCCCGAATCCGATCATCGGATTGAATGCGAATGAGTATGCCGAAAAAACCACGCCGCTGGCGGTCAATACCGTTTCATTGATTTTGCCGAGCAGGATGATGAAAATATTGAATGTCGCCAGATCCAGCACCAACTGGATCCCTGTCGGCAAACCGAAACGCACCAGTTTGACAAAGATTTCCGGAGCGTAAAAATGGCTTAAGGTGCCAAAATTTTTCCGGTGGTTTTTGGTGCAGAATGCACATAAATAAATCAGTAATCCTATCGCTCCGGCGCTGACCGTTCCCCACGCCGCCCCGGCGATCCCCAGTTCCGGAATGACCAGCTGCCGGGAGCCGAAGTGGAATTTATTGCCGTATATCAGCAGGTAATTCAACGGGATATTGAACAGTGTTATCACCAGATTTACCATCATCACCATTCTGTTTTTGGCTCTGCCGCTCCAAAAGCAGGAGAGTGCCGCCGTCACCAGCGGAATAAACCCCATTTGGGAGAGGATTTTGAAGTAAGTGACCTCCAGCGGCTGCAACGATTTTTCATGTCCGCACAGCGCAAAAAGCCATTCGGCAAAAAAACAGGTTCCCGCCATGAATATACCGCCGATAATGGCGACGAAAATCCCCTGCCACACCGCCAGTGAGGCTTTGTGCGGCTCATTTGCTCCGGTGTACTGGGCTACGAAAACTCCGGAGTAACCGGCGATGCCCAGAAACAGACACGACAGTGTAAATGAGGTCAACCCCGCCGGAAATGCCGCTGCCATTGCCTGCGGCGAATAGCTCGACAACATCACCCGGTCGGTGAATAAATTCAGTGCATGTCCCAGGGAGGCAACGACCAGCGGGATGGCAACTTTAAGCACTTCCCCGATGCCGCCTCTGCCGCGGGGAATAAAATAATTCAGCATATCAGACCAGCAACCCGTGTTTCAACTCCACTACCGCCGTCGCCAGTGCGGCGATTTCCCGGTTGTGAGTTATCATCAAAATCGTTAAATCCGGGTTGGTCAGACGCAAATTTTGAAACAGTTTCAAAATTTCTTCGCCGGTTTCAGGATCCAGATTGCCCGTCGGCTCATCGGCGAGAAGCAATTCCGGAGAGTTCATCAACGACCGGGCGATCGCCGCCCGCTGCTGTTCGCCGCCGGATAATTCCGCCGGACGGTGGCTGCTGCGGGCAGTCAAACCGACTTGGGCGATCAAATCCTGCGCCCGTTTTTTGGCATCACTTCGGGACATTCCGGAAATTTCACCGGCAAGGGCGACATTTTCCAACACATTCAATTCCGGCAGCAGATGAAAGGACTGAAAGACAAAACCGATTTTTTTCGCCCGGTATTTCGCCGCCTGTTTGCGGGACAGCGAAGTTATTTCCTGACCGCAGACCGTGATCGAGCCATTATCCGGCTTTTCCAGAGCGCCAATCAGGTTGAGCAGCGTGGTTTTGCCGCTGCCGGAAGCGCCGTAAATACAGCACCATTGACCTTTTTCAACGGAGAAATTCACCCCTTTCAGCACCGGTAATTCGTTGCTGCCGGTGTGATACGTCCGGGTGACATTATTCAGTATCAGTGCCAAATCATTCATAACGCAACGCCTCCGCAGGCTGCAGCCGTGCTGCCCGCAATGCCGGCAGCAATGCGCCGATGGTACACAGCGCAATACTGCAAATCACGATGACCGCCACATCCTGCGGGATGATTTCCGCAGGCAGAGCATCAAAGAAATAGAATTTTTTCGGAAAAAGATTCTGCCCGGTCAACCGGGAAACCAGATTGATTATCCCCTGACGGTAACGGATTATCAGCCAGCCCAGCAAAGTACCGGCGGCACTGCCGATGACTCCCACCAGCAGACCCTGCAATACGAAAATCCGCATCACCGCACCGTCACTGCAGCCGAGAGCTTTCAGCAGTCCGATTTCCCGGGTTTTCTGATAGATCGAGGTTATCAACGTGTTGGTGATGCTGAATGCCGCCACCAATACAATAAATATCAGCAGAAAAAACATCATCGTTTTTTCCACCGCCAGCACATCCAGAAAATTGCGGTTTGCCTCCTCCCAGCCGATGACGGCTTTGCCCGGCATCCGGTCGCCCAGTGCGGTCAGCAGTTTTTCCTGATCAAACGGATCTGCGCCCCAACCGTAAATCGAGGTGGCATCCCCCCAATTCAACCCCACCAGTTCCGCCGCATCGTCAAGATCGGCAAAAAATACCATCCGGTCAAAATCGGATTTGCCCAGCGAATAAATCCCCGCCACGGTGAATTCCGCCGGCAGATACATCGAGGCATTCTGGTTCAGCTCCACTCCGCCGCCGGCATTGAATTTGACCAGTTTGGTCAAATTTGTTGCCGAATGGACGAGGAAACGGTCGCCGGTATCAAGCTGCCAGCGCTCCGCCATATCTTTGCTGATTACAGCATAATGCGCCTGGGAGCGCCAATCGGTATCAAGTTTTCCCAGTTTCAGTTCGCCTTTTTTGATGTAGGAATCCAGATGCAGATGTTTTTTCAGTTCTTCCGGCGGGGCGGCAAACATCACCACCTGCGAATCCAGACGGCGGTTCAGCGGACCGAATTGCACCAGTACCGGACTCTGGATCACCGGAGCCCCGCTGCTGTTACAGGATTCAAGTTCGTGCAGTACGGATTTGACCTCCAGCTGACTCATGGCGATACCATTGGCATTGCGGATCTGGAAATGCGCCTGCGTTTCGATCAGTTTCTTTTTCATTTCTCCGGTGAAACCGGTCATCACCGCCATGACGATGATCAGCACCGCCACCCCCAGCGTCACCCCCAGAATACTGGTCAGGGTGATCAGGGAAACGGCGTTTCGACGCGGTTTGAGATAGCGTAATGCCAGAAATAATTCATGCATCATTTACGGATCGCTTCCGGATAGACGGCGCATTCCATCCCGTTGCGTACCGTCCGTTTCGGGGGCATGGGATAGCGGTTGAACCGTTTGTCGTTTTCTTTCATGATAATGATGATATCATAATCACGGGCGGGATTTTTGATCGCTTTGATCAATTCATCATCCGTGATCTGCACCTGCGGCTCGCCGTTGCGTTTTGCGGCTTCATTGCCGTACTCAAATTCGCTGAGATTGAGCAATTTGATATCCTGACGGCCGCTGACCCATGCGGTGGCATGGGAGAAGCGGTAACTGGTGACGATGCACGCTTTTTTCAGGTTGATCTCATGTTCATTGAAAAACGATTTCAAAGTAGCTTCCGGCATTTGCCGGAAGGAAGTGATATTCCATGAAATTCCCAGCGGCAGCAGCATCAAGCCGAAGAAAAACAGATAAATCCTGCTCCGCCAGTTGCCGTGCAGACTGTAAAGCATCAGACCGCCGCTGATGGCAAACGTGATCCCCGCCGTAATCAGGATCAGCGGATTCACCGGCACGGTGTCGAGCGTATCCTGCGGGATACGGCTGCGGAAAAACCATGCGGCGATACTGCAAATTCCCGCTGCCAGCAGAAATCCGCCCCAGACATTCAGTACGGAATTGTAAACCCGGTGCTGACCTCCGGCGTTGAAATACGCCTGGATACCGGCGGCGATCAACAGCACCGCCGGCGGGATGCACGGCAGGATATAGGTGGCAAGTTTGCCGTCAACGGCACTCAAAAATATGAACGGCACCACCAGAGCGCAGAGCGCATAGAGGTACAAATCCTGCGAAATGATGTTCTGCCACGCTTTTTTGCCGATGGCGCACGCTGACGGCAGCAGCAATGCTCCGGGCAGCAGTCCCAGCGGCAGTATCGGCAGGTAATACCACCACGGCGACGAGTGCTGTGCCGCTTCACCGGCGGTGGCACGATGCAGATGCTCCACAAACACAAAATAGTGCCAGAAGTCGCTCTCTGCCCGGTGGATCGCCAGCCCCCAGGGCAAAATGGTCAATGCTGCAAAAATCAGCATCGGCAGCGGCAGCAGCAGAAATTCTTTCCACCGCTTGCGGATGAGCAAAAAGGCGGTAATGGTCAGCGCCGGGATGACAAATGCCAGAAAACCTTTGGTCAGAAATGCGGCTCCGATGAATATACCGCTTAACGCCAGCAGAGCAAATTTGCGTTTGGAAAATTTGGTTTCATGCAATGCCAGCAGTACCAATCCCTGCGTGCCGGTGACAAACATGGTAAATACACTGTCCACCAGCGCCGTGGTGCCGACTCCGAAAACCAGCGCACTGGACAGATAAAGCATCGCCGCCAGCGCCGCCAGTTTCTCATCCCGCAGTGCCTGCTGGATCAGCAGAGCGATAAAAAGCGCAGTAAGTCCCACCGCCAGCGCCGAGGGGAGGCGGTTGGCAAACGCATTCTGTCCGAAAAGTTTGAAACTTCCGGCGGTGAGCCAGTAATTCATCGGTGTTTTTTCAAAATATCGCACTCCGCAGAGCCGCGGCGTGGTATAGTCGCCGTTATTGATCATCTCCCTGGGAATTTCGGCATAGCGGAATTCATCCGGAGCCAGCATGGGGCGGCTGCCCAGCGGGACGATGTAGAGCATGATGAAAAAGAGAAAGATCCAACCGAAATATTTCATTTTTTACCTCCAGAATAACGGATAAAACGGCGTTCCCCCGCCCGATGCACGATCCCGGTGAATTCCCGGGGCAGATCCGAGTCAAATTCTTTGCCGGACAATGCCACGACGACGTCGCCTTTTTCAAGTTCCTTGTTGATGTTTTGTTTTAATTCAGCAGGAATGACTGCACCGGGGGTGCGGCCGATTTCCCGGACTTCGACCCGTAATTGATATTTCAAAACCGACACCGAGTTCCGGTCGGCGAAATAGACCGGATCGTTGCGTTTCAATTCGCTGCCAAGATGCTGTACCGCTTCGCCTGGGGCATTGTGCAGCAGATGATTCCACGGCACAGTTGCCGGCAGAATGAATAAAAAGATGCCGATACCTGCCGCTGAAGTGAGAAATTTTTTCGGCATATCTTCCAGTGACGCCGACATGAAAAACCATAGCATCGGCACGAGCAGGGTCAATGCCGGACGCACCAGCGATCTGCCGGTCGGATAAAGCTGCAGTGATGCCGGGTATCCCCAGTTGAATATCCGGAACACCGGCGGCAGTAACAGCAGTGCCAGCGCCAGTAAAGTGCAGAAAATCAGCACCCGGTTCAAACGGGTGATGAGTTTGGCGGCTTTGTTCCGGTCATTGAGTTTTTCCAGATAAGCGCAGAATGAGACCGCCAGTATCGGCGTGAATGCCATCAGGATACATTGCCAGCTGAAAAAAATTGATTTGCCGAACCATGCCGTCGCCGCCGCCACCGGAACTGCCAGAGCTGCACAGGTGGTTTTGGTAAATACATTATCGCTTTTGCGGCAGAAAAACAACAGCGTGGCAATCAATGTCACCGCCAGTGAAAATACCGGTACTGCCGAAGCGCTGGTGCCGTAAAACCAGACCGGGATAAACAGCAAATATGAGCAGAGGGCGATCCACGGATACTGCATCCGCATTTTCCGGGCAGTCAGCCAGACCAGAAATCCGGTGAGCAGTGTAGCGAGCATCGCCGGGACTTTCGGCCATATTCTGCCGCTTATTGCCGGAAAATAGTGCATCATGGATGCGGCAAAATCGTATTCATCCGGCGCAAACAGCGGACGGAAAGGTAAAGCAACGGTGTATAACACGGCAAATGATAATATCATCAACGCCGGTTTCCAGCCGGGAACGTTTACTTTCATTATAAAAAAACCTTATCGGGGTTATTTATCTGATTTATATTAATGTACAGCATCTGTTCCGGAAAATCAAGTCGGACGCCGGTTCATCAGAAAAATTTTTGCACCAAAAACATATAGACCGCCGTCCCGCTGATGATCGACAGCAGCGGATTGCGTTTCCACAAATGCAGCAGTACCGTGACCAGCGAAGCGGCAAGTTCCGGGAGTCCGGCTCCGGATGCCGGAAATGCTTTGCCTTTATAAGCGGAGCAGTAACAATATATCACCAGCATGGCGATCGCCGCCGGGGAGAGGACTTTGCCGATGT
>SUVU01000145.1 GCA_015061865.1 Lentisphaerota bacterium
TCTTGCAGAAAATTGTCGTAGGAATCCACCTGCAGACCGATAAGGTCAGGCATCTCCAGAACATTGCGCAGCTGTCCGAAACTTTTACGTTCCGCCATTACATTCACCTTACTGTTATGTTAGTTGAAAAAAATATTCAAAAATTTTTCTTCAGAAAAAGCAAAAAACTGCCTTCTTTGGAACAAACTCTATACTCAAAACACAAAACAACCGATCTCAAACTTTCCCCTGTGGAAAATGAAATCGGAAAACATTCTCAAATACGGCAAAAAACCACACCGCAACTTTGAGAAACCTTCCGGCAACCACGGCAAAAAACCACACCGCTGTTATCCGGCAATCTTGTCAGGCCGTTGAAATACGCTCAAATACCGCCTGAATACTTCCTGAAGGAACCGGCAAAAGACCACACCGGCAACAGGAATTCGGAAACTTTTTTCTGCTGAATTTTCTCCGGACAAAAAACCACATCCGCAGAAAAACAAAACTCGTGTGCAGATACACGAAATCGCGGCGGACGGGGTTTTTACCCCGCCGCCGTGAATAAATCGAGTAAAATAAATTACTTGACTTCGATCTTGGCACCAGCTTCTTCGAGCGTGGCTTTGATCTTGTCGGCTTCTTCTTTGGAAACCGCTTCTTTGATGGTCTTGGGCGCGCCTTCGACCAGATCTTTGGCTTCTTTCAGACCGAGACCGGTGATGCCGCGGATCTCTTTGATCACGCCGATTTTCTTCGCAGCGTCAAAGCCGGCGAGGATAACATCAAACTCGGTTTTTTCTTCAGCCGGAGCAGCAGCGGCAGCAGCCGGAGCAGCAGCAGCAACGGCGACCGGAGCAGCAGCGCTCACGCCGAGACGCTCTTCGAGGGTTTTGACCAGTTTGGAAAGCTCCAGGACGGTCATGTTCTCAATGTAGGAAACGAATTCTTCCATTTTGTTTTCTTCGGACATCTTAAATGCCTCCCATGCTTATTAATTGTTCGTGTTCTCAAGTTTGTCTTTATAGGCGTTGACCACGTTGACGATGCTGGAAACTTTGGCATTGAGCACCGTGACGAGGTTGCGCGCCGGCGCCTGGAGGACACCGAGCAGCATAGCCTGGAGTACCGGTTTGGCGGGCAGATCAGCCAGCGCACCGACTTCTGCGGAGGACAGCACCGCGCCATCCATATATCCGCCTTTGGCCTTGACCTGTTCCTGCTTTTTGCCGAACTCGACCAGCAGCTTGGCCACAGCACTGCAGTCGCCCTGACCGAACACCATTGCGGTGCTGGCAGTGAGATCAATCGCCTCAAGTCCTTCCAGCTGGAGCTGGTCGGCGGCTTTCTTAATCAATGTATTTTTCTGAACCTGGCATTTCGCACCGGCAGCAGCCAGCTGATCGCGCAAGTCAGAGAAGCTCTTGACCGTAAGACCGGCAAAGGAAATGAAATAGACATAATCGGAATTCTTGATCGCATCAGCGATCGAATTTGCCAAATACTGTTTCTCAATTCTCATTTTGCCGCCCTCACAAGTTCCTTGAGGTTGATTTTGAGGCCGGGAGTCATCGTAGCGGACACCGAGCAAGAGATGATATAAACACCCTTGGCGGAAACCGGACGCGCTTTCTGAATGGCGTCGGTCAGCGCATCAAAGTTCTCTTTGAGCGCATCAGCTTCAAATGACAACTTGCCAATCGGCACATGAACGCAAGCACCACGATCAGCACGGAATTCAGCACGACCGGCTTTCGCCTCGCGCACCGCAGCACCGACAGCATCGGTGACCGTACCGGTCTTGGGGTTCGGCATCAAACCGCGCGGACCGAGCTGACGGCCCAGCGGACGAACCATTTTCATTGCTTCCGGGGTGGCGATCAGGGTATCGAAATCCTGAAAACCATCCTTGATCTGCTGAACGAGATCTTCATAACCGACGACATCGGCACCTGCTTCACGGGCTTCCTCAGCCTGGGCACCTTCGCAAACCACCGCAACGCGGACGGTTTTACCGGTACCACGGGGCATCGGGCAGACACCGCGAACCGTCTGATCCGATTTACGCGGATCAATTCCGAGCTTGTAAGCAACTTCGACAGTCTGATCAAATTTCACACCAGGCAGAGCCTTGAGCATGCTGATCGCTTCTTCGACGCTGTGACGGATCTGGAGATCGCCCAGAACCTCAAGCTGTTTTTTGTACAGTTTACTTCTACGCATCGACCACCTCGATTCCCATGCTGCGCGCGGTTCCTTCGATGATGCGCATCGCCGCTTCTTCGCTCCGGGCATTGATATCTTCCCGTTTGATCTGAACGATCTCACGAATCTGCTCGCGGGTGATTTTGCCCGCTTTCTCGCTGCCGGGCTTTTTAGCCGCGGATGCGACCCCTGCTGCTTTCTTGATCAGAACTGCAGCCGGGGGGGATTTGCAGATAAACGTGAACGAACGATCCTGATAGACCGTGATCACAACCGGAATAACCGTTCCGCTCTGAGCTTGAGTGGCGGCATTGAACTGCTTACAGAACTCCATGATGTTACAGCCTGCGGCACCCAACGCCGGTCCGATAGGAGGAGCCGGATTAGCTGCGCCCGCCGGAATCTGCAACCGGATCAAGCCTGTAATCTTCTTTGCCATGATTACTTCCTTTTCTACGACATCCGTCCGGTCAGGATTGACAGGATTCCTCCCGTGACCGATGCCAACACTTTTTTATAAGTCCCGAACCGGCTTAAACTGCCGGCTCGACCTGCCAAAACTCCAATTCAACCGGGGTGGAACGACCGAAAATTGAAATCACCACCGTCAAACGACCGCGGGTCTCATCAATGCTTTCGACGTTACCCTCATAACCCATAAACGCACCGTCTTTGATCCGGACGATATCACCGACTTTAACGCCGATGACCAGTACCGGTGCCGGAGCATCTTCGCTCAGGGCAGGATTCATGTCAATAAATTCCTGCTCCGTCAATGCTGCCGGACGGGTGGCGTTGCCCAGGAAACCGAGCACACCCTGTACGTTGCGTACAAAATACCAAGCCTGTTCATTTACCGAACCGTCTTCCGCATACAGATCCATGCGCACCAGCACATAGCCGGGGAAAAACTTTTTGGTCACGGTAACCGCCTTGCCGCGGCGGATTTCTTTAACTTTATTTTCGGGGATCAGCGCCTCGTAAACCGGGATCTGATCGCCGAGATTCAACTGACGGTTAATGGTGTCCCGCACTTTGTTCTCGTGCCCGGACAACGTCTGAATGACAAACCACTGACCGCGGTTATCCTGCTGTTTTTCGACTGTTTCGTCCATTTCTCTCACCGGAACTTCCATGCTATGACTAACTGTGTACCGTCATAAAACGGATCAGCAACTGCGCCACATAATCAACTCCGGCAACAAAGCAGGCAAGTATCACCATCGCCACGACCACCAGCAACGTGGATTCGATCAACTGCTGACGGTTGGGCCATGAGCAACGACGGAGTTCCGCCATTGTATCAGCGCAGAAACGGCGGATACGCCCGGTTATTGAATCTAAACCGGCACTGAAACCTTTTTTGCTCTTTTCCATATTATGTTACGCCTTGTCTTCTTTGTCTGCCGCTTTCGGAAAAACTGGCAGGGAAGGAGGGGCTCGAACCCACGACCTGCGGTTTTGGAGACCGCTGCTCTAGCCAACTGAGCTACTTCCCTGCGCGTCTATAACGTTTTTATCCCACCGTGTCAGCGAGTTTCTTTGTGCACGGTGTGCTTACGCTCGAAAGGACAATATTTTTTCTTTTCCAAACGTTCAGGAGTGTTGCGCTTTTCTTTCGTCGTCGTATAGTTGCGACGTTTGCACTCGGTGCACTCCATGATTACCAGTTCACGAGCCATTTCAGCACTCTACTTGTTAGAATTTGACTTATTACGACATATCCCGGACCGTCGTTTTGCGGCGGCCCGGGACTGAACTCGCAGCTTTCAGTTTTACCTGAAAACGTTGCTTACTCGATGACTTCGGAAACACGTCCGGAAGCAACCGTGCGGCCGCCTTCACGGATAGCGAAGCGAAGACCTTTTTCCATAGCGATCGGAGCGATCAGCTCAACCGTGATGGAGGTGTTATCGCCGGGCATCACCATTTCGGTACCCTCGGCAAGGGTGATGGTACCGGTGACGTCAGTCGTACGGAAGTAGAACTGAGGACGATAGTTGTTGAAGAACGG
>SUVU01000146.1 GCA_015061865.1 Lentisphaerota bacterium
GAATCAGCAAGTTGGGCGGACGGACGAATATGCGTGCCATCTGCAACCGGATCTTCTCGCCGCCGGAAAGCACCCCGCAGGGTTTTTTCATCGCATCGCCGGAAAATCCGAATGATCCCAACACGTTGGCGATATTGGCAGTGGACGCATCCGGCGGCAATGCCGCCCGCACCGCATCGTAAACGGATAATTCATCGTTGAGCAGTTCAGAAAATTCCTGCGCCTGATACCCCATGACGATATGGTGACCGGGGACGACCCGCCCGGAAGTCGGCGTCAATACTCCGGCAAGCAGTTTAAGCAGCGTGGTTTTGCCCATGCCGTTGTAACCGATGATCGCCAGTTTGTCCCCGGCATCAATATTCATATCCACATCACGGAACAACATTTTATCCGGAGTATATCCGAAGTCAACGTGTTCAAACCGTGCCGCTTCTGCCCCCGCCGGCGGCGGCTCCGGGAAGCGGATAATGCCGTGGTAATCCAGAGATTCCGGCAGTTTGACATCTTCGATACGGTCAAGTTTTTTCTGGGCGCTTTTGGCGGCGGCGGCTTTAGTGCTTTTGGCTTTGAAGCGGTCGATCATGCGCTCCAGCTGCTCTTTTTTGTGATCGGCATTGCGTTTGGCGGCTTCCAGGGAGATCTGCCGCTGTTCCCTTTCAGTGCGGTAGAAATCGTAGTTGCCGGCGTATCTGGTCACGGTGCCGCGATTGACCTCCAGCGTGATCGAAGTCAGTTTGCGCAGCAGAAACCGGTCGTGGGAAATCAGCATCAATGTACCGGGAAAATTCGCCAGAAAGCGGCAGAGCCACTCCACTGCCGGGATATCCAGATAGTTGGACGGCTCGTCCAGCAGCAATATATCCGGACGGGAGATCAGCACCCGTGCCAATGCGGCACGCATCTGCCAGCCGCCGGAAAAACTGCTCATTTTGCGGTTCAGCTGCGCCACCGGAAAACCGAGGCTGGTCAATGCCTGTTTGGCTTCAACATCCAGATGGTAGGCACCGAGGTGTTCGATGGTGCTTTGCAGAAAACCGTGGCGTTTGAGCATGATTTCCAGCTCATCATCGTTGTCGCAGACCGCCATTTTTTCTTCCAGTTGTTCCAATTCGGCATTGTAGCGTTTGAGTTCCGGAATGGCATCGGCGGTGAATTCCAGCAGTTCCCGGTCGAGGTCGGTTTCGGCGATATGCTGGCGCATGATCCCCAGCCGGCTGTCTTTGGGGATGACCACACTGCCGCCATCGGGGATGACTTCGCCGGTGACAATGCCGAAAAGCGTACTTTTTCCGGCTCCGTTTGGGCCGACGACACCGACTCTTTCGCCGGTATTGATCCGGCAGTTGACATCTTTGAGGATATATTCACCGGAATAGGATTTGGAAAGGTTTTTGAAATCGATCATGGTAAAAAATGTATGTAAATCAGGTTGAAATTATTCAATAACGACTCTGAATACGGCGGTATCGCCCTGGCGCAGCGCTCTGGAACGGTTTTTCGCCGTATCAAAAATCCGGATATTGCCATTGCTGCCGCGAACGAACATCAGGCGGTCACCGGCTGGCAATTCTGCACCGTAAAAACTTTTGCCGGGATCACTGCCGGGGTAGACCGTCAGGGATTTGCGCAGTTCCAATTCGCTGGGCAAACGTACTTTTTTCTGTAATATTTTGCCGGCATCCAGACAATATTTTTTTGCCTGAGTGGCAGTAACTGCGTGCCGGCTGCTGTTTTCAGGATCCATCACCTTTACATCCTGTGCCGAAATCAGGTATTCCGGCAGCAGTTTCAATACCGGCTCAGATTGCGGTATCTGCAGCTGCCAATGATCTGCCGGGATGCAGACAAAGCCCGGCGGGGCAGGGCGCTCCGGCAACGTGAGCCGGAGCTGGGCGCCGGGAATACTGTGGTAAAAGGCGGTGATTTTTTCACCGTTGCTGCCGGTGAAAGCAATCCAGTTCCCCCCGGCAGGCAGTTTCAGCCGCATGGTATCGCCCAAATCGGCGGAACGGATACTGCCGTCGGACGCCGTTACGGAATAACTCTGCCACGGCTGCAAAGTACGGTTTTTTATGAAAAGTTCAGCACAGCCGCTGTCGATCCTGGCAACGAGTTTTTGCAATTCAGGATCGGATTCACAGCCGAAATCCAGTAATTGCTCCCGGCGCTGGCGGATTTTTTCCAGCGTCCTTACCGGAGCCAGCGGATCGCCGGATAACATCTGCAGCCGGAGCAGATGTTTGCACATCACTGAACCCCGGACATCCATAAAGGATTTCACTGCCGCATCTGAAGCGCCGTTCAAAGCATCGAATGCCGCAAAAATTTCCAGCATTGCCAGGTTTATACCGTTTTGCACTTTGTGAAAATCCCGGATCACGGTCATGATATCAGTATTGCCGTCAGGATCGCTCAACTGCAGGTGCTGCATCCGGGTCTGCCGGATCAATGAGTCTGCCAGTGTGGCGTTGTATTCCGCCTGCCGGAGCATGGATTTATCTCTGGTGTAGTCGATCAGATTGCCGGAAAAATGGTAGAGGGTGAATGTCACTATCGCCGCCAGACATGCGATCGGGATCAGGGGGCGTCGGTGAAGCAGTTTCCACCACCGGTAAAACGGGTAGCGGGAATAGGCACTGACCGGAAAACCGTCCTGATAATTGTGAATATCAGTCAGCAATGCGTTGACATCGGGATAGCGTTTTTCCGGATCGCGTGCCAGAGCTTTGCGGCAGATCGCAGTCAATTCCTGCTGCAGCTGGTTGGCATTGTCGGTGCGGCGCAGGGGGAGCAGTTTGCCGTTGATGACATTTTTCTGCAACTCTTCCGGTGGCAGCGAGAGATCGACCGGTGCTTCATTCCAGGTGAGCATGCAGTGCAAAATCGTTCCCAGTGCATAGACTTCGGTCGCCTGATCCGGGGCGGATTTTTTGCCGCAAAGCAGTTCCGGAGCCATAAAAGCCGGGGTGCCCTCCACTGAATTTTCAGCGGTGACCGGATCGCCGGTTTCTCTGGCAACTCCCCAGTCCAGTACCCAGACCTCGCCCCGGTCACCGATCATGATATTGGACGGTTTTAAATCGCAATGCAGGATCCCGAGCTGATGGGCGGCGGCAACGCCGTTGCAGGCGGCAACAAAAATATTCAGCATCCGGCGGACGGTGTATTGTCTGGCGGTATCTGCGTCACCGGAGCGCAGGCGGCGCAGGATCTTCTGCAAAGTTTCACCTTTGATCCGGCGCATGCTGAAGTATGTCCCGCAATCCTGATTGTAACCCAAATGGTGTACCGCAATGATATTGGGGTGGTCGATTTTGGCGGTCAGCCGGGCTTCTTTGATAAATTTATTGACTTGGGTCCGGTTGTAGCGGTACGGGGTGCGGAGCATTTTCAATGCGACTTTACGCTCCAGCGCCTGATCTTCGGCTTCGTAAACAATGCCCATGCCGCCCATGCCGAGCAGTTTCAGGTTCTGGAACGCCGTACCGTCGGCATCGGGCGAAATGGAACAGCCCTCCGGCACTGCCGTTTCGCCGGCAGGCAGAGTCAGTAAATTGACATCGCAATTTTCCACGGAAGGCTGTTTTTTCATGACTTAACGCTGGTCGTAACCGGGACGGATCACGGTGCGGATTTTTCGCATTACCGCCGCATAACGGCTGAAAGATTTTTCGCCGGGCAGTTTGTCCAGCGGCACCATTGCGGTATTCTGCCACACGTCAGGAGAGCTGAATAAGGCGATTTGGACGCCGCGCACCCCGTCAAGTTCGCCGTTGGCAATGGCGATACCGACGAAATCTCCCTCGGAACTGACAATGATGTCGCCGGGTTCAGCTTTCAACTCATTATTGGCTCTGCCGGCATTGCGGACGAAAAATGAGTATTTCCCGTCTTTGAACGACAGTGACGCTCTGCCGGTCAGCGTCGCATTGGCGCCGCTGGTGCGTTTGAACAGATGCAGACCGTTCAGACCGCGGCGCACCAATTGGTCGGCGGTCAGCAGTTTCAGCGGGCGGCAATCTTTGTTCTGATACGGAAATCCGGCGATCCGGCGGTCGCTGTTGGGCAGATACATCGCTCCGGTCAGCGCTTTGCTGTTCCCACCCAGCGGCGAGGAAGCGGTGAATTTTACATTGATGATGTTTTTGAAGCTCAAAGCGACGTTTTCATCCCCGGCGAAGCG
>SUVU01000024.1 GCA_015061865.1 Lentisphaerota bacterium
CGACGATCGCTCAGGCGGTGATGACCACACTTGCCATGTTCGGCGGCAAAAAGAACATCGGCAAAATTTTCGGTCAGACTTTGAAATACACTCTGCTGACCACATTGGCCGCCTCGATCCTCGGTGCAGTTCTTTTCAAAGCCGTTGCTCCGGGCAATCTGCCGGCGACTATGGCGCTCACCGGGCAGACCAAAGTCGAACAGACCGCCGCTGCCAACAAACTTGACCGCAAAACCACGGTGTATAAACATATTCTGAATGTCATTCCGGATAATGTGGTCAAACCTTTCAGCAGCGGCAATGTGCTGAGTATTCTGATCATTGCGGCGGCATGCGGTCTGGGGCTGGCGCTGATGGAAGAATCCGAAAACACCCGGATGCTGCTCAAATCCATTCTCGGACTTCAGGAGCTGCTCTTCACGCTGATCAAAGCCCTGGTCTGGACACTGCCGCTGGGGATCGTGGCGTTTGCCGCCCAGTTATCATTGCAGATGAGTTCCGGCTGGGATACGATCGGTTCTCTGGGCAAATACGTTCTCGTGGTGCTGGGCGGCAATCTGCTGCAATTTTTCATCATTCTGCCGCTGTTTCTGCTGGCGAACCGGATCAATCCGCTGAAAGTTTTCAAAAACATGCTGCCGGCGGTAATGATGGCGTTTTTCACCAAAAGTTCCACCGCCACGCTGCCGGTCACGGTCGCTTCTGCGGAAAACAATATGAAAGCCAAACCGGAAGTCGCCCGCTTCGTTCTGCCATTGTGCTGTACCATCAATATGAATGGCTGCGCGGCGTTTATTCTGGTGACTTCATTATTCATGCTGCAGAACGGCGGTAATCCGCTGACGCTCTCCACGATCTGCATCTGGATATTGATTTCGGTCGTCTCGGCGATCGGCAATGCCGGTGTTCCGATGGGATGCTTTTTCCTGACCTTGTCGCTGATGTCGGGAGTCGATGCCCCGCTCTGGATTTTGGGTATCATCCTGCCGGTCTACGCCATTATCGACATGATCGAAACCGGCGTCAATGTCTGGAGTGATTCGTGCGTCTGCGCCATGGTCGATAAAAAAGTTAAGTAAACACTGTAAAAATAAGTGTTTCAGCATCTTGACTTCCGCAAGTTTTGCATTATGTTGAAAAATGAACACACTGATAACAATGTAAAACCGAGGAGAGTGTCACTTATGGAATCACACGATCTGAAACAACTTCAACAGGAAGTCAAAAATGTTTCGGCGCCGCTGCAATTGCTCCGGCAGGAGATCGGCAGGATCGTTTCCGGTCAGCAGGAGCTGGTCGACCGGCTGCTGCTGGCTTTGATCTCTGACGGTCATGTCCTGCTGGAGGGTGTCCCCGGTCTGGCTAAAACCCTGACCGTCAAAACTCTTGCCAAAGCGCTGGACGGCTCGTTTTCCCGGCTGCAATTCACGCCTGACCTGCTGCCGGCGGACGTAATCGGCACCAGGATATACAATGCCGCCACGGGAAACTTCTCCACCAAAGTCGGTCCCGTTGCCGCCAATATCGTACTGGCGGATGAAATCAACCGCGCCCCGGCAAAAGTGCAGAGTGCCTTGCTGGAGGCAATGCAGGAGAAACAGCTGACCATCGGCGGCGATAAATTCGCCCTGCCCTCACCGTTTCTGGTGATGGCGACCCAGAACCCGATCGAACAGGAAGGCACCTACCCGCTGCCGGAAGCCCAGCTTGACCGGTTCATGTTCAAATTGCACGTCAGCTATCCCGCCCGGGCAGAGGAATTCGACATCATCGACCGCATGGCGCATCCGGTGCCGCCGCCGGAAGCGGTCAGCGTGGCATCGCTGGCGGATATCATAGCGGCACGGCAGCTGGTAGACCGGATCTATCTGGATGAGAAAATCGTGGAATACATCCTCGATATCGTGATCGCCACCCGTCCGGGCGAAAAAAAACAGCTTTCCGCCAGACAGCAGGATGCCGATTTGTCCGCTCTGGCGTCGCTGATCGACTACGGGGCCTCGCCGCGGGCGTCGATCGCACTGGCGATCGGTTCCCGGGCGCTGGCACTGCTCCGGGGGCGGGCGTATGTGCTGCCGCAGGATGTCAAAGATCTGGCACCGGATGTATTGCGCCACCGGCTGGTGCTTTCCTACGAAGCGGAAGCGGAGAATATCAATGCCGACGACCTGATCTCCCGGATCCTGGCGGCATTGCGGACACCGTAACAGGAGGTGAGCGATGCTTCCGGCAGAACTTGCCCGGCAGATACGGCTGTTGGAGATCCGCACCGACCATCTGGTGGAGGAGATCACCGGCGGAGCGTACCGCAGTGTATTCAAAGGGCGCGGCATTGAATTTGACGAAGTGCGTGAATACACCACCGACGACGATGTACGCAGCATCGACTGGAATGTTTCCGCCCGCATGGGGACTCCTTATATCAAAAAATTCATTGAGGAACGGGAACTGGTCGTGATGCTGGTGGTGGATCTGTCTGCATCCGGAGATTTCGGTGCGGCGGCAAAAAGCAAGCGGCAGACCGCCGCAGAACTGGCGGCATTGCTGGCATTCAGCGCCGGCAGAAACGGCGACAAAGTCGGTCTGATGCTTTTCACCGATCAACTGGAACTTTATCTGCCGCCGCGTTCCGGGCGCAAACACGCACTGCGGATCATCCGGGAACTGCTCGCATTTCAGCCGCACCACCGCGGCACTGATATTGACGGAGTATTGCAGGAAACCGCCAAATTGATGAAAAAACGGGGCATCGTTTTTCTGTTGAGCGATCTGAACGACCCGGAAAAATTCAGTACTTCACTGAAATTGCTCAAACTCCGTCAGGATGTCGTCGCCATTGAATTGCGCGATCCGGTGGAAACCGATTTTCCGCTGGCACTTCCGGTGGTATTTGAAGATGCCGAAACCGGGGAAATCGTGGAATATTCCGGAAACCGGGAACAGCTCAATGCGGAAATCTCGGCATTGGAGGAGGCAAAAACCACCGTCTGCCGCCGGGCGGGGGTGGATTTGATCCCGGTGACCTGTGCCGGTGATGTATTGAAACCGCTGATCGGATTTTTTGCCGACCGGCGGCGGCGGATGAGGAGGTGACGACATGATGAAACGCGGGCGCACTTATCTGTGGTTTGGCGCCGTGATCGCAGCGGCGGCAGTGCTGTTCTGGCTTGCCGGATACCTTTATGCGTATTTTTTCCCGTCAGCTCCGCAAGTACCGGCAAGTGCCGTCTGCACTCCGGTCGAACTGCAGGCGGGCGAAAGCGCCGAAGCGGTATTGGTTGTCACCCTGCCGGTCACGGAAACGGTCATCGCTCCGGAAATCACCGGCGAAAACATTATCGCCGCCACGCTCCGGGCGACTCCGGTCAAGTGGCGCTGGAACCGCCGGGTCTGGATGATTTCCGGCAGGTTCACCGTGCTGAAACCCGGCACCGTCAAAGATTTGAAAATAGAGTTCCAGACCCGGAAGATTTTTTCCGCCCGGGCAAATGACAAATTCTCAACGGCGCTCCCGGAATTAACGGTAAAACTTGATGAAAATAATTTGACTGAAGCAGAATTGCTCCTTGCCGGTGAAATCACTCCGCCTGACACCGCTTCCCGGTCGTTCATCCACCGTTTCCGTTACTGGCTCATTGCCGCCGGAGTGATGCTGATTGCCGGGATCGCATACTGGCTGTGGCGCAAATCCCGACGGAAACCGGAACTTCCGGCATGGGAGTTCACCATTGCTGAAATCGGGAAACTGCGCAGTGAAGTCGCCGCCGGAGTCCTGCTGCCGGAACGGGGTTTCGCCCGGCTCTGCGACCTGCTCCGCAATTATCTGGAAATCCGCAGTCAGTTACCCGCCTCCCGGCTGACGACCGCAGAATTTATGGCAATGCTGCTTGCGGATGATTCTTTGCCGGTGGAGAGTGAAAGAAACTTTCTGCGCCGGTTCCTTGACACCGCAGACCTGATAAAATTTGCCTGTTTACGCTCCAATACCGCCGCATTTGATCAGGCGGCACTGCGGGCAGAGGAATTCATCCGAACCACGATCCCGGAGGTGACCAAATGACGCTGCAATTTCAATCCCCGTGGCTGCTGTTGTTGCTGCTGCTGTTGATCCCGCTGGCACTGCTGATGCACTTCATGCCCCGCCCGTCGGTCACCGCCGCCAGCGTAAAAGCGTTCCGGACGACCAAAAAACGCCGCCGCTTCACGCTGCTGCAATGGGCGGTACTGTTGAGTCTGGCATTGACCGTGATCGCATTGAGCCGTCCCCGGATTCCGCGCGGCGACCGGACGATCCGTGCCAAAGGCGTGGATATCGTACTGGCGCTGGACATGTCCGGCTCGATGGATATTTTTGACCGCCCCCGGGATATGAGCGAAACGGAATTCATCCGGCGATTGCAGCAGAATCAAATTTCCGGGCGGCTGGATACCGCCAAAAAAGAGATCGCAGAATTTATCAGCAAACGCCCCAATGACCGCATCGGTCTGATCGGCTTTGCGGATCTGGCATACAGTTTCATCCCGCCGACCCTCGATCATGCGCTGCTGCTGGAACGGTTGAAAAATCTGCGTACCGGCGAATTGGGCAACGCCACCGGGATCGCTTCGCCCATCGGTACTGCGGTCAGGCGGCTGAAAGATTCCGATTCCCCCCGCCGGGTGCTGGTGCTTTTTACCGACGGCGCCAATAACGTGGACAACCGGGTCACGCCGCAGGAGGCGGCGCAAATCGCCAAAGACCACCGGATCATCATTCACACCGTCGGCATCGGCAGCGACCGGGCGTATGCGGTCGTCGATACCATGTTCGGCAGACAGTTGGCACGGCAGGAACACTCTCTGGACGAGAATTTACTGCGCTCGCTTGCCGCCGCCACCGGAGGCAGTTACTTTCCGGCAGCCGACGCCGGAGGTATGCAGCAGGTCATGACCGAAATCGATGCGCTGGAGCGCACTTCCCGGGAATCCCCGCGCTACACCTCGTACCGTGAATTGGCCCCGTATCCGGCACTTGCCGCCGCAATAATACTGCTGCTGGGCATGGCAACGGAATTTGCCGGCAAAGTACACCTGCCCTGATTCAGAGGTCAAAGGCGCTCTCCGGAGCGAAATTCGCCAGCACTTCCCCGGCGAGATAGAGCGAACCGGAAACGATCACCCGTTCTGGAAATGACAATGCGGTTTCGACGGCGGCGACCGGCTCTGCCACGGCGGCAGTCGGGATCGAATTTACCATCGCACTCAACTCTTCCGGAGTGAAAACTTTGCGCCCGGAAACATCGACATTGGTAAAGACAAACCGTTTTGCCACCCGGCTCAACTGCGGCAGACACTCGGCGGCATCCTTATCCCCGAATGCGGCATAAACCACGGTGAATTTCTCCTCGCCGTACCGTTCTCTGACCGCAGCAGTCAATGCCGTCACCCCATCCGGATTATGGCCGCCGTCCACGATCAGACGCGCGCCGATATGCTGAAATCTGGCGGGCCAGCGCACCTGGCTCAAACCATCCAGCGCCGTTTGCAGATCAAAATGCCACCGGGGGGCGAAATAGCAGAGTATCTCGTAAACGATCCGGAAGTTCTCCCGCTGCATCATCCCCGGCAGTGCCAGAGTTACCGTCCTGCCGTCATAAGTGAAACGTTGACCGTCAGCATCATCTGCGGTCAATTCCGGCACCTCCGCCCGGGGCGGAAAAACCTGACTCTGCAATGCGGCGGCACGTTCGTAAATAACGGCGGCGGCTTCGTCAGGAAGTTTGCCGTGAAACAGCGGGACCCGGGGCTTGATGATACCGGCTTTTTCTCCGGCGATCCCGCCAAGCGTATTGCCCAGATGCCCCTGATGGTCAAATGCGATATTGGTGATCACCGCTGCCGCCGGAGTGACCATATTGGTCGCATCCAGACGGCCGCCCATCCCGGTTTCCCAGATGACGACCTCGCACTTGCTCCGGGCAAATATCTGCATCGCCAGCACCGTGGCAAACTCAAAATAACTGAAGTTTCCGTCACCGGCGGCATCCCGCAGTCGGGCCGTCATTTCAGTAAACAACTCTGCCGCAACGACTTTGCCGTTGACCCGGAAACGCTCTCTGATGTCGATCAGGTGCGGTGAAGTATAAAACCCGGTCCGGAATCCGGCAGCCCGGAACGCCCGTTCCAGCATTGCTCCGGTGGAGCCTTTGCCATTGGTTCCGGCGAGATGGATAAACTTCAGCTTCTCCTGCGGATTTCCGGCACGATTGGCAAGTTCCCGGACGGCATCCAGCCCCAGCCGGATGCCGAACATATTCAATGAATTGAAATATTCCCCGGCATCAAACATTTTCTGCACCACATATTTTACCGCAACTGACACGGCGACCACGCCGGATCAAATAATTTCGCCCCGGTACGGAGCAGCATCCGTTCCCTGCCGGTACGGGTATCGACCACCCACAATTCCGATCTGCCGCCGATGGTGCGTTTGCAGACGACATGACGGTTGTCCGCCGCCCAGCCGGGAGATTCCCAGCTGCCGCCGCCTCTGGTCACGACCCGGTTTTCGCCGGAAGCAAGGTCGTAAACCGCCAGCACATAATTGGACGTACCGCGGATCCGGGTGGCATAAGCGATCTGCCCGTCGCCGCTCCATGACGGCGTGACGGCATCTACTCCGCCGGAAACGACCGGGATCATCTCGGCATTGCCGCCGCCGGCAGAAGTGATAAATACCCTCGGATTGCCCCGCCGGTCACTGACAAATGCCAATTTACTGCCGTCCGGACTCCAGCACGGCGAAGCCTCCACCGCGATCCCTCTGGTCAGCCGCCGTCTTTCCCGGCGGTGCAGTCCCAGCAAATAGAGATCGACCTGATGATCCGGACTTAAAATCGCCGCCAGATACCTGCCGTCCGGCGAAATCGCCGCCCCGGTGTTGATGCCCCGGAATGAGGAAACGATCCGGCTGCGCTGCGGCTGCCGGAGCGTGGTTTCAACGATATCGATCCCGCTGCGGTTGTATTTGGAGAAACAGAGCGTTCTGCCGTCCGGACTCCAGCACGGTTCCACGTTAAGCGTCCGGTAATTGGTCAGCGGAGTAACGTTTCTGCCGTCGATGTCACAAACGAAAATATTGCGGATGCCGGGGGCTGTTTCAGCGCAAAACGCAATTCTGGAGTGGCAAAAACCCCGGACTTTCAACTGCTTGAACACAAATTCAATGATGGTGTCCACTGCCGTTTTAGCTAAAGAGCGTTTATTGGACGATGCCGGCAACCGCCACGCTTTGATTTTGGTATCATGCTGGTAAAGTTCCATCACCGCCCCGGAAATTTTCAGTTCAAAATCCGCCTTTTTGCCCGCCGGCACGGCATCAAACCAGCCGCACACCCCCAGGATATTGCCGATTTCGGTACTCAATACCGCATCGCCCGGCGCTCCGGCAAAAGCGATGGTCGGATTGATGTCAGCTTTTTTACGGACTTCGATGACCCGTGCAGACAGTGAGAATGTCATCACGGTCAACATGGCAGCAGTAATAATTTTTTTTAACATAAAGCAATTTCCTTTTCTTGCGTTTTTGCGGACTTAAAAGATAGTACCGATTCAATAATTTTTCAACACATTTTCCAACTCAAACAGAAAAATTTCCACATCTTCTGCCGTGGTCGCCGCACCGAAGCTCAACCGCAGTGACCGGTAGGCGGCGTTTTTGCTTTTGCCGATCGCCAGCAATGCCGCACTTGGCGTATCGCTCTCGGCACTGCACGCACTGCCCGAAGCGGCAAAAACGCCCCGTTCCGACAGCGCCCGCACCACGATCGCCGACTGCTGCTGCGGCAGCATCAGATTGAGAATATACGGCGAAAACTCCTCCGGCTCCACCGTCGGCACTATTCCCAGTGCGGCACAGCGCTCCACGATCAGCCGGTGCAGCTGCGCCAGCCGGAGCAATTCACTTTGCCGCCGGGACTCACACGTTTCCAGTGCCGCCGCCAGTGCCAGCGCCTGCGGGACAGGGATCCGTCCGGCGGCGTATTGGTCGTGGCGGTATTTCCGGGCGTGTTCCAGCAAAAGGTCAGTAAATCTGCCACCGGCTTTGAGCAGCGCCGCTGCGCCGCCGGGAGCGCCGAATTTCGCCCCGCTGATGATCCAGATGTCGGCACCGGGATAAATCTCCAGTTTCCCTGCCGCCTGCACCGCATCCACGGCACGGCACGCTCCGGGCAGCAGTTCAAACAAAGCATCCAGATTTTGGATCACGCCCAGTTCGCTCTGCACCTGATGAAAAAGTGCCAGATCGGGGATCTTTGCCAACTTCTGCGGCACGATCGCCCCGTTTTTATCAGCGTGCCACTGCGTGAATTCCGGCAATCTGCCCAAATTCGCCGCCACCGCCGGGTGTTCCAGCACCGAGGAGACCGCCGACCGGAAAAACGGCGCATCCGCCAGCAACCGGAACAATTCTGTCGCACTGCCGCCCCAGATCACCGGATGGTTTTCATCGCCGGTCAGTACCTTTGACACCCGCCGTCCGGCATCAGCCAGCGCCTGCCGTCCCCGGTAGGCAAGCAAGTGGATGGCTTCCTGATTGACGTAAAATTCTTTCAGCATGGCGCTGTAATACGTCAAAACTCCGGCATCCGGCGGCATCGCTGCCGCACAATCCAGATAAACCTGCGCTTCTTTCACTCTGCACTCCGATTGATTTTCTCATACTCGTCCGGTCAAAGATAACACTACTGCGGTTTTTTGTCAAGTCCGACGTTGAAAAAAGTGCGTTTTTGTGCTATAATATATGAATACACATTGAATAAGGAATTTATCACCATGACCGCAGACCATCAATCAGCAGAAAACAGAGGGGCGATGTTTCTGTTTACAACCTTGATCCTGATTTATGCCGCCAGCTATTTTCAGCGTACCGTGATGCCCGGAACGTTTTACAACGAGTTTCAGCTGCTCGGCTGGAACGCTGAACAGATCGCCGGGATCGGTGCGGCATATATTTATGCTTACAGTATCCCGCAGGTGTTTTCCGGTATTCTTATCGACCGCTACTGCGGCTCCCGGGTGGTGGCAGCCGGAGGATTGATATTCGTGATCGGCACGTCGCTGACTCCGTTCTGCACCGAATTGTGGCAGCTTTACGTCTGCCGTGCCCTGACCGGTGTCGGCTCCAGCACGATGTATCTGAGTCTGGTCAAAGAGACTGACCGTCTGTTCGGCAGAGCCAGATACGCCACGCTTTTCGGCATTGCCTACTGCTGCGGCTACGGCGGCGGCTTGTGCGGCAAACTGCCATTCACCTCCATGCATGATTCAATCACCTGGCAGGGGGTGATGCTGGTCGCCGGGATTGCGGCAATGGTATTTTATCTGATGTTTCTGGCGGCGAAGTCCCGGACGGTCATGCCGCCGGTAGCCCAGGCCAAAAATATGCTCAAAGACGGCATCGGGATTCTGAAAAACCGTTACTCCTGGATGCTGATATTCTGCTCCACGGTCAACTTCAGCATCTACTTCATCATCCAGACGGTTTTCGGTGAAAAATTCCTGATGGATTTCGCCGGGATCAGCGGCGTTGCCGCCTCGGGAGTCATTATGGCGATGACACTGGTCTGCATGCTCTCGCTGTTGAGCGCCGGAGTGCTGATCAAAATTTCCGGCAACCGCCGCAAACCGTGGATCATTGCCGCTACCGGCTTGTGCCTGCTCAATTCGGTATTGATGATTCTGGGAATTTGCTGCAAATTTCACGGCTCGTTTTTCGCAACAGTGTACCTGCTTTATGCGCTCAGCGCCGGAGTGCCGGCGATATTTGCGATGCTGATGCAGGAACTCAATTCCCGCAGTGTCATGACCGTTTCCACGGCATTTTCCAATTCCTGCGGCTATCTGGCAGTGGCAGTATTCTCCCCCCTGATCGGCAAAGTGCTGATGCACTTCGGCGGCTCGGTGGTCAACAATGTAAAAGTTTATTCTGCTAGCGGTTATCTGGCGGTTTTCATCATTGCCGGCGCCATTGCCGCAGTCTCGTTTCTGGTCTCGTTTTTCCTGCCGGAAACCAGAGGTGTGTACCGGAAAAATTAAGAGATCATCACTTGGTATAGGAGTATAAAATCTGTCATGAACGGAAAAATCATCTACCTTGACAATAACGCCACGACCCGGGTCGCACCGGAAGTTTTTGAGGCGATGCAGCCGTATTTCTGCGAATTTTACGGCAACCCGTCCAGCATCCACCGTTTCGGCGGTTCGGTGGCTGCTGCGATCGAAAATGCCCGCAGACAGGTCGCCGAACTGCTCGGCGCAGTCTACCGTGACCGGGAGGGCAATGCTTCAGAAATCATTTTCACCAGCTGCGGCACCGAGGGGGACAATTCCGCCATCAATGCGGCGCTGGCGGCACTGCCGGAACGGCGCAAAATCGTCACCACCGCCGTGGAACACCCGGCGGTACTGCATTACTGCGACGAACTGGCATCCGGCAAAGGCTATATCGTGGAAAAGATCGGTGTCGATTCCTGCGGCAGACTGGATATGGCTGCCTTGAAAGCCGCTGTTGACGACAACACGGCGATCGTTTCGGCGATGTGGGGCAATAACGAAACCGGTACGATTTTCCCGGTCAAAGAGATCGCCGCCATCGCCCATGCCAAAGGTGCGTATTTTCATACCGACGCCGTTCAGGCAGCCGGCAAAGTGCCGGTCAATGCCGCTGAATGTGACGCCGATTTCATTGCGATTTCCGGTCACAAACTGCATGCCCCCAAAGGGGTCGGCGCCCTTTACATCCGCCGGGGAATTCCTTTCGTGCCGCTGATTTGCGGCGGCCATCAGGAAAAAATGCGGCGGGGCGGCACCGAAAACGTCGCTTCCATCGTCGGTCTGGGCAAAGCCTGTGAAATCGCCCGCACCGCACTGGAAACCGAATATACCCAGCTGAAAACCATGCGGGACGCTTTTGAAGCCAAATTGCTGGCGGCGATCCCCCGCATCCGCATCAACGGCGATCCGGAAAACCGGCTGCCGGGCACAAGCTCGGTAAGTTTCGAGTGCATCGAGGGAGAGAGCATCCTGATGCTGCTGGATATGTTCGGCATCTGCGCCAGCAGCGGCTCGGCATGCACCACCGGCAGTCTGGAACCCTCGCACGTCCTGCGGGCAATGGGGATCCCGTACAGTGCGGCGCACGGCACGATCCGCTTCAGTCTGTCCCGCTACAACACGATGGAGGAGCTGGATTTCGTCGTGGAAAAACTGCCCCCCATCATCGCCAGACTCCGGGAAATTTCACCGTACTGGGAGGAAAGCAAATGAAAAAAGCCGAACCGGAAATCAAATTTCCCTGCCTCTGGGAGTTCCGTCTGATCACAGACAGCACGATGGCAGAGGCGACCGAAGCCGGAATCGCCGCTTTGGAGGCAAAGGAAAAGCCGGGCTTCACCATCAGCCGCGGCGAAGCGTCATCCGGAAAAAAATATCTGGCGCTGCGGATCAGCTGTCAGGTCGATTCCATGGAACGGGCAAAATTTCTGGCAGGCGAACTCGGCAAACTGCCGGGGGTCAAATTCATGATTTGAGGATTTTTTTGAGAAAAACACGTTTTTTTTGCGAAAATTAGTGATTCACGATTTGACATCTGCTATTTCGGTGATAGATTTTATATGTGTGCTATTGTTTGTATTCAGATTGTTAAGACAATATAACAAAAAAATAGGGTGTTTCGTTAAATGAAAGATTGTAAAAAACTTAACGTCGTTCTCGTCTCAGTCATTCTGGTCTTTGCGCTCGCCAGTGCGGTGCTCTCGTTTTTGCTGTTCAGCAAACGTGAAGCGCTGTCAGCAAGCAGCAAAAAACTCGCCGGTGCGCTCCATGAAGTTTCCGGTGCGCTGGATGCCGACAGCGGTACCGCTACCGCCGCCCAGGTCACTCCCGAATCTCTCTCCGCCTCCGCAGATCAGGCGGCTGTGGATGCCGCTTTGACCAAAGTTAAAACTCAGAGCCGCAAAATCGCCCAGCAGCGCAATGATCTTGCCAGCGCCCTTCATGAGATCGGACGCAATTCCAGCGCCGGTACCGGCAGCGCCGCCGATTTCAAAAACGTCACCAAATATCCGCAGCAGGTCACCAAAACCAAACAGGCTGTGGCTAAACTGAAAAGAGATAAAGATGAGGCTGTCAGAGCCAAAAACCGTGCCGAAAGTGCCGCTGTCCGTGCCAAAAACGCTGAAAATGCCGCTGTCCGTGCCAAAAACGCCGCTGTCGCAGCTCAGAGAAGAGCTGAAGCGGAAAGAAATCGTGCCAACGCCGCCAATGTCCAGTTGAAAGGTCAGCTCGCCGGCATGAAAAAACTGGAACTGAAAGTCAAAGACTATGAAGAACGTCTCGGCATCAGCGGCGCCACTTTGATCGCCGGTTCTCCGGAAGTTTTGCAGCGCCTCACCGGCAAAGTGACCAAAGTCTCTGAAGATTACGGCTACATCGCCATCAACCTCGGCGCCAAAAGCTACTACACCCAGAAAATTGGCAACAAAGATTACAATGTCAAATACAATCTGGACAGCAACACCAAATTGCTGATCGTCCGCGGCGACAAACTCATCGCTGAAGTCCAGCTCGACAAAGTCGGCGATTTCGAATCCATCGCCCCCATTCCGGTCGAAAAAATCGGTGCCATCCAGACCGGTGACAGCGTCATCTGGAAATCCAGCAAGTAATTTGGAGGAATCCGGTCATGTCTAAAAGCTCTTGGGTCCTCGTTGCGACACTGGTCATGCTCGCCGCACTGGTTGCGTTTCAGGTTTTGGAACTGCTCGCATATTCCTGAGTGTGGCACTATGATTAAGAAAAAAAATGCCGTTGTCCTTTTGACAGCGGCTTTTTTATTGATTGTGCTGACTGCCGGATGCACTCAAATCGAGCGTGACGGCATGAGCCCCATCCCGCAGAATTCTCCGGGCAGCTGGGAACTCAATCCCTACGGCGATCTGCAAAACTGACCTCTGCGGCAGGAGCATCGGCTCCGGTCAAATCGCGCAACGTTTGTTTACGTCAGAAAAAGCGGAGTGAACGGGCTTTCAGTGCGGCATCTTCGCCGCCGGTCAGCGGAGCAAAGATCAGCACCATCCGGAAACGACCGGAACCGATCTGTCCGTTACAGCAGTTCCGGCAATCAATGGTCAGATAACTTCTGCCATCCTGCCGGGGCGATGCGGTATCCAGCAAATCGTATTCCAGATACGGCAATACCTGAAGCATTGCCCCGCGGCCTGCGGCTGCGATCAGCAGACCGTCGCCGTTTTCAGTGCGGAATTGCGCAAACTCCATTTCAGCCGGAACCTCCGGGGCAACCTGACTCATACCAGATTCCGGATGACAATACCCGGCAAACTTGAGTGCGGACGGCAAAGCGAATTCCACCCCCAGCCGCGGGACACCGGTGAAAGAATCCGGCACGATGAATTCCGTTTCGTAACGGATCGCCCCGGAAGTCAGTGGCTCAAATCGCTGAGTAAACTCCAATTCATCCAAATCCATGCGGCGCGGCAGTGCCAGAGCGTGGCACTCCACTGCGGTGCCGTCACTGCCGAAACGGTCAGCGCTGATCCGGATGCGGTCAAGTTCCAGTGCGGCGACATCGGCATTGACTCCGGCATCATGCTGCCACAGCATCAACCGCGGCGGTGAAGCCAGCAGATGTTCGCCCCGGAAGCGCAACTCCCGCATCCCGTTGGCGGTAATGACCGCCGCCAGTTTACCGCCGGAAATTATCGCCTGTGCCGCATCGGCACGGACTCCGGTGGTATATTGCTCCTGCGGACGGGGAAAAGGTTTGTGCATATATACCGGCAGCAGCAAAGATGTCTGCTGCGCTCCGATCGTCACCTGTAAAAATATTTTTTCTCCGGGATAAGTGGCGGGCACTTCCACGCCGAGCAGCAGCTCTTTTTCCGTATCCGGTTCAACTCTGCCGGTAAGAAATTTTCCTGCCGCAGTAATTCTGCCATCCAGAGTCAATTCCCACGTCCCGGGCAGATTTTCCAGCGCCGCACCGTGATTGCGGATCGCAATTCTGCCGGTCAAACCGTCACGCAATAAAACTTCAAAAGCCATCATTCTCTCCACAATAACACTACCGCACTGGCGGCGATCCCCTCACCTCTGCCGGTGAATCCCAATTTTTCGGTCGTCGTGAATTTCACCGAGACCCGGTCGATATCCCAACCGGCAACAGCGGCGATCCGTTCCCGCATCGCCTCTCTGAACGGGGCAAGTTTCGGTTTCTGGGCAATAATGGTCACATCGCAATTCATCACCCGGTAAGCGGCAAGTTCCGGCAAATCAAGCACATGCCGGAAAAGTTTCATACTGTCGGCATCTTTGTACTCCGCCGCACTGTCGGGGAAATGCATACCGATATCCCCCGATGCCACGGCGCCGAGCAGTGCATCCATCACCGCATGGATCGCCACATCCGCATCACTGTGCCCCAATAAACCGTATTCGCACGGCACTTTCACCCCGCACAGGATCAAATCCCGTTCCGGAGCAAACTTATGCACGTCAAATCCCTGACCGATACGCATATCCATAATTTCTAATTATTGTCCCATTTTGTTGTGATAAAATCTAACCGTCGGTGGCGCATCGCGGGCACTTTCGCGCCTTGCTTCTGCGCCGGTACGGTCGAGTACGGTAGTACACTCCCGCACCGTACTCGGCGCAAAACACGACATTGCCGCCCGCTGCATCCACCGGGTGCAATCAAATCGTTTTATGTTTTTGACCAATCATAATGTAAGTGATATATCCTATGTGTCGCCATAAAATGTGTTCATTCGCTCTTGTATGTATGTTTCACAAAATTTGGGACATTACCACTTTCTAATCTCCCCCGAAAAAAAACGAAACCGGAAACGAACCGTCGGCAAGGGAAATTTTCCCGTATCCGAACTATCCGCTTCCGGCGTTTCGCAGATCAAAAAATCAATTACTTTTTGATCTGGGCTTTGATACGCTCACGCACGCGAGCCAGATAAGCTTTACGACGATTGCGTTTTTCGATTTTGTTGTGCTGCTGTCCCATGATAGCCACCTTTGTTTAGAATTAAAAAATTAAATCATTTTCTGACATTCAATAAATATAACCGCCATTCGGGAAAATTTCAAGAGCAGAACCGAAGTATTTGCAGAAAAACGTTTCAGAGACTTGATAAAGCGGCGTTACGGATGTATCTTTTACTGATAATATAATTATGATGAGGAAATGCCATGAAAAAATTTTTGTGTTTTGCCGCCGCGATTCTGCTTCTGACGCTGCACGGCGCCGCAAAAACCTTTCCCGATGCGGATGTGGTACTGCTTGACGATCAGGAAACGGTCACTTACCAAACTGACGGCACCGATGAAAGAACCGATTTCTGCCGCTATCAGATCCTGACGTACAAAGGTCTGAAAGAGATGCGGACACTGGAAATGCACTATAATTCCACTTACGGTTCGCTGAAAGTAACGCAGCTGGAACTCACCAAAGCTGACGGCCGCACGGTCAAACTTGATCCGGCAAAACTGGCAAAATCCGGGATCGACTCCTCCCAGATGCAGTCACGCATCTACGACCCCGCCCAGAAACGGCTCGCCGTCACCGTCCCCGATCTGGAAGTCGGCGATATTTTGACCGTGGCGACCCGACGGCGCACTTTGAAACCCCGCCTGCCCGGTCAGTGGAGCGATATTTGCGTTATGCAGGCGGATTTTCCGATCCTCAATTACCAATACACGGTCAATGCCCCGGCAATCAAACCGCTGCTTGCCACGGCGGTCAAAGACCCCGTTCCCGGCACGTTGACTCATTCCAGAGAAACGCAGGGCGACCGGATCATTTACCGCTGGCACGCCCGCAACGTCCCGCAGGCGCTTCCTGAACCTGCCATGCCCGAACTTTATACCTGCTGTCAGCGGGTACTGGTCAGCACCGTGGGCAAATGGCAGGATATTTCCCGCTGGTACGATGCGCTCTGTGCGCCGCGCCTGGCAAAAGTCAACGCCGCCATGCGCCGGAAAACCGCCGGATTGACCGCCGGAAAAACGACTGAAATGGCTAAAATCACCGCCTTGTTCCAGTTTGTTTCCCAGCAGATCCGCTATACCGGCATCACCGATGAGGAACACGCCCCCGGTTATGAGCCGCACGACGTCGATCAGACCTTTGACCGCCGCCACGGAGTGTGCCGGGATAAAGCGGCGCTGCTGGTCGCCATGCTCCGGCTTGCCGGGATCAAAGCCTACCCCACGTTGTTCATGTCCGGTGTTCCCAAAGACCCCGAAGTACCAAATATCTACTTCAACCATGCGATCGTCGCCGCCGAAGTCAACGGCAAATATGTGCTGATGGACCCGACGTTTGAGACAACGCGCGAGTTATTCCCCTCCTATCTGGCGGGCGACAGTTTTCTGGTGGCGAAACCGGATGGTGACACCATCCACACCGCCCCGCCGGTCAAGGCCGAAAGCAATCTGCTGACCATCAATACCACTGCTGAACTGGCAGCCGACGGCAGACTTACCGGCAAAATCACGCTGAATTTCACCGGAGTTTACGACCAGATGTACCGGGCGGCGTTCTCGGAATGGGATCAGGATAAGATCCGGGACTATCTCCATTCCCACCTCCGGAATGTCCTGCCGGATGCCGCGGTCACATCTTTGCAGATCACCCCCGCCAATGTCCGGAATATGTCCGTGCCGCTGGCGGTGGTCATGGATTTTGAATACCCGATGCCGTCAAGCGGCTATCTGGCGCTGCCCCGGCTTTCGCACGAACTGGGGTTGCTCCAAATGCTTTACTCTGCCACGTCGCTGCAGCAGCGCCGTTTTCCGCTGCGGGCGCTGCCCCGGTCGGTCAAAGAGCATATTGCGGTAAAATTACCGGAAAATGTCACCATTACCGCCGCACCGGAAAACTTTTCAGCAGAGAAATCCGGAATTTTACGCATTTCTTCCACCCGGCAAACCGTCAACGGCACGTTTATTGAAAACAACTTTTTTGCCATTGATGCCATGAAAATCGCTCCGGCAGATTATCCGGCGCTGAAAACCATTCTCGCAGCCGCCGCCAATGCCGCCGGCGCACTGCCGCTGGTACAGCGATCGCCGGAATCAAAAAACGCCAATTCCATATTGCTCGACTACCGCTGTCACTATCAACTGCTGGATAATAAAAACTGGGATATGACGCTGGATTTCAAACGCAAAATCCTCAATTACGCCGGAGTCGATGCCCATTCTGAAGTCCGCATCGTCTACATCGACGGAGTTGATGAGGTGGAAATTTCCGGTACGGTCACTTCTCCGGACGGCAAAGTCCGCACCCTGTCGGCAAAAGAATTGAACCGCATGGATGCCCCCGGCGCCGCCGCCATGCCCCGCTATCCCCGGCAAAAGATCGCCGTCGCCAGTTTCCCCAATGTCGTTGCCGGCAGTATCATTGATTGCCGGATCGTCAAAAAAAGCCGGAATAAAACCCACTTTTTCGCCGTGGTCAACCTGCAAAACCACACCCCGGCAAAACAGCGGCAAATCTCGTTTTCAGGCGGTAAAAATCTCACTGCGCTCACTCACGGCGACCTGCCGGTGACTGTCACGACCCGGCAGGATAAAAAAATATTCACCGCCACAGATATTCCGGCACTGCCGCAGGAATCATCTGCCCCGGATTTGCTTGATTTTGCCGGCATGGTGACTGCCTTCACGCCGGTACCGCTGGCAGAGATCCTGACCGCACTTGAAACCAAAACTGCCGCCGCCGCCCCGGAAATAACCGCATTGGCGCAAAAACTCACCCGCGGCAAATCCGGTCTGGCAGCAGTCGATGCCCTGCGCAAATACGTTTCTCTGCATATCAGAAACACCGCTTATCCGCTGGATCCCGGATCGTTTTCCCTGCCGCAAACCACTCTCGCCGACGGTTACGGCTCCTCTGCCGATCAAGCGATTTTGCTCGGTGCGCTGCTGAAAGCCGCCGGTATCCGCTGCACGTTTGTCCTGGCGACCGACCGGGATATTCCGGCAAATTCCGACCGCCCCTGGCACCGTTACGGTCAAGTGCTGCTCCAGCTGACCGATCATCCGGGCGTTTATCTCAATGACCTCAATCACTACGCCATTCTCGGTTCCCGCAACACCCCCGACCGGAAACTGCTGGGCGCTCCGGCACAGCCGCCGCTTTATCAGGATCACGTCGAGGTGAAATACCAGATCACCATTGCCCCGTCCGGCAGTGCCGATCTGGAGATCCGATACCGCTATTATGGCAATGATTTCAACCGGGAATTCGAGCGTTTTGCCCTGTTCACTCCGGAAATGCGCAAACGCCGCTTTGAAGCCCTTGCCCATGCGATTTCCCCGGCGGCGCAAGTCCGCTTCAGTGCGGTTGATTTCACCACCCATCCCGGCGTGATCACGCTCAAAGTGCATATTCCGCAATTTGCGGTCAAACTCGGCAGACACTACTGCATCGACCTGCCGGAATATGACAAATTTTTCCTGCTGCCCGGGGCGGCGGCAGAGCGCCGTCTGCCGCTGCTGCTGCAGCGCTGTTCCCGGACTCACACCTATTCCATCACCGTACCGTCAAATTGGCAGGTACTTCGCCACCGCAGACCCTTCGGTGATTTTCACGTTACTGCCGACGGCACGATCCGAATCGGCTTGCAATTGGCATCAGCATACCGGATCACCGGCGATATTACGGCGCAGCGCCGGCTATTCCGCCGGATCAATTCACCGGACAGTCAGAAAGTCCTTTTTATCACGGAGTAAATATATGATTCTGAAACAACTTCCTGTCGGGGCGTTTGCCACCAACTGTTTTCTGGTATTTATGCCGGAAACCAGCGAACTTTTTATCATCGACCCCGGTGCTGAACCGGAAACCATCGCCGCTGAAGCGAAAAAATTCCCGTTCAGCTCGGCAAGGATCCTGCTCACCCATGCTCATATCGACCATATTTCCGCCTGCGGCGAAGTCGCCCGGCTGCTGAATGTGGCAAAAACAGAGCTGTCACCAGATGATTTTGAGATGTATTCCTCCCCTGCCAATGCTCTGGAACCGTACTTCAGTGCGGCAAAAAATCTGCCGCCGCCGGCAGAATTTGCGGCGGTGACCAATTGTGAGATCATTCCGCTGCCCGGTCATACCCGGGGCGGGACGGGATTTCTCTTTGACGACGGCAAAGAGCGTTTTCTCATCGCCGGGGACACGATTTTCTGCGGCTCCATCGGCAGAACCGACCTGCCCGGCGGCGATTATGCCACGCTGATAAAATCCATTACAGAAAACATCCTGCCGCTGCCGGACGACCTGACCATTTATCCCGGTCACGGCGGCGAAACCACCGTGGGATTTGAAAAGAAACACAATCCATATTTAGCATAAGGGAAATTTCTCATGTCCAAAGCTGTACTTGTCAAAAACGAGCATCTGCACGGCAGTTATTACCGTGCCGTATTCGATGCTCCCGAAGTCGCCGACGGCGCTTACGCCGGTCAATTCGTCCATTTGCGGATCGATCAGCGCAATGATACCATGCTCCGCCGTCCGTTCAGCATCAATAACGCCGAAAACGGTCAGATCACGATCCTTTACAAAGTCGTAGGCAAAGGCACCGCCAATCTCGCCGCACTGCCCGCCGGTACCGAATGTGATATGCTCGGCGCCTGCGGCAAAGGCTTCTCCACTCCGGCAGCTGATGTCATCCCCGTCGCCGTATGCGGCGGTTACGGTGCGGCGGCAACATTCATGCTCACCCGCCATGCCAAACAGCGCGGCGTGCTGCTGCTCGGCGCCAGAAGCAAAGAGGATCTGCTGCTGACCGATGAATACGCCGCCGCCGGATTCGATGTCCGCATCGCCACCGATGACGGTTCCGTCGGCACCAAAGGCAGAGTCACCGACCTGATTGCCCCGTTGCTGGCAGAAAATCCCGGCAAAAAATTCTGTTTCTACGCCTGCGGCCCGCACCCGATGCTGATGGCTCTGGCGAAATTGCTCAAAGCGCAGAATCTGGACGGCGAATTGAGCATCGACCAGATCATGTGCTGCGGTGTCGGTGCCTGTTTCGGCTGTGTGGTCAAACTCAACGACCACTCCCGCCCCGGCGAATGGATGTATGCGCGCAGCTGCGCCGACGGTCCGGTTTTCAAATTGGCAGACGTTTATGTGGAGTAATATATCATGGCAGATCTGAAAGTTGATTTTGGCAAATTCCAGTTAAAAAATCCGGTGATGACCGCATCCGGCACTTTCGGTCACGGGCTGGAATATTCGCAATTTTATGACATTTCCCGGCTCGGCGCCGTCGTGGTCAAAGGCATCCGCAGTGTCCCCTCGGACGGCAATCCCACCCCCAGGGTCGCCGAAGTCACCGGCGGGATGCTCAATGCCATCGGATTGCAGGGGCCGGGGCTGGATAAATTTCTCCACGATGACCACTACCTGCCCGGTCTGAAAAAAACCAACGCCGCCGTCATCGTCAACATCTGGGGCAAAACTGCGGAGGAATACGCCGAAGTCGCCGCCGGATTGGAAGCGGAAGCCGCCAATGACATCATCGCACTGGAAATCAATATCTCCTGCCCCAATGTCAAAGCCGGCGGCGCCGCATTCGGTACTGATCCCAAACTTGCCGAACAGGTCATTTCTGCGGTTCGTCAGGCTACCAAACTGCCGCTGATCACCAAACTCAGCCCCAACGTCACCAGTATCGCTGAATTTGCCCGCATCGCCGAAAACTGCGGCAGTGATGCCGTTTCTCTGATAAATACCCTTTCCGCCATGGCGATCGACATCGAAACCCGCCGCCCCAAACTTGCCAACCTCACCGGCGGACTTTCCGGTCCGGCAGTCAAACCGGTGGCGATCAAAATGGTTCACGATGTTTATAAAGCGGTAAAAATTCCGATCATCGGCATGGGCGGCATCACCTGCGGCGCCGATGCAGTGGAATTCCTGATCGCCGGAGCAACCGCTGTCGCCGTCGGCACTGCCAATTTCGTCGATCCCTACGCCCCGCTGGAAGTCATTGACTTTATCAACGGCTACCTCGACCGCCATAACATGACCCTGACGGAACTTACCGGTTCGCTGAACGTGTGAAAAGTGTTTCATACCATCCGGGACTGTTGCAACAGCGGCAGTCCTGTTTTTTTATATTTTTTTTAACAGTAACTCTTGACAAAAACGTTTTTTGTGAGTATAATATAGACATATACAAAAGTTTTGTATTAAAGTTTTGGTAAAATATTATGGCAGTTACATTGAAAGACATTGCGGCGGCGACGGGGTTATCCATGCCGACCGTTTCGCAGATTTTAAACCACCGCAGCGGCAACTATTGCAGTGAAGCCAAATGCAAACTGGTGTTCAAAGTCGCCCGGGAACTGGGTTACCGGCAGCGCTTTGCCGATAAGATCCAGCGCGGCGATGTCACGCATACTGCGGCGATCATCTGTCCTTTGCAGCGCAGTAACAATGTTACTACGGCATTGACGATGAAACTGCTTGACCGTTTTGAGCAGATGGGATTTTCCTGCTATGTGACCTCAGTCGATCAGAGTTTTGAATCCTGTTACCGCAAAATCGGGAGCATGCTGGAGCGCGGTACCGAACGGCTGATCCTGCTGGGCGTATTGCGTACCACCGATCCGGATGCCGCAAGCAATGCGGAAAAAATCTCCCGGCTGATCACCTCGCATCACCGCACTTATATCGGTTACGGCAGACCGCTGCTGCGGGATGTTTCGCAGGACTTTGCCCCGGCAGTGCAAGAGACGGTGAAATATTTTCTGGAAGCCGGAGCGGATAATTTCAAAATGATCACGCCGTTATGGACGACTTCGCCGCGTATTCAGGGGTTGATCGCCAGCTTTCCGGAACTTTCCCCGGATGAGGTGATCTCCAAATACGTTTCCCCGCTGAATATGAAAGAAAATTACGGTCAGGACGAAGACACCATCATGCAGTACGGCTATCTCCGCACCGTGGAACTGCTGAAACAATTTCCCGACATCCGGGGCATTTACTACTCATCTGACGAACTGCTGCTCGGCGGACTGCGCTATTTGCGGGAACAGCACATCGTTCCCGGCAAAGATATTCTGCTTGCCGGATTCAATAATATCCCGGCAATACGCAACAGCGGCTTGCCGATCTCCTCGGCGGCACACGATATTGACCTGCTGTGCGACACTCTGATCGCCGAATCCGGCAAAACCGAACCGGTGCAGATCATGATCCCGCCCAAAATTTTCATCCGTAAACCATAAATCAAATATACCAAACCAGAAAGGAAAAACAAAAATGAAAAGAAGAGTTGTCATTGCCGGCTGCGGCACCAGAGCGTTGAATTTTGCTGACGGTTTTCTGAACCGGGTCAGCGAACACTCGGAGCTGGTCGCCCTTTACGACAAAAATTCCGCCCGCATCGAGGGATTCAATAAACTTATCGGCCGCAATATCCCCGGATTCACCGACTGGGATGAGATGCTCCGTACCGCCAAACCGGATACGCTGGTCATCATCGTCCCCGACCATTTGCATCCGGAATTTGTGGAAAAGGGCTTCGCCGCCGGTCTGGATGTCGTCACTGAAAAACCCATGGCGATGAACCGTGAGGGCATCGAACGCATCCACGCCGCCGAAGTCAAATACGGCAAAGAGGTCATCGTGACATTCAATATGCGCTTCACCCCCTACTCCGCTGCAATCAAAAAACTGCTGATGGACAATCCGATCGGCCGTATCACCAACGTCAACGCCGAATGGTACATCGACCGCACCCACGGTCAGGAATACTTCCACCGCTGGCACAGCGATATGAAAAACGGCGGCGGTCTGCTCGTCCACAAAGGCACCCACCACTTTGACCAGCTCAACTGGTATCTCGACGACGAGCCGGTTTCGGTTTTCGCCCGCGGCAGCCGCCAGATCTACGGTGATGCCAACGATTTTTACGGTGAACGCTGCTCCGACTGCGCCCACTCCAAAGATTGCTGGGCGGTGCTGAAATCCACGCTGGAGGATGCCGACCTCAATCCCGGCTCGGACGGCAATATTTTCAATGAATTGTACTTCAAAGCCGAACATCTGGACGGCTACAAACGTGACCGCTGCTGTTTCGACCGCAAAACTGATATTTACGACACCATGAATGCGATGATTACCTACAAAAAAGGCACGGTGGTCAACTATTGCGAAACGGCATATTCCCCGTGGCAGGGCTTCCACATCGACTTCAACGGTACCGATGGCCGGATCGAAGTCTACCGGATTTTCAAAGCCTGCCGCCCGGACAATCTCGGTGAAGATTTCATCCGCATCATCAAAGGCACCACTCGGCAGAATATCACCATGGTCGAAAAAAGATTTGAGGAAGTCATGACTCCCCACGGCGGCGGTGATTACGCGATGTTTGAACAGCTGTTCGGTGCCGGCGGTCCGGATCCGCTCGGTCAGGTTGCCGGTTCCCGTGCCGGTGCGTTGAGTGCGCTGGTCGGTATCACCGCCAACGAATCCATCGCTTCAGGTAAAGAAGAAAAAATCAATTTCTAACCACAGGATTGAATTATGAAGTTTTTTTCCACTATTTTACTTTCCGGCATGGTCACGGCGGCTTTTGCCGCCGCACCGCTGCTGCAAGTTACTGCCCCCCGGGAGTTGACCACCAACAGATACTTCAAAAAACAAGCTGACGGTTCGCTGTTGTGCAACCGCAACTGCTATGCCGTTTCACGCAAAAAAATCCCAGTTGACCCGACCAAAAAATACCGGATCAGCTGCGAAGCCAAAGGTGCCGGCAACATCCGCATCGGCGTATCTCCGTTCACTGCGGAAGGCACCGTCGCCACTATCGCCGGACTTCAGCCGCTTGCCGGTACGGAAACGGTTTTGATCGCCCCCGCCGCCAAAAGCGACAAATCTTTCAAAGTCAAAGATGCCTCCAAATGGGATGTCAAAGACGCCCGGGTCGTTTACGATGCCGATATGCAGGGACGCGACCTGCCGAACTACAACTTTTTCGGCGGCAGAGTCAAATCTGTCACCAAAGATGCGGACGGCTATCTGGTCACGATGACCGGAGCGATCGGCATTGACCTTACCCCCGGCGCCTGCGTCCGGCAGCACCGGGAGGGGCGTCCGGCGATTTTCGGTTCTCTCCGCAAACTGACCGGTGATTGGCAGACGTTTGAATTTATTCTCGGCCCCGGTATTACCCCCGATGGTAAAGTCGGCAACAAAATTTACCCGAACGTAACCCAAATCTCCTCCTGGCTCTATGTGCCGCAGGGCGCGTCGATCCGCAATCTGCAAATTGAGGAGATTAAATAATGAAACGTCTGTTGACACTTTTGCTTGCGCTGGCGGCACTGCCGCTTTTCGGCAATTCCATGCCTGATGCCGAAGCGAAAAAACTGCTCGCTGAACTTGCCAAAGCCAGCGAAAAATATCAGCCCCGCTCCGGCAAAACCGTCTTTTTCTCCCGCGCCCAGCTCAAATACGGTCTGGAACGCAACGATTATCTGCGCCGCTGGTGCGACCGTCCTTTGATGCAGGACAGCTCTTTTGCCCGCAGCGGCACGCTCACGGTGGATAACTC
>SUVU01000025.1 GCA_015061865.1 Lentisphaerota bacterium
GCTCTTCCGATCTGCTACCGCAACACGATGATCTGGGACACGGTGATCCTCGCTTTTGTCTGTCTGCTCTACGGTTTTGCCGGGGATATTTTTCCGGCGGGAGTGGTACTGGGGGTATTGTGCGTGAATTTTCTGCTGGATGCCGTTCTCAGCACCACTGCGCTTGCCACAAATATTTATGTCCGCAAAATTTCCTCGTCGCAGGATGAATTGACCTCCACTTTATCCACCGGAATTTCCATCAACCATCTGATCGCTGTTATGGCAGCGCCGCTGGGCGGCTGGGTCTGGGCGCATTACGGGATCGGCGTGCTGTTCACATTTGCCGCACTGATGGCGGTTCTCAACACCGTTTTCGCCATGACCCTGCCCAAACCGGAATCCCGCTGTCAGCAGCAGTGATTCCGCTTCATCACAGCGGTGTTTCCGCTTCTCCGCCCCGTTTTGCCGACAGCCTGCCGTCCGGCGCTCTGCCGCCGGCATAAAAAGTTGCAAAATGTTGCAATCACTTCAATAATAACCACATAGCAAAGTTTCGCATGGTGGAACAAAACGGCGATTTTTTAAAAATGAATTTCAATAAGTGAAACCACCCTGAAAAATATCGAAAAATTTGCATTTTTGCCGTTGAAATTCACCTGAAATGCAGTTATATTAACACTTCGCAGGAGATTTTTGTCTGCAAAAACTGTGATCAACCTGAAAAAGGATAGAAAAATGAGTGCAAAAAGCTGGTACTGTGCAAACGTTTGTTTGTTGGAACCTGGAGGGCGTTTTGTCTCATTTTCCGGGGCTTTTCAGAGTCTGAAAAGCGCCCTGCGCAAACTTCTGTTTGCGCAGCAGAGCGCAGAGCGCAGAGCGCAGAGCGCAGAGCGCAGAAAAATCCCACCTCAAACTTTCGAAAAAACAATCCGCAGGGGCATTGTATGTCCTTTGCGGACTTTTTGTTTACGGTGATTACCTCATTTTTCCCCCGGAGCAATTCCGGCGGCACTTGTTGTGCTGAAACGATTTAAGTAAAAAAAGCAATAAAAAATATCAATAGAAACGCCAACTTCATTACATCAGAAAGGCAAAAACAATGGCAGATCTCACAATCCACAATCTTGAGGAACTCAAAGCGTTCCGTGACCGGGTCAATTCCGGCGAAAGTTTCAGCGGCCAAACCGTCGTGCTGGCGGCGGATATCGACCTTAAAAACGAAGAATGGACGCCGATCGGCAATTCCAGCAAAACGTTTCAGGGAAACTTTGACGGCCAGGGTCATACCGTCAGCAATCTGAAAATCACCGGAAACAAAAGCTATGTCGGCTTTTTCGGATTCACCACCAATGGTTCAGTCAGCAATCTGACGATCGAAAATGCCAGCGTCAGCGGCCGCTTGGGAGTCGGTGTGGTTGCCGGATCTCCGTATACCTCTAAATATACTAATATTAAAGTCACCGGTCATGTCGAGGTCGAGGGCATGGCGTATGTCGGCGGTGTCGGCGGCAGAAATGCTTATGCCGACTGGACGGATATCACCGTTGATGTTGACGAAACCAGTTTTGTCAAAGCCGACAGCGTGGAGTGGAGTGACGAATACAACGACTATGTTGCTTACCGTACTTACGTTGGCGGCGTGATCGGGTTTGTCGCTGAAGGCGGTCACACGTTGAAAAACATCACTTCCAATATCAATGTGGAAGGCTCCACCTGTGACGTCGGCGGTATCGCCGGTATCGCCCATTATCAGAACAACTTTGAAAACGTCTCCTGCACCGCCAAAGAGATCGTTGTGAACGGTGACGATGCTGAAGTCGGTGCGATCGCCGGTGTGTGGATGGATAGTAGTGTCGGTGATGTTACGATGATCGACTGCACCGTCAGTGAAAATACCAAAGTTTACAAAACTGTCACCGATGGGGAAAACGCCGTTAAAACTGAAGTTGATGCGCTGAATGGTGCTTCGTACAATGGCAGTACTGCCGGCGAATTGCTGACTGCGACGAAAACGACCGATTCCTACGGCGCAGTCGCGCTGGAGATCACCAAAGTTGACGGTACCGGAGCAAAACGTGATATTTCTGAAAGCGAAGTGAAAAAAGTTGCCGCCGCTGATACCGGTGCGGCAAGTTTTATCGTGGGTGATTACGATGTTGCCGGTTACGAGGGGAGCAACGTGGTCATGGATGCCGACGGCAAAATCGTCGGCGGCAGTTTCACTGCTACGGAATCTGCCGACAGTGCGGCGTTCAGCGCGGCTCTTTCGGAAAACGTGCAGCAGCAAACTGACGGCAGCATTGCCAATTTGAGCATGATTTCAGTCGATGATGATTACGCCACATTGACCGAAGGTACCGTGATCGCTCCCGGAATCATTTTCGGCGTCAATGCGTTTGCCACTATTCAGGATGCCGTCAAAGCGGCGACCGACGGTGCAACGATCGTGATCAAAGGCGGTACTTATGATGAAAATATTATTTTGACTCCGGAAGCTGTCGGTACTGCGGCGAAAGATCTTACTTTCAAAGCGGCAACTGGCGAGCAGGTCGATTTCAAAGGGCTTTTCCAGTGCGGTCTGTATGTCAACCAAACCTCCAACGTCAGTTCGTGGAATGGTGAAATTGTTTTGGAGGGCATCAATTTTATCAATGACGGAGTCAACACCAATTTGGATTTCCAGTCTTCCGGCAATGTGACGGTCAAAGATTGTACTTTCTCCGCCGGTGCCAACTATTCCGATGATGATTCACTCATCAATTTTGTTTCCGGATGCAACACGATGCTGGTGACTTTTGACGGATGTGATTTCACCGGCGGCCGGGTCAACAGCGGCGGTCAGAGTGTGGTATATAATTCCTGTACCTTTACTGATTGCAAAACCAATATTCAGCACGGCGTCGAAACCACTTACAACGATTGTGATTTCATGGTCACCATTACTGATGCAGCGAATAATGATAACTTTTATGTTATCCGCACCAATGATATTGCGGTCAATATCAATGGCGGCAGTGTCACCGTTGATGCAAATGTTTCTGACGGTACCGTTCCCGGCAGTAAAGTGTGGGCGGTGTTCTGGCAGCGCACTGCCGGTGCCACGAAATGGAATGTTGCGGATTTGACGGTCAAATATACTGACAAAGCAAATGATCTCGGTGTACTGGTTTTCAATAACAATGTAACCTCTACTGCTGCCAATGCGATGGATCGTGCGACGTTTGACAATACGGTGTTCTATGTCGGCGATACCAAAGTTGACAATTCAGAACTGTTCCTGTCCAGTATCGGTTATGTGATCAGCGGTGATGCGCTGTATTATAACGGTGATGTTTTTGCGTTGAACAAATTTGCGGTCAATTCCAGTTACACCACCAACGGCAGTGTGGTGGAAGTCAACGGCGAAAAATATCTGGTCGGTGTCAACGCCTTTGCTTCGCTGAAAGATGCCGCTGATAAAGCGGTTGACGGTACGGTTATTGAGATCACCGGTGAAGGTACTACCAAAGGTACTGCATTTGTCAACGGTGGTACGGTTACTTTGACCGGCGATGCAATATTGAATTGGAGTGAATCACAGTTCTATATCGGTCGCGCTCACAGCGGTGAGGCTTTGGACAGCACTTTGGTGATTAAAGATGCCAAACTTGATTCCAGCAGCAACAGTACGGGCAATGGTATTCACGTCAGCGGTGCCAAGCTCAACAGCACCACTACCAAAGATGGCAAACTGATCATTGAAAACTCTGAAGTCACCACTGATTATCTGACGGTCAAAAATGAAATGACTGTCATCGGTGACGGAAATTACAATGACGGAGAGGTCGATCTGTATGCCAAATCCGGTTTGGGACTGATGGGACGCGGTGCCGGTGAAAGTGCCGATGGAACTGATAAGACTGCGGTTTTGAATATTACCAAAGGTGCTTATTTCCACCTCGGCAGCGATGCAAACTATGGTATCGGCGCCTGGAATACTAATAATGACGATGCGTATGGTGTGTTGAATATCTCCGATTCCAAATTTGTCGCTGATAACGATCTGCACATCCGCCGCAAAGGCAAACTCGACATTTCCGGCAGTGATTTTGAAGTCAAAGGCACTTTGACCATTGAAAAAGATGAAAATTTCAAAGGTTATGTTAAGGTTGCTGACAGTAAATTTGTCGCAAACAAAGTTGTCAATTCTGCGGATGCGTTTGATGTCTACGGAAAGAGTACGATTTTGATCAATACCCTTGAAGGAGATACTGTTAATTTCCGTGATGGCGCAGTTATCAGCGGTTCAACCATCGGCGGCAGTGTGTTTGTTGCCGGGAATGTTACTTTCAAAGGCGATAACCAGTTCGCGATGCTCTATGATTTCGGCACTTTGCAGAGCTACTACGGAACTACCGCCGATATGGAATGGACCGTGGACGCCGGCGCTTCAGTGAAATTGACCAATGATGCCCGTTATGGATTGGGATACGGTGATAAAGTAACTGTTAATGGTCAGTTGGACAGTGCCGCTGCTGCCAGAGCAAAACTGAATAACGGAGAGGAAGTTTTCTGTTCATTTAATCCCGTCGGTGGTGTTGTTTGTATGACGAACGGCTCCTACTCCTATACCAGCAGTTATTTTACTGTTAACGATGCTTATGTGAATTTGGGCAAAAACGGGACAAAATCTTTTGGTTCTGATGCTTCCGGATACGGTACGTTTGTTATAGAATTCAATAACGCCGTAGTTGATGCAAACCGCTTCACTTTTTACAACAATAATACCGTTGTTCAGTTGAGCGTTACCAACAGTGATATTTTGTTGGGCAGCCAGCTGATGACTAAAGATGCGGATTCCGTGTTCACATTCACCAACTCCACCGTGACGGTCAAAAATCCGAATAATGGCAGTGAAGAAGACAATGTCAATGGAGGTACACTGAATCTTATCAACTCCAAACTTATCTATGCCGATGCCGGAACTGAAACGCAGTACGAAAACAATGGCGCATTGAATGTGAAATCCGGTGCGCTTATGGATGTGAGCAATCTGGAGCTGGTCAACAGCGGCACGATCACCGTGGATGCTCTTTCCAGCATTAAAGCCATCAGTTTGACCAATAATGGTGCGATCATTATTGATGCTTCCGGTTTCACCGGCGGCGTGAAAAAAGTCATCGACCTCAATGGTACGGCGGCACTTGACGTTGCCGGGGTCACTTTCACCAATGTCGCTGCCGGCGTGAATACCGTGTTCGGTGCGGACGGCGACGTGACTCTGGTCAAAGCCGATCAGAGTATGATTTACGTCAATACCGATTACAGCAGTCAGGAGGCGGTCGATAATGCGCTCGGCGGTGCATACAACGGAATGTATTTCGGCGGCAACGCTTTCAACTCCATCGCTGAAGCGGTCAAAAACACGACTGACAGAAACCCGCTGAATATCACATTCACCGGTTCAGAAACGGTCGCCAGCACCGGAATCACCCATATTTCCAATGAAAAAAGCACTTTCGATATCGACGGCAGAACGACGACGATTTCCGGAATCAACAACACTGCCGAGGCGTTGTGGGTCGATCTCAACGAAGATATGGACAGCACCGCTGCTGAAACGCTCCTGACCATCGAAAATGCCAAACTGAATGTCGCCAAGTTGAAAGCCGACAACAATGCGGTTCTCAATGTCAACAATTCAGAGTTGGATTTCGAAGACGGCTTCAACAATAACATCTACTCCAAAAACAGCGGCGAGATCCATGTTGCAAATTCAGTGCTGAATAATCTCATTCAGGTTTCTGCATACGGCAAATTGACGATCACAGATTCTGAAGTCAATAGCGGTACGGCGACCAATGTCAACGGCGGTACGATGAGTGTTTCCGGCAGTCAGTACAAATTCCGTACCATCGGAGTCAGAGGCGGCGGTGTGCTGAATGTGACCGATTCGGTGTTGCAGAGCAAAGATATGTTGACCAGCAATGAGACCCAGAATAAGACTGCGGTCAGCGAAGTTTCCAACGAAAATCAGATCATCATTGCGGTCGAAAACGGCGGCACGCTGAATCTGAAAGATTCCGAAGTTGTCCTTAATAAAGTTCAGTATTGGGATGCACTCAACGGCAAATACGTTGATACCCACACGGAAAAAATCACCGTCGCTGAAAACGGCGTGGTGAATATGGAAGATTCCTCGCTCACCGTTGATAAAGTCATCAACTCCGGCGACTTCAACGTTTCCGGTGTGAGCCAGTTGAATATCGGCACTTTGACCGGTAAAGTCGAGCTGAATGGTGCCACGCTGACTGATTCTGTCATTGGCGGCGGTGCCGGTGATGTCCATGCTTACGGCAATGTGATCGTCGAAAATGCCACATTCAACAATAATACCGGTAACCGTTCCGGATTGACGGTCATGGGCGGTACGACCGAGTTGAGAGGTGATATTTCCGCTATCGAACTGGGTACGCAGCACGCCCGCGATACCGGAGTCGAAAAAGTTCTGGTCATCGGCGAAAATGCCAATGTTTCAGTCGGATATACCGGTGAAAACGACGGTGAAGACTTGAAAGTCGGTTTCCTGTACGCCCGTAACGATGCTGAAATCATCGTTGAAAAAGGCGGCAATCTCTATCTTAACGGTCAGTTGAGCAACCGCGGCACTATTACCCTCAAAGGTAATATGGTCGTTGCCGGTGTGAATGGGGTGGGAGCGATTCACCTTGCCGGTGCCGGTTCACAGGATGAGTACGGTACGATGAATATTGTCGGCGGTACTCTCTCTGACCGTCAGACTTCCCATGTTAATGCCAACGATCTGTATACGGTTACCGATATGAAAATCGGTGATGACGGTGATACCAACAGCGTGGTGAATGTCACTGAGGGCGGTAAAATCGCTACCACCAACAGCTATTGGGATATCCTGGCAGATGGTGAGTTGAATGTCACCGATGGTTCAGTTGATATCGATGCACCCACCAATAATCCCGGTGTCGGTGTGAGCTGGATTCCGAGAGATTATGTGATGACCAACGCCGGAAAAATTGCGATCAGCAATTCCAAATTTGATGTCGTTTCACTGAATAACTCCGGCGACTTCAACGTTTCCGGTGTGAGCCAGTTGAATATCGGCACTTTGACCGGTACGGTGGATATTTCCGGTGCTACGATCAAAGATTCCAACGTCGGCGGTGAGGCTGTTGTGATCGACGATGAAGTTGTATTCAAAGGCGATAACGTCATCGGCAGCATCGATCACAGCAATGCAACGGTGACGGTCGGTGCCGGAGATTCGCTGAAACTTACGACCGGTCGCGGGATAATCAAAAACGATACTAAATTTAACATCACCGGTGAAATTTCCGATGCTTTGACCGCTGATAAAGCCGGTTTGAAAGCAAGCTACGATGTCGATGGTATTTCGATCACCGGTTCCGGCGAATTGAATGTCAACAACGCTTATGTGAAACTGAGCTCATCTCAAATTATTTCAAATAAAAATTATCTTTCCGGTGTTGCAGCATTGAATTTCACCAATTCTGTGGTCGATATCAAGACATTGCAGATCCTGGAAGCCGCCAACGGCAAAGTGAATACCACATTTGACGGCAGCGTGGGCAACTTCTCGCAGTATATCAAAAATACCGATGCCGATTCCGTGTTCACTGCGAAAAACGGTTCGGTCATCAATTCCGCCAGTTCTTTCATGAATGACGGTGAATTCAACGTCCTGTCCGGTTCTACTGTGAATGTGGCGTACTACACCAACAGTTCCCACGGACGTCAGACCGGTACGCTGACTGTTGACGGTGAAAATTCCAAATTCATCCTGAAAGCTGCCAGTAATGACCAGTTCAACAACACTGGTAAAATCTATGTGACCGGCGGTGCATTGTTGGATATCAACTATATCAACAACAGCGGTACGATCAACGTTTCCGGAGCCGAAGCCGTCGTATCTGCCGGAAGTATTGATACATTCGGCGATATTACGCTGACCAATGGTGCTGAATTGAATGTTGCCGGCAAAATCACTACCGATGCAAATACTGAAGTTGTTGTCGATGATGCAAAAGTTGTCATCAGCGGAACTTATACCAATAAAGGTTCTCTCATTGTTTCAGACAGTGAATTTTCTGCCGGTACTTTGACCACTATCGCCGGTGTGACAACTGAATTTACTGATGTTGCTCTTAATCTCGGTACTGTTGTCAGTGACGGTGAGATTTTTATCGGCGGCACCAGTACGCTTAATATCGATAATTTCGGTGGTTACTATTCTCTGCGCCTGAAAGATGGTGTTGAACTGGTCAACTCCACGATCAATGGTTCATCCGGTTGGTGGTATCGCGTACTTGGTTCTGCAACAATCAACAATGTTACTACCAACGGTCAGTTTGATATCAAGGGCGATGGAAATTTTGTTGTCAAAGGAGATCTGAATACGCCGTCGATCTATTTCAGCGCAAACAATACCATCGATGGTGATGATATTTACACGACCGCATTGGTTATGCAGAGTGCGCATCAGATTTTGAAATCTGATATCTATGTAGACGGTGCCGACAATACCATTTATGCCCCGGTGTATTTTACCAATACCACTGCGGATATCTATGGTACGATTTGTCAAACCAATTCGCGTGGCGAAGTGATTTACGTCAATAACAGTACCGTGAATGTTCATGATGGCGGTAAACTGCAGACGACTTCCGCGCTCAATATTTATGGCGGTGAACTTCGTCTCAATTTCGGTGGCGAGGCTCAGGCAAAGAATATGACAGTCTATGCCGGACAATCCATGGTTGTTGATGGAGGCAAACTGGTAGTCAGCGATACTTTGACCAACAACGGTTATCTGACGCTTATGTCCGACAAGGATAATACCGTAGGCAATTTTATTAACGAAAAATCTGATACCGGCAATGCGATGATTTTTGATGCAAAACTGACCGTATCTGGTGATTTCACCAACCACGGACAGCTTGATATCAGTAACAGTACATTGATTGTCGATGGCAAGTTCTTCAATGATTACGACGGTGTGACGATTTCCGGTTCAACGGTGCGCATCAACAAACTCGAAAACGATAATCAGTTGTTCATCGATGGTAAAAACACCATCCAGATTGAAGATGCTACCGGTTCGAGTTTTGCGTTTCGTGCCAATGATGGAGTGGTTCTGAATGACTCCTACGTCAAAGCTACCGATAACGCCACGCTCCGCGCGCTCGGAAGTCTGACGATCAACGGCGGTTTCACAGGCGCTTACTTCCAGACCAAAGGTTCTTCCGGTACGGTCACTGTAAACGGCACGCTGGATTTGACCTGCGGCGTCGGTTCACTGGAGATCAACAATGATTATACGTTCAACGGCGGCAAGATCGTAACTTCCGGCGATGCGTACATTCAGTCGGGTACAATTACTCTGAATAATGATCTTGACTGTGCACGGCATTTGCGCTTTTCCGGATCTACTGTAACGCTGAAAGGTAATGTCGCTGTCGTTGAAAGCAATCAGCAGCACATGCTGGCGTTGAGAAGCGCCACCGTTACTGTCGATGGCGGTGTTTTGAGCAGCTGTGATTACATCAGTCTCGGTTTCTACGATTATGTAACAAGCGGCGAATACGGCAAAACTGATTATGCCAGTACCCTCAAAGCCGTCAATGGCGGTACGATCAGCATGGTGAACAATCTGTTCTTGAATACCGGCAGCAAAGTTTCTCTGGATTACACGTCCAAGTTGATTTTTGGCGGTTCGATTGTCGCTCAGGACAATGCTGAATTCACGATCGACACCACCGGTTACACTGACGGCAGCTACAAAGTGCTGGATTACACCGGCACCGGCAGCATGGATTACAGCTTTGTTTCCGGTTTCGGCACCGACGACAAACTGATCGTCATTGACAACGACCTCTACGTTTCCGATGCGGATCGGAGCATTATCTACGTTGATGAGAAATATCAGGTCAATGGTGAAGTCGTTGATGGCAAGATTGTTGGTTACAACGCATACAGTTCGTTCTACAATGACGGTGCCAACTGGAACGATTATGCTGATTATTTCAACGGCGTTGAAAAATTCGTGCTGACCGCCGGAAATACCACCTCTTACGGCAATTTGCGTTGCTCCGCTTACGATAATCCGACTATCACTATCGAAACTGTCGGCTCCGGTGCCGCACTGATCAACCGGTTGATGGTTGCAGGTGCCAGCAACAAATGCAGTGTGATTATCGCAGAAGGCAGTTATATTCAGGTGCTTAACACCGGTAAAGAAAGTTTCGTCAATCCGGAGTCAACTCTCACGATCAAGGGTACTTTGGAAGTCAATGCTACTAAGGCAGCTGGCTCCTCATGGAGAACTTACGGTTCGACCAGCACCCAACCGGGACACACCATCGTTGCTGAAACCGGTAAACTGATTTTCAACGGCGGTCAGGTCTACAACACCGGTACGATGACGGTCTACGGTGAAATGCAGATCAATGCTGAATATAATGATGCTTTCGCGAAACTTGCCGGCGATGAAACTGGAAAATACGCCAGTGACTTCTACATCATCGGCGGTTCGGTGAATGTGGATCAGAGAGCATTCAGCATCGGCGGTGGTTGGGGATCTAACTGGGGTGAGCCCCTCAGCGGAGAAGCCAACTTCTCCATTACTGACGGTGGTAAATTCACCTCCAGTGCGGTGGTTTTCCGCGGCGGCACTTCTGCGGTGCTGACCATTGATAACAGTTCCATGACCTTCGGCAACCGGGCTGATGGTTCTGCCTGGACCGGTACCGGCGGCGGGGATTATGTTTCCACCTACGACGGTACGATCAACCTGACTGCCGGTACGCTGAATCTCGGTGTCATTGATTTCGTTAACAACGGTGTGATCACGATGAACGGTGGTGAATTTACCGCCACATCGGTTGCCAACGCCGGTACGATCACCGTTTCCGGTACCAGCAAACTGAATATCGGTACTTTGACCGGCAATGCTGTCCGGTTTACGGATGGAGCAAACATCTCTGAATCCAGCATCGGTGGTGATGTTCGTCTGTTTACCGGTACTCACAACTGGAGCGGCACCAACAAAGTTACCGGCATTTTCAGTCTCGGTTATTATGAAGCCGAGGGCAGCATAACGTTGAATGTTACCGGTGACTTTACCGTCGGTAATATGCTCTCTTATGTTTCGGAAGGACGGCATAACGTTATCAATATCGGCAGTGCCGACGGTGCCAGAACCAAATTTGCCGCTACAACCCAGCTCGGTATTTTTGAAAACAGCACGGTCAATGTCAACAATGCTGATGTCACCTACCATTACACGTTCATCCGCGGTGCGTTTAACGTGAAAAACAGTACGATGACGATCGACAACGGCGGAGTCAACACCTACTTCTCCGGCAATGCGGTCGTGACGGTCGATAATTCCGTGTGGACAGCCGGTTCATACAGCTGTTTGGGCAGTTACAACGGCGGTTATTACGGCAATGCGGATGTGACCATCAAGAATAATTCGGTGTATACCGCCGAAAATCTGGAGTTGATCGTCAAAGCCGATTCTGCCTACAATGTCAAACTCACCGTTGACAATGCCACCGTGAACGCCACCACGGCGTTGAAAGTCGGTCTCGGTACGAGTATGTTTGTCACCGGCGGTACGGTCAATGCCGCAGCTCTCAACAACAGCGGTACGATCACGCTGGATCACAAATCCACGATCGCATTCAGCACCCTGACCAACAGCGGCACCATCACGATCGACACCACCGGTTACACTGATGGCGAATACCTGATCTTTGATTACACCGGCACCGGCAGCAAAGATATGGCGTTCTACGAGAGCATCCTCGGCGACCTGAGCAGCCGCTTCACGGTGAAAGACGGCGACTTGTATTACAGCAAAGCCAACGCCATCGCAACGATTCACTCCGACGGTTCTGCCTCTTTCGACAGCCACGGGGCGGCAATCAACGCCGGCTGTGAGGAATTGATCACCCTCGGCGGTGAATTCAGCGCCAATGTCGCTCACGAAGGTTTGAAATCCACCATCAACGACGGTGCTTTCACCGGCACTGTCGCCGGCGGTGCGAATATCAACAGCAGCTACAAAGTCTGGTCTGAACGTGAAGGCGATACCAATCTGGTCATCAACGACGGTACGTTTGCGAAACACGTCATCGGTGCCGACCGGGTCGACGCCGGAAGTTTCGAGCGTATCGGTAATGCCAACCTCACCATCAACGGCGGTGAATTCAGCTACAACGTTTTCGGCGGTTTGTGCTACGTCGACACCAATCTCCGCGGTCAGGCGATCCTGACCGGTAACGTCAATCTGAATATCAACGGCGGTACGTTCAATGAATTGGTCTACGGCGGCAGCGGTGCTGCCAATGAAAAATACAGTTCCAGAGCAATCATTGTCGGTGATGTCACCACTACGATCAATGCGGTCAGCGATATCGAGTTCGGTCGCAGTATCGTCGCCGGATCTTTTGATAACGGCGTCATTGACGGTAACGTGAAAGTGGTGTTCAAAGGCGACGGCAGCAAGATCACTTTTGCCGCCGGTATGCAGGTCTGGGGCGGCTGTACCGCAGACGTCTACTACACCGACCGGACGTTTGAATCTGCCATCACCGGCGACCGCAACTTCACCTTTGATGCGTACACCGGCAACTTCTCCGCCTACATCCGCGGTTTCAACTCGCTGGATGTGGTCAACGGCAGTAACGCCGTCCTCGCCGGAGCTGATGTCTCTGATGTCAACGTCTGGACGATGGAAACCGGCAGCACCCTTTCCGGCAGCTTCGGCAATGATTTCGACGGTGATACGCTCGAAGTCGCCATTGATGAGGCTTGGAATGAGGCTGATTGGACTCTGCTCAGCGGCAATGTTACCAACTGGGATAAATTCTCCAGTGTCAAACTCGGCAGTGAAACCGCCACGTTTGAAAACGGCGCCTGGGTCTCCGCCAGCTACGATCTGACACTCAGCGAAGAAGATGGCAAAAAATCTCTGGTGTTCGGAAAATTGGCATAAGTTATCAATTATAAGGAAATATTATCATGGATCAAATCAAATCCTATGAAATTCCGGTTTTGGAAGAAATCGGCAGCAAGCTGAGTGTCTTCGCCGGCGAGAATACTGCCTCCAGCGGTTTCGGGGAAGACACCGGTAATATCGGCGGCGGTTTCTGACCGGATGTGTGATGTTATCACAAATCTCATTGCCCCTGCAATCAGGTTCCTCCATCCGGTTGCAGGGTGATTATCACGGGACAGCAGCGGATTTCTGCGAGCTGTCCCGGCTTTTGTCCGGAACTTGGGGGGCACCGGAAGCATGTCCGCACTGTCGCACCGTGGAAGTTATCCCGGCAGCGGCGGTGACGGTTTACGAGAGCCGCCGGGTCCGGATCGCCTGCGATGTGACGGCAAAGGTCTATTATCACGCCGTTAAAGATCATAACTTGCTGACCGATCCGGAATTCGGAGTATTTGTCTGGCACGGTGTGGTGCTGGCGGCGGCGAGTGCCGCTTTGCTGCGGGGCGAAAATGTATTGCTGCTCCACGGGGCAATGCTGGAGCGTGACGGCGAAGCATTGCTGTTATGCGGCGAAAGCGGCGTGGGCAAATCCACCACCAGTTGCCGGTGGCAGGCGTGCGGCAATCGTGCATTTTCCGATGATATGATTTTACTGGAATTCATTGACGGCGAAGTGCTTGCCCACCGCCTGCCCACCTGGAGCGCCTGCCGGGCAGGGGGAACTGCCGGCAAATCTTATCCGTTTGCTCCGCCATTGAGAGTGAAAAATCTTCTGGCGCTGGGCAGAAGTGACGACGGCGAAAAAATCATCCCGCTGCCGGAAGCGGATTTTTTGGCACAGCTCTATCATTGTGTCTGTTTTCACTATGAGCCGATGTTGAAAAAATTGCCGGAAGCAGAGCGCTATGCCGCCGCTGAAACAATGTACCGGTCATTCCTGAAACTGGCAAAAATTTTCCCGCCGCAGGCGTTATTGGCGGCGTTGGACGGAAATTTGACCGAAACTTTGCGGGGGTTTTTGTGAAACTGGCACCGTTTATCATCTTTCACCGCTGCGGTGACGGCAGGGAAATATTGCTGCTCCCGGATTCCAACCGGGCGATCGCCCTCAATTACAGCGGTTCATTCATCTGCCGGATGCTGACCGGTAACGGCGCATCACTTGACCGCATTGCGGCGGCACTGGCGGCAGAATTCGGCTTGGAACTGCCGCAGGCCCGACACGATACCGCCGCATTTCTGGAGGCAATGCGGCAAAAAAATCTGCTCGCCGACGGAGAATGAGTAAAAATACGGTTGCGCCTGACGGAAAAAAATTCTGTCAGGCGTTTTTTTATGCAGTTGTAAAACTTTAGACCATATCGTATATTTTTAACTATGGAAAAGCGATCTTACAAAAAATATTACGAAGTTTACAACGAGCTGCAGGAGTATTGCCAGCGCAATATTCCGCAGGGTTTGCGCCAGCTGCCGGGGGAAAGAACTCTGGCGGCACAGCTGGGAACCAGCCGCATGACTTTGCGTAAAGCGTTGGAACAAGCCATGTTGGACGGTATCATCATCCGCCGCAACAAGGTTTTGCACATCCACCCGTCCTGGATCAATGCCTGCAACCTGGGCAAAATCGTTTTTGTCGCCGCCGGTATGCACGGAGAGCTGAATCTGAAAGCATTAGACCGCCTTTATAACAAAATCCACGAATCTTTAAGCCGGATCGGGGCAAATATTTCGCTTTGTCTGACCAATGGCGAACACAGTTTCAGCGATTTGGCAGCTGAGTGCCGGGATGCCGACATCATTTTGCTGACCATTCCGCGTACCAACGGCAATGTCGCCGAGCAGACCGCATTCTGGCAGAGCATGGCACGAAACAGTAAAATCATCGCTTTGAGCGACCCGTATTTAGAGGCATTTCCCAATTATATCGCGCTGGATAATTACGCCGTCGGCAATATCGCCGCCGAAGCGCTCCATGTCGCCGGATGCAAAAAACCGGGTCTGCTCATCGAATCCCGCAACAATGTGATTTTCCGCAAACGGATGGACGGTTTTCTGGACTTTTTTGCCTCGCTGGAAGTGCCGGTGGCAAAAAGTGATAAATTTGACCACTCCTGCCACATGGCGGAATTCAAACGGCGGGCGCTCAATGCTCTGGCAGCTGCCGGATGTGACGGGATCTTTGTCGTCGCCGACGAACACATCGACTTCGCCGCCCACGATCTGCTCACTTCCGGAGCAGTGCCGGAAAAAATCAATTTGATCAGTGTCAACGGCTGCGGGGATGTATTTAAAAGCGCTACGCCGATCGCCTGCGTCAACCACGGCACCGATGAAGTCGCCGCTGCCGTTACGGCGCTGCTCAAACGGCTTGCCGCCGACCCGGAACTGCCCAATTACCGGCTGCTGATCCGGCCGCATTTGTATATCAATGGCACGTTACGTTTATCCAACCGTCAAAAGGAGATGTTGGGATTATGAAAATTTTGAAAAATGGTGATAGAAACGCTTTCACGTTAATAGAATTGCTCGTGAGCAAAACTTGTCAAATATGTATTTTGCTGTGGTGTTTTTTTCAAAAAAGTATTTCGCTTTTCTTTGAAAGAGAAAAGGGGCGCGGGGGAAAGGGAAAACTCTCTTTTCACGGGAAAAGAAAGTTTTCCTTGTCCCCCGCACACGGTTTCACTTTAATTGAACTGCTCGTCGTGATTGCCATAATAGCGATTCTGGCTGGCATACTGCTGCCGACACTGCAGAGTGCCAGAGATCGCGGCCGCAGTGCTTCGTGCGGTTCAAATTTGAAAGAGATCGCCCGCATGTCCAATTTTTACTCCGGCGACAGTGACGGTTACATCGTACCGATGCTGAAACCGGGACGTTCCGACGACCAATACACCTGGGCGGCGCTGTTTTATCTGGGTAAATACATGAATAACCGGGCGGTTTTTGCCTGTCCCTCCCGGCAGGATTGGAAACACTTCAAGGAATTGACCAAAGACAAATGGAGCGAAAAGGATCCGTGGCAGAGCCGCTGGACGCATTACGGCATCAACTCCAGAATTGCGATCGACCCGAGAACTTACAGCGCCAAAGTCCATCCGTACCGGGCTGACAAGGTGGCAAATCCTTCCGGCAAAATTCTTTTCGGCGAAACCAAAACCAATGAAGCGACGACCACCCGGGGCTATTATTGTTTCAACAGCAAAAGTTCCACCGGCAGACTGCACAATTCCCACGGTAAAAAATCCAATCAAGTCTATGTTGACGGCCATTTGAGCAGCGCGGAAAACGCTTACGACCAATTTCAGCAGCCTGACGGCAGTGATTACCCGTATCTTGATCCGGAATACAAAGGCAAAAGCAGTAAGTAAAACCTGAAAATAAGGAGAAAACAGATGAAATTCAAATCAATGGCATTGGCGGTATTGACCGCATTGACGCTTTGCGGCGGTGAATTGGTGCTGTTCCCCGGTAAAAAACCGATCCTGCCGATGGTCGGATTCAAAGATTGGCAGGTCGCAGACAATATTCTGCACGCCACCCAGAGCAAAGGCTACGCCTGGACATCCGGGATCGGCGTTAATGTGAATGCGGCGGATTATCAGTTTTTCAATATTGAGTTGAAAAGCAGCGCGGCGCAGAAATGCAAATTGACCGTTTATTTCCGGGCGCCGGGGGCAAGACGTTTCGCTCCGGAAAATTATCTGCGCTGTGAATTCAACGCCGACGGTGAAAATTTCCAGACCGTCAAACTGCCGCTGAAAAAGAATTGGCAGGGCAAAATCAGCGTCATCCGCTTCGATTTGAGCGCCAAAACCGGCACGCAGTGGCAGATCAAACGGATCTGGATGGAGGGCAAATCCGCCCCGGAAGTTGCAGTTCCTGCCCCAGTTGCAGCTCCGGCGGCTCCGGCGGAAAAAAGCAGTGATTTACAGATTTTTCCCGGTAAAAAAATCCTGCCGATGACCGGATTTTCCAGTTGGAATCCCACTGCCGTCCCGCTGGTGGCAGTGCAGAGCAAAGATTATGCGTATACCGATGCTGTCAAAGTTCCGCTTAAAGCGGCGGATTACCAATATTTCAACGTCGAATTGAAAAGCAGTGCGGCGCAGAAATGCAAACTGTCATTATATTTCCGCTTTCCCGGTGAAAAATATTTCAGCGCTGAAAAATATCTGCGCTGTGAATTCAATGCCGACGGCGAAAATTTCCAGACCGTCAAGCTGCCGTTGAAAAAGAATTGGCAGGGCGATATTGCCGCTTTCCGGTTCGATTTGAGTGCCAAATCCGGCACGAAATGGGAGATCAAACGGATCTGGTTCAGCCGGGATGCTGCGGCTGAAAAAAAAACTCTGAATTCTGAAAAATCCACCCCGGAGGCGGCGAAAAATGACGATGAGATATTGCTTTTTCCCGCCGGACAGAAGATCCTGCCGGTGGTCGGTTTTGCCGATTTCAAAACCTCCGGCGGGGTGATTTACGCCACGCAAAATAAAACTTATGCCTACACCTCGCCCATTGCCGTCAATGCCGACGGCAGCAAGTGCCAGTACCTCAATCTGGAGATTAAAAGCAGTGCCGCCGCCAGCGGCAGACTCAATATCTATTACACCCATTGGGGTGACAAACACTTCGGCGCCAAAAAATTCATCCGCAACGCTCTGGTCGTTTCCGGCAAAGATTTCGACATCGTGTCCCTGCCGATGGGCAAAAAACTGCGGGGCAAAATCGCCAATATCCGGATCGATTTCAGCGGCTTTGCCGGGATGAAATGGGAGATCAAACGCATCTGGTTTTCCACGGCAAAACCGATCCTGATCGAAAACAAAGCCCTGCGCGGCAAGGTGAAACTTGCTGATAATGAAAGTATTTCCACCGGAAAAAGCGTGGATTTCATCAATTTGTTCAAATACCGTTTTTCCGCTGATGTCACCGACACCGATGGATCGTGGCAGCTGGATGTGGTCACATACAATGAACTCGGTGAAAAAATTGCCGTCATCCCCGGCAAACCGGTCGCCGTTACCGGCAGTAAAAAACTTGCTCTGGATATGGTTTTCCCGCCGTTTGCCACCGAATATGAAGTGGTCATCACCCGGCACGGCAAAGGTCGCGGCACGATCGCCAACGCCGCCATCCGGGAGCTTGGCAGTGCGGAAAAACCCTGGGATGCCAGCTGGCTCTGCCACCCGAAGTACCACTCCAGCAGTAAAGAGGCCCGCTTCGTCTACCGGAAAAAAATCACCCTCGATGCCGTGCCGTATGATGCCCGTTTCAAAGGCACTGCCGATGACGGTCTGGCGCTGTTTGTCAATGGCAAAGAGGTTTTCCGCCGTGCCGGGGGCTGGCAGAAAGTCGCCGTCTGCGAACTCAACGGCTTGCTGAAAGCCGGTGAAAACACCGTCGAAGTTGAGGTGTTGAACTACTCCGGCGCCACCGGATTTCTCGGCAATATCACCTGCTTTTTCACCGACGGCAGCCGGCAGGAGCTCAACAGCGACGGCAGTTGGCAGGTCATCCGCATCGGGGCGGCTGACACGCATCCGTTTGATTACGCTCAAGCGGTAATGGCGCATGAACTCGGGGTGCCGCCGATCAAACCGTGGAACTTTGTCCAGCTGGTGCAGTTTGCCCCCCGGCAGAATATCACTATCGCCGACGGCAAATTGCAGCAGCAGGGCAAAAAAATTTCCGGCACGGTCAAACTCAACGGCATGGTTGACGGTACTCTGCCGCTGGCGCTGCAGTCTGGAAATTTTACCGTTGCAGAATTCAGCGTGCCGGTCAAAAACGGTGTGGCGGCAGTGGAGATCGACCTCGCCGGTTCCGCCATCGCTCCCGGCGAATATTTACTGCTTCCCGATCCGGCGAAACTGACTTACTCCGGCAAACTGCTCCCCGTCAGCGTCCCCAGGGAAAAAGTTGAACCCAATATCCGCTGTGAAATGAAAAATATCAACGGCGTATTGTACTTCGTCATCGACGGCAAACCGACCCTGCTGACCGGTTTCAAACTTGCCGGCAGTCCGCCGAACCGGATGCTGGAGTGCTATCGCGGCGCTAATTTGAGGACTGCCATGATCAGTATTTCGCTGGGAACCAACCACGGAACGACTTCCGGCAGGACTTGGAAAGGCAAAGGCATTTATGATTTCACCCCCGTGGATCGCGGCATTGAAAACATCCTGAAATTCTGCCCCGATGCCAGAATCATCATCTCCTACGGCATTGATGCGCCGAGCTGGTGGATGAAACAGCATCCGGAGGAGTGCGTCTGGTACGAAAACGGCACCGTTCACGCCGGTTTGAGCAGTCCGGCATCCCGGAAATGGCGGGATGAATCCAAAGCGGCGTTTATCAAATTTCTCCAATACTGTGAATCTTCTCCTTACGCTTCCCGGATCATCGGCTACCGCATCACCGCCCATTGTGACGGCGGCGAATTCCAGTATCTCGGCGGCTGGCAGCGGCAGTTTGCGGATTACAGTCCCGCCATGCAGAAATATTTCCGGGAGTATCTGACCAAAAAATACGGTTCCGATGCCGCTTTGCAAAAAGCGTGGCACCGCAAAGATGTGACCCTCGCCACGGCGCAGATCCCGAGTGGCAAAGAGAAAAAGGCCAGCGAATTTTTCATGTTCCGCGACATGGCAAAAGCGCAGAATGTGGCAGATTATGTCGATTGTCACAGTTTCGCCATGGTCGATGCGGCGATGGAGTTTCTGCGGCTGATCCGGCAATACGCCCCCAATAAACTTGCCGGTCTTTACGGCGGTTATCTCTACTATTACGGCGGATTCCAGCTGCTCTACAACGGTCACAGCCAGTTTTTCAAACTCTACCAGTCCCGTCTGGCGGATTTCATCTGCACGCCCAATGATTATGTGCAGCGCAAAGTCGGCTGGCCCGCCGGACACCATACGCCGTTTTCCGGGACGGCGCTCTACAATCTCGCCAATCTGGATGAAAACGACACCCGCACCATCATGTGTACCCCCGGCGGTCACCGCCACGTTGACAATCTGCACGAAACCATCGGCGTATTCAAACGTGACGGAATTTTGCAGTTGACCAAAGGTCTGGGCAACGTCAATTACGACCTCGGCGGCGGCTGGCTCTCGCATCCGGGGATCATCAACGCCATCAGGACGATGAATAAAATCAGCAAATTCGCTGACGGTCTGCCCGGATTCACCCGTTCCAAAGTGGCAGTATTGTACTCCGCCGGTTCCATCAGCCGTCTGGCGCTGGAAAATAATGCCGTTTCGGTGCCGGTCAGGGAAAATATGCGCCACGAACTGGGGATTTCCGGCATTAGCGCCGACCAGTATCTGCTGGAAGATATTTTGCAGGATAATTTCCCGGAATACGACTGCTACATCCTGCCCAACGTTTACGCTCCCAGCGACGAATTGCGGCAGGCGATCGATAAAAAACTGAAAAAACCGGGCAAACTGCTGGTATTCGGTTTCGCCCCCGGCGCATTCAAAGACGGTCAGAGCCAGATCTCACCCGAAGCGATGAAAGAGTTGACCGGCATGGATATTGCCTTTGAAATGCGTAAAGAAAAACGCTCCGTCAAATATGATGGCGGCGTTTACGGCAGCGGCGCCATGGTCGGCCCGGCATTTGCCGTCACTGATCCGGCGGCGGAAGTCTGGGGCAAATACACCGCTTCAGGCAACACCGCACTGGCGTACAAAGAAAATCCCGGCTCCTGGAACTCGCTCGTTGCCCTCGCACCGGAAATGCCCGCTGAATTGTGGCGCAAAGTTTTCAAACGCAACGGCATCCATCTGTTTACCACCAGCAATGATCCGGCTTATTATGACGGCAGATTTGTCGCCATTCACGCCGCTTCCGACGGCAGAAAACGGCTTTCATTGCCGGAAAAACGCAATTGGTACGACCTTGCCCGCAATAAAAAAATTGCTTCAGACACCGCTGCGATCGAGCTGGATATGAAACGCGGGGCGACCGAGATATTTTTCATCGGCAGCGAAGCCGAATTCAAACGTTTTCAGGAAATGGGAAAATAAAAAATGAAAGTTTTCACTTCGCCGTTGGACGGGGGATTTTGGATCAACGATTTTAAAATCTCCTCCGGCACCCGTGATATCCGGACGCAGATGCTGCGGATTTTTGAACTGGACACCGTGCCGGGAGCATGCGAGATCCAAGTCACCGCTGATGCCCGCTATACGCTGTGGGTCAACGGTCAGTTTGTCAACCACGGCCCGGCCCGGGGATTCGTCGAATCCCAGCCGTTTGACCGGTTGGAGATCGCACCGTATCTGGTCAAAGGTCAGAATCATCTGGCACTGCTGCAATACCGTCCCGGCGGCTCCAATTACAGTTATGTATTCTCCGGCATCCACGGCGTGCTGCTGCACGGCATTGCCGGAAATACGGATATTTCTTCCGGCCCGCAGTGGCTGCTGCGCAATGCTCCGGGTTACATCCCCGGGGTCGCCAAAGCCGCCGGGCAGTACGCTTATCAGGAGTATTTTGACTGCACTGCCGGCAATTGGGAGTGGATCGCCCCCGGTTTTGTCCCCGATGACTCCTGGCGGCATCCGACAGCCGAGGAGTGCCGGATCCCCGGTTCGCCGCCGTGGACCGATTTTGAGGAGCGTGAAGTGCCGCTTTTGACCGGAGAAAAACGCTCTTGCAAGCTGATAAACTGCGGTTCGCTTGAGCCATCTGAGCCGTGCGGATTGGCGACACCACTGCGGCAGAGTTTGGCCGGTGATGTGATCTCATGGGACGGCAATGAAAACGGCGCTGTAAAAGTTTACCGGTTTGACGGGGAATTTTTCGGCTTGCTGGAATTCACCATTGATGCCGAAACGGAAACGCTGATCGACTACATCTCCTTTGAAGCTTTCCAAAACGACGGCAAAACCCCGCTGATATCGCCCAAATCCGACTCGCTCTACGGCGGGCGGCTGAAAGCCGGTAAAGGCAGAAATTTCCATCAGCTCACCATGCCGTGGGGCGGCAAAGCGGTCATGATCATCGACCGTTCCCCCCATCCGGAGCGCAATACGGTGAAAATCGAAGTGCTGGAAACCGTTTACCCGCTGGATGTGCAGGGCACGTTTACTTCCAATGACCAGTTGCTCAATGAGATCTGGAAAATTTCGCTGGAGACCCAGAAGCACTGTATGTGCGACGCTTATGTGGACGGTCCGTGGCGGGAGTGCGCCCAGTGGTGGGGGGATGCGCTGGTGCAGGCCCGCAATACGTTTGTGTTGAGTGATGATGTCCGGCTGCTGGAACGGGGAATCCGGCAATTTGCCATGCAGCAGGCGCCCTCCGGTTTGATTTACGGCGTAACTCCGGCGCAGGCGCCGCGCTGTGTCCTGCCGGATTATGCGGCGATCTATCTGGCAAGCTGTTATTATTTGTACTATCAAAATGGCTCCACTGACATCTATCACCGGGTGTATGACCGGCTGCAGAGTATCGTCAAATATTTCGATGAGATGAGCGAAGACGGTTTACTGCCGCTGGATATGCGCTTCTGGATGTTTGTGGACTGGTGTCCGGAATTGGACAAGCAGGAGGCGTATAATCTGATCGTGGTCTATTGCCTGGATTTGATGGCAGAACTTGCCGCTTTGGCGGGTGATGAAGCGTTTGCCGCCAAATGCCGCCGGATCGCCGGCCGGATCGCCGGGGCAGTGACGCTGCATGATCCTTCACCGCATGCGGCGGCGATGGCGGTGTTGTGCGGCAGATTCCGTGAATATGAGGAGAAACTTAAAAACGAAGTCCTGCTGCCGCTGCTGCACAGCGACCGGGATTTCCACCGGATGCCGAGTCCGTATTTTATGTTTTTCGTCTTTGAAGCAGTCAAAAAACTGCATTGCGACGGCGAAGTTATCGACTGCATCAAGCGGTGGTGGAAAAGTTTTGTCGATGCCGGTATCGGTACCACTCCGGAAAAATGGCTGGAAAAATGCGGCGCCGGAACCAGCCGCTGCCATGCCTGGAGCGCTCACCCGATGGTGAGTATTTCGGAGATCCTGCTGGGGATCAGACAGAACGAAGCCGCATGGCGGAGTGTGATCTTTGATCCGCTGACCCTGCCGGGCTTGCGCTGTTCCGGCACTGTGCCGACTCCATACGGAGTAATCAGTGTTGCCATTGACAGCGATAAAAAATCCTATTCAGTGACCGCCCCGCCGGAAGTCCGGATCATTGACATCCGCAAATTGCTGTAACAGCAATTGCCGTCTCCGGGACTGCCGCCAAAGCCGCAGTCCCGCTTTTTTTTGCAATTTTTTTATTGAAGCGACTTGCAAAAACCTCTTTGTGAATTTATATTTATCATTGATAATTAATTTTTAACCTGGAGTTTTCTGATGTTGGACAAATACGACCGCAGTGTGCTGAATCTGCTTTATCAAAACGGCGCATTGACCCGCAAACAGTTGATGGACAAGCTGAAAATGCGGTTGAATTCACTGGTGGACAGCTGCAATTTTCTGGAAAGCGAGCGTTACATCCTGCGAACCGGCACGCATCAGGTGCGCAATGTGCCGCTGATGTTGAATCCGGCACGGTTTGCGGTGATCGGGGCGGAACACACCCGGGATGCGCTGATCTGTATTCTGCTGGACCCCACCGGCAAAAGCATTGCCCGGAATTCTTATCCGCTTGCGCCGTCGCTCGGCGGGGCGGCGCGGCTGAATCTGATTCTGGAAGCATTGCAGGATTTTGCCAACTCTGCCGGGGAAAATGAGATTTGTGCGATCGGTTTTGCCGATATCGGTATCGTCAATTCTGCCGCCGGGGATGTGGTTTATTCGGCGCTGGTGCCGGAGTGGGAAAATATCGCCATCCAAGCCGTTTTGGAGGAGAAATTTCACTGTATGGTCAAAATCATCGACCGTTCCGGGGCGGCTTCGCTGGAGGAGTTGCGCCGGGATCCGGGCAACAGTTTACTGCGGAACAGTTTACAGCTTTTTGCCGGTAACGGTATCGGGGCGTCGATTTTGCAGCACGGTAAATATTGGGGCGCTGAAGTGCCGTCATCCTGTCAGCTCGGTCACACCATTGCGGTTCCGGGGGGCAAAAAATGTCACTGCGGCAACTGCGGCTGTCTGGAAACGGTCGCCGCTTTACCGGCAATTCTGGAAGCGGCAAAATGCCGGAATTTTGACGAATTCGCCGCTGAGATCGCCGCCGGGAACCCCGACGCACAGCAGCTTTTGAATACGGCGGCACAGGCACTCGGCATCGCCGTTGCCAATGTCGTGACTTTCACCGCCATCACTCATGTCGTCATCCACAGCTGTCTGACCGAATTGCCCGGTTTCATGGAGCTGCTCACTGAAACTGCCCGGAGCAATGTCATTTATCCTTTTGACCGTCAAGTAAGTTTCGCCGTCAGCACCACCGGCACTTTTGCCGGTGCCAACGGGGCGGCGTTTTATGCTCAAAAAGAGTTCTTTTCCATTAAACAGGAGGTTTGAATCATGGAATTTAAAGAATGTGATCTGCTGGCAAAGGCAGTCCGGCTGGATTGTCTGAAAATGGTCCACGCCGGGA